>CAKUEU010000096.1 GCA_934646865.1 uncultured Collinsella sp. | reverse complement strand
CGGGCCAGGTCGTAGGGCGTGGTCTGGTAGACGTAGTAGTTGAGCCAGTTGGTGTAGAACAGCTGGGCCTGGCTGCGCCAGACGTTGCGCGGCTCGGCCGTGGGGTCGTCGCCCGGGAAGTAATGCGCCGGCACCTCCGGGTTGAGCCCGCGCTTCACGTCGCGCTCGTACTCCAGGCGCAGCGTGTCGGTGTCGTACTCGGGATGGCCAAAGACAAAGAAGCGGCGGCTGTCGGTCGACTTGACGATGTACAGGCCCACCTCGTCGGACACGGCCACGACCTCGAGCTGCGGCTCGGCCTCCACGTCCTCGCGGCGCACGTCGGTGTTGCGCGAGTGCACGGCATAGAAGCGGTCATCGAAACCGCGCACCAGCGGGCTCTGCGGCTTCACCAGATGATGCTCAAACACGCCGCTCGCCTTAGCCGGCAAATCGTACTTCTGAATACCGTAATGGTGATACAGGCCCGCCTGCGCGCCCCAGCAAATGTGCAGCGTGGAGTGCACGTGCGTGGTGGACCAGTCCATGATCTGGCAGAGCTCGGGCCAGTAGTCGACTTCCTCAAACGGCATCTGCTCCACCGGCGCGCCCGTGATGATCAGGCCGTCGTAGTGGATGTCGCGGATGTCGTCGAACGTGCGATAGAACGTCTCCAGGTGGCCGGCGCTCACGTGCGTGGCCTCGTGCGTCTTGGTGCGCAGCAGGTCCACCTCCACCTGCAGCGGCGTGTTGGAGAGCTTGCGCATGATCTGCGTCTCGGTGGCGATCTTGGTGGGCATGAGGTTGAGGATGAGCACGCGCAGCGGGCGGATGTCCTGATGCAGCGCGCGGTACTCGGTCA
This sequence comes from uncultured Collinsella sp., assembly GCA_934646865.1. Taxonomy (GTDB): domain Bacteria; phylum Actinomycetota; class Coriobacteriia; order Coriobacteriales; family Coriobacteriaceae; genus Collinsella. Next base: position 4,200 of record CAKUEU010000096.1, on the reverse strand, counting down.
TGACAAAGATGTTCTCGCTCTCGAGCTGCGCGGCGGCAGGGAGGGCGTCGGGAATGCGAATGGGCATGGATGCTCCTTACGAGTCAGTTGCAGCTATGGTACAACGAGCGGCCCCATTCGCGCGAGCACATCGCCCCGCGATGCCGCCAGCGGCCCAAAACGCCCCAAAAGTAGAGATTAAGGCATGTCCCAAAAATCTAAGGCACTTTAGCCTAGCGAAGTGGTAGCAGGACGCTACAATGTTTCAACGCGAAAAACTCGGCCGAAAGGATACTCATATGTACCAGACGCGTAAGATCGGTGTGGTCGGCCAGGGCCACGTAGGAGCACATGTCGCCAACAGCCTGCTTATGCAGGGCATTGCCGATGAGCTGTACCTGTGCGATATCAACGAGGCCAAGGTGACGTCCGAGGTCCAGGACCTGCGCGACTCCCTTTCGTTTGTCCCGTATAACACCAAGATCGTCAACTGCTACGACCACTACGAGGAGCTGGCCTGCTGCGACGTCATCGTCAACGCCGCCGGCAAGGTCGCGCTGGCCGCCGGCAACCGCGACGGCGAGCTGTTCTTTACCACCGATGCCGCCCGCACCTTTGCCAAGCGCATCGTCGATGCCGGCTTCGACGGCATCTTCGTGAGCATTTCCAACCCCTGCGACGTCGTGTGCACCGAGCTGTGGCACCTGACCGGCTACGATCCCAAGAAGATCATCGGCTCGGGCTGCGGCCTGGATTCCGCCCGCCTGCGCACCGAGATCTCCAAGAAGGTCGGCGTGAGCCCCAAGTCCATCGACGCCTACATGATCGGCGAGCACGGCTTTAGCCAGCTGGCCGCCTTTAAGGCCGCGACCATCGCCGGCAAGAGCCTGACCGAGCTTCAGGCCGAGAACCCCGACAAGTATGCCTTCGACCACATGGAGGTCGAGGAGCTCGCGCGCAAGGGCGGCTATGTGACCTACCAGGGCAAGCAGTGCACCGAGTACGCCGTCGCCAACTCCGCCGCGCGCGTCTGCGCTGCCGTGCTGCACAACGAGCACGCCGTGCTTTCCGCCTCCACGCTTATGACCGGCCAGTATGGCGAGGAAGGCATCTTCACCTCCCTGCCGTGCGTGATCGGCGCCGAGGGCGTCGAGGAGGTCTACACGCTCGACCTGTCCGAGCACGAGCTCGAGGGCTTCCACAAGAGCTGCCAGCACATCCGCGACAACATCGCCCAGCTCGACTGGTGGGACGCCGAGGCCTACGACGCCAAATAGGCCGTTGGCTGCCGCAACCCTGCGAATCTAAGCGCGATACTAAGCGGGCCGCGCCGGAAACCCCGGCGCGGCCCGCTTTTTTGGCTCACGCAGCTCCCTTGCGAATCGAAGGTGAATACTTTTCCCGAGAAGTGAACGAGTTAAATCGGACCCCCGGAGCATCGACACTTTTGAGGCGCTGTTTCCTGCGGTTTCGTCGAAGATTTCCTGCGGTTTTAGCGCCGAAAAGTGTAGATGCTTCGGGGGTCCAAAATAGGTCGTTCACTTCTCGGGAAAAGTATTCACCTTCGTTTTCTGACAAACTGAAAGGGGCTCCGCAACGCAAAACGGGGCCTGCGCTTGGCGAAGGCCCCGTCGTGAAAGATCGCTTTCCCCGTAACTTAGTACTGCTCGACACCCATGTAGCGGCGGTACTCGGGGCTGTGGTCGAAGACCTTGCCGCGGGCGGCGCGCAGCTCGCAGCTCATCGCGTAGAAGAAGATCGGCTCCAGGAACGAACGCACGCTGGCGGGCACCTCACCCACGCCGTACTCGAGCGCGTCGAGCACCATGATCGTGTCGGTGTGCGTGTTGAGGAATGCAAGCGCACGCTCTTCCATGGGACGGCACTCGCCGGCGCCAAGCTGTACAAAGTAGAACACGCCGGGCTCGGTGGCCTCGAACGGGCCGTGGAAGTACTCGCCGGAGTGGATGTAGCAGCAGTGCTGCCACTGCATCTCCATGAGCGAGCAGATGGCCATGGCGTAGGTCTGGCTAAAGTTGGGGCCGGAACCCAGAATGTAGAAGAACTCGTGCTGCTGGCAGAGCTCGGCAAAGCGGGCGCCCAACTCGGCGTTGACCTTCTCGCGGGCAGCGGGCAGCAGCGCGTCCATCTGCTTGAGGCCGGCGTACATGTCGGCGAGCGCCTCGTAGCCCTCCTGCTGGTCGAGCAGCTCGGCGGCGATCAGAGCGCCGATGCCCTGCGGCACCTCGGCCTGCGACACGCCCTCGCCCCAGGGGTAGACCCAGGTAGTCCACTTGCCGTTGTCGATCTTGGAGCCCTCGCAGTCGGTCATGGCGACGACCTCGGCGCCGGCGACCAGCGCCATCTCGCAACCGTCGACCACCTCCTGCGTGTTGCCGCTGTGGCTGCAGGCGATGACGAGCGACTTCTCGCCAAGGCTCTTGGGAGCCATCAGGCAGAACTCACGCGCGGTGTAGACCGTGGAGGCAAACGTGGTGGCCTCGCGCTTGAGCAGCTCGTTGGCAGGCATCAGGTCGATCATCGAACCGCCGCAGGCGATCCAAAAGACGTTCTCGATCTTACCCTTGCGCTCGATGATTTCCTGGACCAGATCATGTGCGTTCATGCTGATGTTCCTCCCTGTGTGGCGGCCTTGAGCGACGGCAGCTCGTACCTGCGGTCGTTCTATGTTGTCCTATTTATACCACGCAAACTAGCGCAGGTGAAGTCATTTCGGCAAATTTGTTCTATGTTGTTCTATCTATGAACATTAGATGTCGAACACGTAGCGCGAGCCCACGATCTTTTGACGGCCGAGCAGCAGAGGTCGCTCATCAAAATCGGTAAAGTACGCCTCCATGTAGAAGAGCGGCTCGCCAATCGGAACCTCGAGCAGCGGGGCCGCCTGAGCATCGGCAAGCGCAATCTCCACCGTGCAGGGGTCGGACTTGAGCGGCGAACGACCCGAGTGCTCGGCAACGAGCGCAAAGATCGAGTTGTCGGTAAGGTCCTCGTCGGCCAGCGTCTGCAGATACGGGTGATCAACCAGCACAAAGGCGTTGTTCTCGAGCATGACGGGGATGCCGTCGGCCGTACGCACGCGCTCTACCACGATAAGCTCGCAGCCGGGCTCCACGCCAAAAAACGCCGCGTCCTCGCGCGTCGCCGCGACCACCGTGCGTGACACCAGACGCGCGCCCGCCACCATATCGTTGGCAGCACAGCCCTCGGTAAAGCTCTGAACATCGCCTTTCTGGACAATCTTGCGCTTGAGCTTGGGAGCGCATACAAAGGTGCCCCTCCCCTGCTGGCGGTTAAGGTACCCCGCGCGCGACAGCTCCTCGATGGCGCGGCGCACGGTGATGCGCCCCACGCCGTAGGACTTCGCGAGCTCCATCTCGGAAGGAATGCGAGAACCGGTCGGATATACGCCGCGCGCGATCTCGCCCTTCAGGTCATCCATGACCTGCTGGTACAGCGGCACGGCGGGCACGTCAGCGCGCTCGGAACGCTCAGTTTTGTTATCGGTTGCCATCGTTATGCTCCATCCCGTGCGTGCTCGGATTCAAACTCTTCAATCGCCGCCATAAACTGCTCGCCAAAGCTTTCGGCCTTTTTCTCGCCGATGCCGTTGACCTGGATGAGCTCGTCGCGCGTCTGTGGACGCAGACGGCACAGACCGCGCAGGGCCTTGTCGGAAAAGACCATGTACGGCGCCATCTCGAGCTCGGTCGAGATTTCCTTGCGGAGTGCCCGCAGGCGCTCGAACAGCTCGGCGTCGTCGCCCACGCGCGGACGCTGATCCAGCTCGGCCTCCTCGCGCAGTAAGTCCACCGCACGACGGGCGCGCGCCGACGCCTTGCGCTTGGACGCGCGACGCTTAACGGTAAAGGCAAAGGTCTCGTCCTCGACCTCGCCGGCACGCGGACCCAGGCCGACCACCGGATATTGGCCCTGCGAGGTGGCCAGATAGCCACGGCCGCACAACTGACCGATGATGTCCTTAATGCGCCCGACCGATTCACTCGACAGCTCACCATAGCCGCGGTCCTCGTCCAGATGCATCTGGCGGATGCGCTCGGTATTGCCGCCGTGAAGCACGTCGGCAATGAGCGATTTGCCAAAGCGCATGGGGCGCATGGCGACGTAGCGCACGGCGACACGGGCCATGTCGGTCACGTCCTCGACCTCGAACTGCGTGAGGCAGTTGCTGCAGTTGCC
>CAKUEU010000095.1 GCA_934646865.1 uncultured Collinsella sp. | reverse complement strand
GCGCCTTTAGACGCGAGCCCGGGGCCCGTGGGTTATACCCTAAGAGCAAACCACCCTTTTTAAGGGTGGTTTTGATTGGACAACACAGGCAGCCTCCACCGTCCGGTGCGGACTCATCCGTCATCGCGTTTCTTGACTCGTATGAGATTCGGTTTAAGGTCCGTAGGCGCACGCGCGGTGCGGACGGTAGAAGGCATTTGCGCCGCAACAAGCGCAAATAAGAATGCCCGGGGGTCGGATCCCGGGCATTTAACTAAAGCTGAAAACTAGGCCGCCCGCGCTCACGTTCATTTACGCGGGATGCGTCGTTTCCTGTAGCTATTGTATCCCGAATCGCTTCGCCGATTCGGGACTTTTTGAAAACTCAAATACGGGCCCATACCTGATAGAAATCACATCATTTCCGAAAATTATGTATAATTCCAATATCAACTGGAACTAAGCGAAAAAGATGGAAATGAACGAAGCGCTTACCTACTTACAAGAAGCACTGGGCCTCTCCGCCAAGGCTAAAACTTGGCCTGGATCCGCACACTTGCCGCTGCATCTGCGGTCGATTGAGGTCCGCGCCGTTGACGCAAATGGTTTTTCTTTTTTGCTTGCAAGTTTGCCTACTGACGTCGGGCTTCCCGAGGCCAAAAGGGTCTATAGCCAGCTAACCTTGCGTTCGGAGGCTCCTGTTGTCATTTCGTACCCTGATGCCGATGCGCGCCAGCGCAAGGCATTGGTCGCGCAAGGGATTCCCTTTGTTTGCCCCGGTAGACAGGCTTTTCTTTCATTTATGGGCGCTGCCTATACGGAGAGAGGCGGTGCCCGGTTTCATAATCGCGCGACCAAGATGTCACCCAACGCGCAGGCTGCCGCAATCTGGGGAGCAGGCCAGGAGTCATATCATTCCGATGACCTTTGTCGTGCGCTTGGGATTTCGGCAAGCCGCGCGAGTGAGGCCATAACCGAGCTTGTAGACAGGGGGCTCGCAAGGCGCGAGCGGCGCGAACGGCGTGTCATTGTGTATCCCGTGGCCGTGGATCTTCTGCTCAGTGAGCACATGGCAGAGCTCTCTTCGCCTGTCTCGAAGGTCTTTTTTGCTAGGAAGACGCCGCAGATCGACTGCCTCGCTGACGCTGGGGAGACGGCGCTCGCTGCGCGTTCGATGCTCGCTGCGCCGAGCATGGAGCAAAAGGCCGTCTTAAGAAGTGCATGGCGTGAACTGCGTGACCTTGAAGTCGCAGATGGGGAACTGCCGGATAACGAAACGGCGATGATCCAAGTGTGGCGCTATGCGCCCGTGTTTGCCGACTCCTCCCGTATCGACGACATTTCACTTGCGCTATCTTTGGCGGCAATCGACGATGAACGAATTCAGCTCGAAGTCAATCGCATGTTTGGAAAGGAATATCCATGGCAGGAAGCGCTGTAGAAGGTCTCCAAGAATTTCGGCAGCATATGCAGGAAGCTGAAGGGTCGTATGCCCTTATCGGCGGCACAGCATGCGACATTTTGCTCGCGGAGGCGGGACTTTCGTTTAGGGCGACCCACGATTTTGATGTGGTCATTGTCGCCGATGACCGGTTGCCTCAGACGGCCGAAGCCATATGGACCTTGGTGCGTGATGGCGGCTACCGCTGCGGCTGGGGTGAAAGCGAAGCCTCGTGTTTTTATCGGTTTACGGAACCAAAGAGGCCGGGTTATCCCCATATGATCGAGCTCTTCGCGAAGTGCCCCGACTTTCTAAAGGGTCGTGAGGGAGTTGATGTGACGCCAATTCACGTTGATGAAAACATAAGCAGTCTTTCGGCTATTTTGTTGGACGATGCCTACTACAGCTTGTTTCTTCAGGGAATTCGGACCGTAGACGGTGTTTCGGTCCTGGATACGGAATTCATCGTCCCGTTCAAAGCGAAGGCGTATCTCGACCTAAAAGCTAGAAGGGAAGCTGGGGAGAACGTTGACTCGAGGAAGGTCAAAAAGCATAAACGCGATGCGCTGAGGCTTGCTCAGCTGCTTGGCGAGTCGGCGGGCGTTAACCTAGTCGAAGAGCTGAAGGACGATATGCTTGCGTTTGTTAAAGACTGTGAGGCAAATGACATCAATCTGAAGCAGATCGGGGTTGCGGGAGTGACGATGATACAGCTGCTCGAGACGATGAAAGCAACATATGGACTGATTGGTTGAGCGGGGGTTACGTTGCGCGGGTGTCGCAGCCGACTCCATTGTCCGAGTGGTGGCACTTGGGACTTGCTAATCGGCTATTATTTGTTTAGACAACTTGAGCTGTAGAGGAGTGACCGGCGATGGTGCAGGGCGCCAAACATATGAAGAGCGATAACGCCGCGGCCGGCGGCGGCTCAAGCCCACAACCCAAGCCTAAGGGTGGTAAGCGTCGTCGCAAGCGGCTGCCGCGCTGGGCCGACCGTCTCATCACCATCGTCATCATCCTAATCGGCGTGGGTCTCATGACCTGGCCGTGGATCTTGGACCGGCTCGAGGCCTCGGGCGTGTTCAACCAGATCAGCACCGTGTCCAGCACCGTGGACGCGCTTTCGGAAGAGGAGCGCGAGCACATCCTGCTGCAGGCTCGCTCCTTTAACGAGCAGCTGGCGGGCGAGGCCACCGAGCTTCCCGCCGAGCAGATCGAACCCTACGCTCAGCAGCTCATCTTTGACCGCGACCCCATGATGAGCTGGGTTGAGATCCCCTCCATCGACGTGAGCATGCCCATTTACCACGGCACGAGCGAGGAAGTCCTTATGGCGGGCGTCGGCCACCTAGAGGGCACGAGCCTGCCGGTGGGCGGCACCTCGACGCATTGCGTGCTCACCGCGCACTCGGGCATGCGCAACCTGAGCATGTTCGACGACATTCACTCGCTGGAGCCCGGCGATCTGGTGCTGCTGCACACCATGAACAAGACGCTCGCCTACAAGATGGTGGACTCCGAGGTCGTGCTGCCCGAGGAGATGGAGTCGCTGACCATTGAGCCCGGCGCCGACAAGGTGACGCTCGTCACCTGCACGCCCTATGGCGTGAACGACCATCGCCTGCTGGTGCATTGCGTGCGCACCAAGTACAACAAGAAGGACGTCGACAAGCAAAAGTCGCTGACCGGCCGCCACTGGGGCAAGCGCGAGTTCGCCGTGCTCATCGTGGTTATTGCCATTGTGCTGTTGCTGCTGGACATCGTGGTCCACGCGGTCCGTAAACGCCGCAAGGCCAAGGCCTCGGCATAGCCATTGTTCGGAACCACCACAATGGGGACAGGCACCTTTGTGGTGGTCGGGGCTTCCAAACCGTCCCAACATTCGATGAAAATCGCGATTTTGCCGAAAAACGTCGAATGTTGAGACGGTTTTGGTTGCAGGCGGGACGGTTTTCGCCGCAGGTCCGTCGAACCGCGCCCTGCCGACCCGCCGTCCTCGTTACGTTTTCGCTGCATTTGGGTAAAGCGCCTGCTCCAAGCCGGCGTTGCCCTGTATACTAGAGCGGTTTAACTGTTATGCGGAAGGGAGCGCCTATGGCACTCAGCGAGAAAGACGTGCGCGGCATCGCCGAGTACGCAAAGATCGCACTGACCGATGACGAGCTCACTCAGATGACGTCCTACATGAACGACGCCGTCCAGATGCTCGAGCCCGTCTTGCAATATGACTTGCCCGACGTGGGGCCCACGTTCCATCCCATCGGAAGCCTGTCCAACGTGATGGGCGACGACCTGCGCGAGCCCGAGCGCGACCTGCCGCTCGACGTTGCGCTTGAAAACGCCGGCAGCGCGCGCGACCGCTACTTCCGCGTGCCGTCCATTTTGGGAGAGGGGGAGAGCGAGTAATGGCGCAGAGCTTCGATTCCCTTACCGCCGCCCAGATCGCCGCGGGCGTTGCCGCCGGCGACTTTACCGCTACCGAGGTGGCCCAGGCCTCCCTTACCGCCATCGAGGCGCGCGAGGGCGGGGTCCAGGCATTCCTGCAGGTGTCGCCCGAGCTCGCGCTCGAGGCCGCCGCGCGCGTGGATGCCGACCGTGCCGCCGGAAAGCCGCTGCCCCCGCTCGCGGGCGTGCCGCTGGCCATCAAGGACAACATGAACCTCGTGGGCACGCGCACCACCTGCGCTTCCCACATGCTCGAGGGCTACCAGAGCGTCTACACCGCCACTTGCGTCCAGCGCATGCTCGACGCCGGCTGCCTGCCCATGGGCAAGGCCAACATGGACGAGTTCGCCTTTGGTAGCTCTACCGAGAGCTCGGCCTTTCACCGCACCAACAACCCCTGGGATACCGAGCGCGTGCCCGGCGGCTCCTCGGGCGGCTCCGCTGCCGCCGTCGCCGCGGGCGAGGTCGCGCTCTCGCTGGGCTCGGACACCGGCGGCTCCATCCGCCAGCCGGCGGCGCTCTGCGGCGTGGTGGGCCTTAAGCCCACGTATGGCGCCGTGAGCCGCTACGGCGTGGTGGCCTTTGGTTCTTCGCTCGACCAGGTTGGCCCCTTCGGCCGCACGGTCGAGGACGTCGCGCTGGCCATGAACGCGCTCACCGGCGCGGGTCACGATCCGTACGACTGCACCAGCCAGGACTGCGCCGTCGACTTTACCGAGCACCTCAACGACAGCATCGAGGGCAAGCGCGTGGGCATCATCCCCGCGTTTATGGAGGCCGAGGGTCTGACGCCCGAGGTCAAGGCCGCTGTTCAGCGCGCCGCCCAGGAGCTGCAGAATCAGGGTGCCGAGCTGGTCGAGGTCGACCTGCCGCATCTGGACGCCGCCATCGCCGCCTACTACGTCATCGGCCCGGCCGAGGCGTTCTCCAACCTTGCTCGCTTCGACGGTATTCGCTACGGCTACCAGGAGGAGGGCTGCGCCAACCTGTCCGACCAGAGCTCGCTCTCGCGCGCCCACGGCTTTGGCGCCGAGGCCAAGCGCCGCCAGATGCTCGGCGCCTACCTGCTGAGCTCGGGCGTGTACGACAAGTACTACTACGCCGCGCAAAAGGCCCGCACGCTCATCACGCAGGACTACGACGCCGCGTATGCCAAGGTGGACACGATCCTGATGCCCGCCTCGCC
>CAKUEU010000094.1 GCA_934646865.1 uncultured Collinsella sp. | reverse complement strand
GACTCAACCAATCCACGGGCCTACAAACTCCGTCAATCTTCCGAGCGCGCCTGAATCCCTATTTGCGCGTCATTTCGTGTCACGTTGACACGTAAAATGACGCGCAAATTTTTTTCTGTCATATTTTTGACGTGCAAAATGACGTGTAAAATTTTACGTGTCATTTCTCACGTCAAATTGAGGCGAAACGGAGCAACACGATGCAAGAATCCAAAGATCTTGAATTCAAGGAATGCGTCACCAATTCGTTCCTTAAAACCGTCTCCGCTTATGCGAACAGCACGGGAGGACGCGTTCTATTTGGAATTAACGACAACGGAGAAACCGTTGGCCTCGATGACCCCAAGCAGACCTGCCTGGATATCGAAAACAAGATTAACGATTCGATCATCCCCCAGCCTGATTACTCCTTAAAAATCAACGAGCCCGATGCAACGGTAGAGCTTACGGTCTTTCCCGGCAGGTCGAAGCCTTACCTATACCGCTCGAAGGCATACAAGCGCAATGACACCGCGACCATACCAGTTGATACCCTAGGCCTTTCGCGTCTTGTACTCGAGGGTCAAAACCTCTCCTTTGAACAGCTCCCGGCAAGCAAGCAAGATCTATCTTTCACCGTTTTAGAGAATCGCCTAAAAGCAAAGCTCTCACTTCAGTCATTCACAACCGATACTCTCAAAACCCTCGGCCTGCTCGATGAGACCGGAACCTACAACAACGCGGCAGAACTGCTCGCGGACGAGAACGATTTCCCAGGTATCGACATGGCGGTGTTTGGCAACACCATCAACCTCATTAAGCAGCGCAAAACTCTCGAACATGCATCGGTTTTAACGGAGATTGACGGCGCTCTTGAACTATTTGAAACTCAGTACTGCTACGAAGAGATCAAGGGAATGGAGCGGGTCCGCAAGGAGCTCATTCCGCTCGAAGCATTCCGCGAGGCCATTACCAATGCAATCGTTCACAGGACTTGGGATGTACCCGCGCACATTCGCATCTCGATGTTCGACGACCGCGTGGAAGTTACCTCGCCCGGCGGCTTGCCAGCAAGCATGACTGTCGATGAATACCTGTCCGACATGCTGTCCGTTAGACGCAATCGTATTCTTGCCGAAGTCTTTTTGCGCCTAGGCCTTATCGAGGCATTCGGAACGGGCATTATGCGAATTCGAGACACCTATAAAGACAGCATCAAAAAGCCTCGTTTTCAAGTATCGGATAACGCCATTGTGGTCACGCTTCCCCTACTCATGGATAACCCCGGGCTCGAAGGCGACGAACTTACCGTATTCGGACTGCTGAGTGGAGTACACCCTCAATCGACAAGCGAGCTTGCGGCCAAAGTTACCTTTAGCCGCTCGAAGCTGCTTCGCATCCTCAAAAAACTCGTTGAGACAGGCCTGGCGACAGTTGAAGGCACCGGCAGGGGGCAGAAGTATCGCCTGCTGCGCTAGTTAGCAGATGATCTGCGTATGTTCTTCGATGGCGGCGCGGTCTTCTGCCGAGATGCTCGGCTCGCATACCACGGCGTCCAGGCTGTCCAGGCGACAGAAGGTGTAGAAGTCGCGCTTGCCGATCTTGCTGGAGTCGGCGATCAGATAGCGCGAGTCGGCCTTGCTAAAAGCGAGCTGCTGGATGCGGCCCTCGTCCATGTTGGACGTTGACACGTCACCATCCAGAATGCCGTTAGCGCCGATAAAAGCCGCGTCAATCCCCAGCGCGCGCAGGGTGTCCTCGGCCGTGGGGCCCACAAAGGCGGCAGTGCGGCGGCGGTACATGCCGCCCACCAGGCACAAGTCGCAGTCCTCGCGCTCCTCGAGCAGATTAAAGACCGAAAGCGAGTTGGTCACGATGCGCAAACGGCACGCCGGCAGCATCGAGGCCATCTGTTCAACCGTGGTGCCCGTACCCAAAAAGATGGTCGAGCCTTCCTCGATGAGTTCCACGGCACGGCGCGCAATCTGCAGCTTTTCCTCAGCATGCTTGGTGCGCTTTTCGCTGTGCGAGTACTCATGGCGCAGCATGGCATGGGGGCGACCCTGTGCACTGCGAGCTCCACCGTGCACGCGCTCGATCTCGCCCAAGCTTGCAAGCTCCTCCAGATCGCGGCGGATCGTCATGTCCGAAACGCCCAGCGCGTCCGAGATCTCCTTGACCGAGACCGTTCCCTGCTCCTCGAGCAGCTGACGAACCCTATCCTGTCGCTCTGCCTTAATCACGATGAGTCCTCGCTGTTCCACGCGTACATCAATTCAAACAGTAACGAACAAATTGTATCAGATTCGCGCGGACCAAAAATGGACGCTTCAACTGCGCCTTCATTACTTTTTTTAAGAAAAATACCCCCTGCTTTAGTGGGGTGTAGTGATAATCTCGCTTGTTCGCGCTACAGTTTGTCCGGAATACCTCGATGTTAGGAACTAAATGATCACTTCCGAGCTTTTCGGCACCGCGCCGTGCGGTACCCCCGTTCATCGTTACACCCTCAACGGGCCCGAGATCTGCGTTCGCATTATGGACTATGGCGCCACCGTGCTGGGTATCGATGTGCCCGACATTCCCGGCAACGTGCGTGATGTGGTGCTGGGCTTCGATAAGCTCGAGGATTACTTTGATAACCCCGCCTGCTTTGGCGCGACCATCGGCCCCGTGGCCAACCGCACCGCGGATGCCACGATCACCATCGCCGGCACAGACTGGCATATGCCCGCCAACGAGGGTGCCAACAACCTGCACAGCGATCTTGAGCACGGCCTGCACAAGCGCGTGTGGGATGCCGAGCTCGACGAGGTCCACAACGCCGTGCGCATGACTACCTCGCTTGAGGATGGCGAGCTGGGCCTGCCCGGCAACCGCACCTTTACGGCCGTGTTCACCGTGACGCGCACCGGTGTCTTTCGCATCGAGTATGGCTGCGAGAGCGACCGCGCCACCTACGTGTCCATGACTAACCACACCTACTTTAACCTTGCCGGCCATAACGCCGGCATGGACTGCGAGCACTTCTTTGTGGCCAACGCTGCTCACTACCTGCCCATCGACGAGCAGAACATCCCCACCGGCGAGATTGCTCCGGTCGAGGGAACACCGTTTGACTTTCGCGAACTGCGCCCCGTCGCTCCCGGCATGGAGGCCGACGACCCGCAGATTAAGCAGGCCCGTGGCTACGATCACTGTCTGTGCATCGATGGCTATCAGTACGGCCGTAATCTGCGCCGTGCGATGCACGTCGAGGAGATGTGGACCGGCCGCGAGCTGGACTACTACACCACCGCCCCGGGCGTGCAGCTCTACACCGGCAACTGGCTGGGCGACGAGCACGCCAAGGACGATGCCAACTATGGCTGGGGCGCCGGCTTTGCCCTCGAGGCAGAAATGTACCCCGACACGCCGCACCAGCCGCTGTTCCCGCAGGGCATTGTGGGCCCGGGTCACCCCTACAGCAATGTGATCGAATACCACTTTATGAGGCACTAAGCCCGCAACGAGACATATCGCACAGCAGCGCCCGCCGGCACCACCGCCGGCGGGCGCTTTTTCATTCTTTTGGCTTATTATTGCTGCTACTGAATTGATGGCATAACAAAACTATGCCTGTTTACTACGATAAACCCGCGATATCCGACCACACGCTGGTTTTTAGGAAATGAACACCCCGTCTACCTGCGGTTTTATTTTTCACATATTCGGCGTGCTCGGCGATTGACAATTCACCGTAGTAAACCGGCATAGTTTTGGCAGGCGGCGCAACACTGCCCCTCTATGTGGGCTAAATGATCCGTTTTCCTCCGTCCTCAAGGGATCAGTTGAGCAGATTGTCGATGGGGTCGGGGTTGGAGTTGGGGAGGTAGCGGATTTCCAGCTCTATGCCGAGCTCTTGAAGCTCTTTGAGGGCGGCAACATCCTCGTCGTCTACGGCAACTGCGGGCGTTACGGGACGCTTACCCTCCCCTGCCTGCATGTGACCGATACTGATCTTGGTGATAGGCACGCCGCCTTTAACCAGTGCTAGCGCATCGGCGGGCGACGCTACCATGATCAGGATCCATTGGCGCGGCGTTGCAGTATGTATGACGTCAATCGTCCTTTGGACTGAGAAGAACCGTGTCCACACGCCCTCGGGCGCCGCGACCCTCATGGGCGCCCACTTGCGCGAATCCGCCGCAATCCCGTCGTTGACGATCAGGACAAGGTTGGAGCCTACGGCCTCATTCCACTGCTCAATGTCTTGTGCATAGATAAAGCGGTCGTCAATTCGTGTAAGAAGAATCTTGGGTTGAGCCATCGCCGCCCCATTCTGTTCGAGGCCCGTAAGAGCAAGACATCACGTCTCCAATATTAGTGCATTTAAAGTGAGAAAAGCCGTCAGAACACTTGCGCGGATTTGCGATGTCCCGTATCATAGACAGCCGTTGACGCCTCAGTTGCGTCATCACATGGCCGCCAGCGTAGCTCAGTTGGTAGAGCACCGCTCTCGTAAAGCGGGGGTCACCGGTTCGAGCCCGGTCGCTGGCTCCATTGCACAAGATAGCCGCCTTCGGGCGGCTTTTTTGTTGCCGATTTTCAGGCACGCCGTCAATCCAAGCACCACGCCGTCGGCAACTCCCCTGTTCAAAAACAAAAGCCCCGCCAACCGCGCTCCCCAAACGGGAAACCACAGTCAACGGGGCTCAAGCGCGACCCCCTCAAGGAAATCGCGCCAACACACAGCTCAATCGAGCGGCGCGCTACTCCTCCCAGTAGGCGTCGGCAAGCAGCTTAAAGCAGATCTTCTTGACCGGCTGCGCGCCGTCGCCCGGGAACTCGAGCGTGGGCATGTGAGGCTCGCCGGCAACGAACAGCGCAAACTTGTCGTCGGCCAGATCGCCGGCGATCGAGACGTCGGAATCGACCAGATCGTAGTCGTCCTTCTCGTCGAACTCCTGGACCAGCGTCAGGCTGCCCGTGGCGACCTTAAAGGCCTCGCGACCCTCGACGTCGATCTGCAGGTCGTGATAGCGCTGATGCGTCTCATAGTGAGCGTCGGCCTCGGGACGCGTCGTGGGGGCCATGACGTTCGCAAA
>CAKUEU010000093.1 GCA_934646865.1 uncultured Collinsella sp. | reverse complement strand
CCAAAGCGACGCATGCGGTCGCCGACCCAGCTGCAAAGACCCGCGATAACGCCGGTCAGTCCGGCCTCGGGACCAATGCTTCCGCCAAACAGCAGCGGCAGCAATGCCGCGAGCGAAAGCTTGCCCAGATTGTCATACGGATAGCGTCCGTCTTGCTTGACCTTGGCCATCACCTGGTTGAGGTCGTCGGTCTTGGTGCCGGTCACCTTTTCGTACAGGCCAATGAGCAGACCGCCCAACAGGCAGACGAAAAACGGGTACGGCAGACAACCGAAGGGACCGCTGGCAAGCTCGGGCGAAGCAGCACCCAGCATGTGCGGAATCTCGGTCCAAAAGAAATCGATGCCGTGTTCCATCGCAAAAAAGAACAGCCAGACCGCAGCGCCGGCGAGCGCGCCAGTCACGGCTACGCTGATCAAAAACAGCGCGCGGTTTTTAGGTTTTGCAAGCTTATCCATCGGGCCCTCCCGTGGTCAAAGTCGACAGAAATACGTTTTATTGTAGAGCGAGCGCTGCCCAGACGAGCCAACCATCTGCACCCCAAACGGCACCATTGGGCGCAATGCGCGCCCAATCTAGAACTTAGCCATTGATGATCGAGGCAATCTCGTGCAAATCTTCGGCAAAGTAAATCCCCCGCTGGCGCTGCGGACTCGATAGCCCCTTTTCAATCATGTGGCCGAGCAGGGCCTTCAGGTCGTTGTAGTAGCCGTCCAGGTTGTACAGGATGCACGGCGCACCCAGGTGTCCCAGCGACACCGCAGACATGACCTCGGCGATCTCCTCGAGCGTACCCGTGCCGCCGGGAAAGGCAATAAACGCGTCGCCGAGCTCGATCATCTTCGCCTTGCGCTCGGCCATATCGCTCGTCACGATGAGGTCGTCGATGCCATCGTGCTGAAACTCGGCCTCGATAAAAAAGCTCGGCTCCACGCCCGTCACGTGGCCGCCGGCATCGAGGACGCTATCGGCAAGCGCGCCCATCAAGCCCGACTTGGACCCACCGTACACCAGCGCGTGACCGTTGGCGCCAATCCATGTGCCGAGCTCCTGCACCGCAGGCAAAAACGCCGGGTCGTTACCGACGCTCGCGCCCAGGTACACCGTGATGTTCATATGCAATCCCCCTTGCTGCGCGATACGCTTGCCCTAGCGCTGCCGACG
Source organism: uncultured Collinsella sp. (assembly GCA_934646865.1). Classification (GTDB taxonomy): domain Bacteria; phylum Actinomycetota; class Coriobacteriia; order Coriobacteriales; family Coriobacteriaceae; genus Collinsella. Next base: position 3,965 of record CAKUEU010000093.1, on the reverse strand, counting down.
GCGGTACTCACGTACGCGACGCGACAGGTCGGCGAGCTCATCGCGGTCGAGCTCTTCCAAATGCTCCAAGTCGTCCATAAAGCGCGCCATGGTGTCCTTTTGGCGCATCTTGATGAGCGTGTTGCAGTAGTTCACCGCAACACCCGTGAGCATAGCGATGTAGAAGATGCTAATGACGCTCAAGACGACCGTGATGACGCGGGCGACCGGCGTCTCGGCCGGAATATCGCCAAAGCCGATGGTCGAAACGGTCTCAAAGCTAAACCAGAGCCCGTCACCAAAGGTGAGGGTCGTGGGCTCAGACAGCCAGACGGCCGTTGAGCAGAGCAGATAGAAGAGAAGGAACAGGCCCGTGATGCGCACGAAGCCCGCCTGGCGCAACACATCGGCAAGCGTCCTCAGCTTTTTCATCGCGACCCCTTCCGCGAGCAATCAATCACATTCGCTCGGTATTGTCCCACATCCGGCAGCTAGGGACGTTCCTTTTGTGCCGGCAGAAAGGGACTGTCCCCAACTGCCGGCAGAAAAGGAACGTCCCCAACGACTACATCTGTTGGGTAACCGTTTAACGGCAGGTGGGTCAAACGGGGCACCTGACCTGGTATCCTTACGTGGTACTGTCTCGATTCGTTAGGATTGCCCGTGAGAGCTGCCGCCGTCCTTCGTTCAACTATATATCGCGCCCTCGCCATCGTGCTCACCGCACTTACCGCGCTGAGTGCCGCCGCACCCGTGCCGGCCCTTGCCGACCAGTCCGAGCAGCAGGTCAAAACGGTTCGCGTCGGCTGGCTTGTCAACAACGAGGGGTTCCAAGACGGCAACCCAGGCGAACGCCTTTCGGGCTGGGGTTACGAATACCTCCAGACCCTCTCGTACTACACCCCCGGATGGAAATACGAATATGTCTCCGGTACGTTCACCGAGCTCATGGACATGCTCGAGGCGGGCGAGATCGACCTCATGCCCAATATCTCCTACTCCGAGGAACGCGCCCAAAAGCTGCTTTTCTCATCGAACCCCGAGGGCACCGAGCGCTACTACATCTATGCCAGGCCCGACCGAGACGACTTGGCCACGGGCGACCTCCAGGCGCTCCAGGGCCTCACCATTGGCTGCAATCCCGGCGTTATGCAGACCTTCGTCGGCCAGCAGTGGCTTGCCGACGAAGGCATTACCTGCACCTATAAAGAAATAGCCAGTGGCGGCGGCCTCTTCGATGCGTTGGCAAACGGCGAGGTCGACGCCATCATCATGAACGACACGATCTCATCGCCTAGCGCCTCCCCCATGTTCTACGTAGGCTCAAGCGACTACTATTTCGCCGTCCCCAAAAGCCGCCCCGACCTTATGGACGATATCAATGCCGCCATGGCGGCAATCGCCCGATTCAACCCCCGCTACAATGACGAGGTCAAAGCAAATTACTCGGCCCAAAACAGCGGGTCATCATCACTTGACGGCGCCGAGGCCTCCTGGCTCAAAGCAAACGGCAACACCATCACGCTCGGCTATCTTACAAACCAGCTCCCCTACTGCACGCAAAATGACGATGGCGAAATGGAGGGGTCGCTTGCCTCGCTCGCGACGACGTTGCACGACAAGTTTGGCATTAACGTTAAAACAGTCGCCATCGCAGACACCAAACAAATGATCAAAGCCCTTTCAGAAGGCACCATCGATGTCGCCCTGCCATTCTTTCGTGACTACTGGCTCGCCGAACAGGTGGGGGTCATCCAGTCAAACTCGACGGGAACGGTCTCCCTGACCGCTATCCACAGCAGCAACGACCTGAGCAAGGACCTCAAAAACATCGCTTGCACAAAGAGCGCTATCGTCAACCGCTTTGAGCTCGAGAGCCTGTTCCCCGACGCGACGGTAACCGAGTACCCAAGCGGCAGCGAGATGCTCAAAGCCCTCAATAAAGGAGAGGCCAGTTGCATCATCGTCCCCAGTACGCGCCTGGAAACCATCCGCGACACCTACGACATCGAGGATTTCGAAACGCAGGAACTCACCAACACAGCAGAACTATCGTGCTTGATCTCGCGCGGCAATCCCCAACTCCTAGGAATCATTAATAAGGGTATCGTCAATGCCGGCGAATCGCTCTCCGCGAACAGTTATTCCCCCACATCGTATTCGGCTCAAGAATCCGATACACTTCGATTCCTCTATCGCAACCGCGCCGCCATTGCCACCGTTATCATCTGCATTTTGCTGACCGGCATCGCCATCCTTGTCTGGTCGCTTCAACGCGCGCGGAAAGAGCGGCAGAAAGCCGACGCCGCCAACGCCGCCAAGACCGCGTTCCTCACGCGTATGAGCCACGACATCCGCACACCGCTCAACGGCATCTTGGGCCTTATTGAGATTGAGGAATTGAAAGAGGGCGATATAAAGGTCGCTCGCGAAAGCCGCGCCAAGGCGCGTGTCGCTGCCAACCACCTGCTTTCGCTCATTAACGACATCCTCGAGATGGGCAGGATCGAGGAGCGCAAAGTGACACTCGAGCACGAATCGTTCAACCTCAAGGAGCTCTGTGACGATGCCTTGGTGCTGTGCAAACTCCGCGCATCGGACCGCGGCATTACGCTGTTCAACATCAGCGAGCCCTATGCTGTCGACCAGAGCATGATCGGCAGCCCCACCCATATCCGCCGAATCATCATCAACCTGCTCGACAACAGCATCAAATACAACAAGCATGGCGGCACCGTCACCTTCTCTTCCACCGTCAAACCGCTCAACGACGCACGTGCACTCTTTTGTTTCACCATCGAAGACACCGGCATTGGCATGACGCCCGAGTTTTTGAAGCATATCTACGAGCCGTTCGCCCAAGAGGGCGACGACGCCCGCAGCAAGTTCCAGGGAACCGGCATGGGCATGGCCATCGTCAAATCGCTCATCGACATGATGGGCGGCACCATCGAGATTTCAAGCGAACTCGGCGTGGGCAGCACGTTCACTGTCCAGATTCCGCTCGATATCGACAAAAACCCTCGGGCCCACATAAAGCCAGCCGAGGCAAGGCCCAGCTGCTCGATTGCCGGCATGAACGTCCTGCTCGCCGAAGACAACGACCTGAATGCCGAAATTGCCCAGGCGCTGCTGGAATCCGAGGACGTTGTGGTGACCCGCGCGGCCAATGGCAACGAGGTTGTCGACCTGTACCTGTCGCACCCCGCCGGCAGCTTCGACGCCATCCTCATGGACATCATGATGCCCGGTATGGACGGTTATGAGGCAACGCGCGTGATTCGTCTGAGCGACAAGCCCGATGCCGCCGACATCCCCATCATCGCGCTGACCGCCAACGCTTTTGCCGAGGACGCCAAGGCCGCACGTGACGCCGGCATGAACGCCCATCTGCCCAAGCCGCTCGATTTTGAAAAGCTCAAAAACATTCTCGCCCGCATCAAGCAGCACGGCCCCAGTTCGCTATAGTCTCTCCCCAAGAACCATGCCCGATTGGAAAGGAATCCCGCGATGTTTAGGCCTCTACGCCGAAAGAAGCGCGCCGTTACCGACGAGGCGGCGCGCGAGCTGCTCGCCACCTGCAAGCGAGGCGTCTTTGCCGTCAACGGCGACGATGGCTACCCGTACGCCATTCCCGTCAACTACTTTTTTGACGCCAAGCACGACAAGATTTACTTCCATGGCAGCAAGGTCGGCCACAAGGTCGACGCTCTCAAGCGTGACGACAAGGTCTGTTTTACCGTCTACGGCAACGACTGGTACAAGGACGACGATTGGGCGCCCTACGTGCAGAGCACCGTTGTCTTTGGCCGTTGCCGCCTAGCGAATGACACCCCCGCATTTATCGAGGACAAGGTCCGTGAGCTCGCGCTCAAGTACTACCCCACCGCCGAAGAGGTCGAGGAGGAAATCGCCAAGGACATCAAGGGCGTTCAGCTGTACGAAATTACGATTGAGCATCTCTGCGGCAAGCAGATTCACGAAAA
>CAKUEU010000092.1 GCA_934646865.1 uncultured Collinsella sp. | reverse complement strand
GCGTTAAGAAAACGCGGAGCGTTTTTAGCGAGCTGGCGAGGACGCCGGCAGGCGGCCGAAGCCGGTGCGGATCCGCGGAGCGGATACGCGGACGTCCTTTCGCCCGCACCATTAAATGAAGAGCTCCCAGCAATGGGAGCTTTTTTGTTTTGCGCGGTCACCTCGGACGGGTATCCTAGTGCCAATGTATGCCCAATAGAGGAGAAGCCATGCTGTTTTCCGGTATCATCGCCGCCCTTACCAGTCTTTTGATCCCCATCATCATCCTGTTGCTGCTGCTTCCCAACGCCTGCTATGTCGTCGAGCAGCAACATGCCGTGATTATCGAGCGCTTGGGCAAGTTCAACCGCATCGTCAACGCGGGTTTCCACCTGAAGGTGCCCGTAATCGACCGCAAGGCCGCCACGGTGAGCCTGCGTACCATGAAAAACGGTTTTGGCATTGACGTTAAGACCCAGGACAACGTGACCATCGGCCTCGAGGTCTCCGCGCAGTATCACGTGAGCTACGACATGGGTGCCGGCCCGGCGGATTCGGGCATCTACAAGAGCTACTACATGCTGCAGGAGCCCGTCGACCAGATGCGCGACTTCATCACCGATGCCCTGCGCTCCTCGATCCCCGTTTACACGCTCGACGAGGTCTTTGCCAAGAAGGACGACATTGCCAAGGACGTCAACGCCACCGTTTCCGAGCAGATGGCCGCCTACGGTTTCACCCTCGTGTCGACGCTCATCACCAAAATCGCGCTGCCGACCGAGGTCGAGAACTCCATGAACGACATCAACGCCGCCCAGCGCAAGCGCGCCGCGGCACAGGAGCTTGCCGAGGCCGACCGCATCAAGCGCGTCACCGAGGCGACCGCCGAGGCCGAGGCTATGGAAAAGGCCGGTGAGGGCATCGCCAATCAGCGCAAGGCCATCGCGCTGGGCATCAAGGACTCGCTCGAGATCATCCAGGAGACGGGCGTCGGCAACGACGAGGCCAACCAGCTGTTCATGTTTACGCAGTGGGCCGAGATGATGACGGAGTTCGCCCGTACGGGTAAAAACTCGACGGTCGTGCTGCCGAGCGACTTTTCGCAGTCAGCCTCGATGTTCGAGCAGATGTTGGCCGCAGGCAAGGTCCAGGGCGATTCGAAGGAGTAGGCGCGCGTGAAATACACCGTAGTTTGCGTCGGCAAGCTCAAGGAGCGCTTTTGGAAGGATGCTTGCGCCGAGTACACCAAGCGCTTGGGAGCTTATGCCAAGGTGGATATGCGCGAGGTGGCCGATATCGATCCGGCTAAGGCGGGTGGCGTTGACGCTGCGCGCGATAAGGAAGGGGCGGCAATTCTTGCCGCCTTGCCGCCGAGGGCACACGTGATTCTGCTTGCCATCGAGGGCAAGGAGCGCTCGAGCGAGGAGCTCTCGGCACGTCTCGACGATCTTATGCTGCGAGGAAATAGTGATATCGCCTTTGTGATCGGCGGCTCGGATGGCGTGAGCGATGACGTGCGCGCCCGTGCCGACGAGATGCTCAGCTTTGGACGCATTACCTTGCCGCACAACCTGGCGCGCGTGGTGCTGCTGGAGCAGATTTACCGCGCCTGCAAGATCAGCCGTGGCGAGCCGTATCACAAATAGGTCGGCAATACGAAACAATGGCATGGGACAATAGCTTCCGTTTTGAGGAACGTGTCTGAGAGGACTGTGTGATATGAAGATCGGATTTGTCGGTTTTGGCAATATGGCGAGCGCTATGGCCGATGGCTGGATTGCCGCCGGTGTGCCTGCGGGCGACATATGCGCCTGCGCGGGCCGCTACGACGCCCTCGTTGGGCGTTGCGAGGCACGCGGCATGTCCGCCTGCCATGATGCGGCAGAGGTTGTCGCCGCGTCCGATATCGTGGTCGCTGCGGTCAAGCCGTACATGATCGAGAAGGTCTTCGCTCCGCTCAAGGACGCCCTTGCCAAAAAGGTCGTCCTTTCGGTCGCCTGGACCTGGGATAGTGCCAAGTGGGAGCAGGTTCTGCCGGGCGTCGCTCACATCTCGACGGTGCCCAACACGCCGGTTTCGGTGGGCGAGGGCGTTATCGCCTGCGAGAAGGCGTCCACGCTTAGCGGCGAGCAGCGCGATACGGTGCTCGGCCTGCTCGGAAAGCTCGGCACGGTGGTCGAGCTCGATACGAGTCTGCTTTTTGTGGGCGGCACCGTGGGCGGCTGCGCCCCGGCATTTGTCGCCATGGCAATCGAGGCCTTGGGCGATGCGGCCGTTAAGCACGGTATTCCGCGCGCCGATGCCTATCGCATCGTGAGCCAGATGGTGCTGGGCACGGCAAAGCTGCAGCTTGCAACCGGTCAGCATCCCGCCGCGATGAAGGACGCCGTGTGCTCTCCTGGTGGCGCCACCATCAAGGGCGTCGTCGCGCTCGAGGACGCCGGCATGCGCAGCGCCCTGGTCAAGGCCATCGACGCCACCCTCCAGTAAAACCGACCAAATAGGGACAGGTTTATTTTGGCAGGTTTTTCCTGCGGTTTTGTCGTTCTAGCAAAAAGCGCCCCGCAGCCGGCTCAAATCCGGCTGTGGGGCGCTGACGTTTGCCCAGATAAAACCGACCAAAATAAACCTGTCCCTTTTTTTGGCAGGTTAATCCCAGAAGCTGTCTTCCTCGTCCTCGGACTTGGGCCCGCGGTCGACGTACATCTTGTGGGTGCGCTTCTCCATCACAAAGGCAAGAATCGCAAACAGCAGGATACCGCCGGCGAAAAGGATGGCAAAACCGGTGCGGGTGCCAAACAAAAAGGAAAAAACTGCGTCCATTGGGTGCCTTCTTGCGTAGTTGAGTTGGGTCGTAAACGCTCATAAGTATATACTTGCCCATACATGTACAAGGTTGCAACCTAAATGGAATGTATATCGCCGGAGGATCTAATGCTTGATATCAAGTTTGTTCGCGAGAACCCCGATGCCATCGACGCCGCCATGGCCAATCGCCAGACGTCTTGGGACCGCGAGAAGTTCTTTGAGCTCGATGACGAGCGTCGTGCCGTCATTACCGAGGTCGAGGAGCTTCAGGCCACGCGCAACGCCGAGTCCAAGAAGATCGGCGCCCTGATGAAGGAGGGCAAGAAGGACGAGGCCGAGGCCGCCAAGGAGGCCGTGCGCGCCGTCAACGAGAAGATCGACGGTCTGGCCGAGCGCCGCACCGCCCTCGAGCAGGAGCAGTACGACTTCATGGCTCACCTGCCCAACATCCCGTGCGAGGCCACCCCGTTTGGCAAGGACGAGGACGAGAACATCGAGCGTCGTCGTTGGGGCACCCCGCGCGAGTTCGACTTCGACTTTAAGCCGCACTGGGACCTGGGCACCGACCTCGACATCCTCGACTTCGAGCGCGGCAACAAACTCTCCGGCAGCCGCTTCACCGTTCTCGGTGGCGCCGGCGCCCGCCTGGAGCGCGCCCTCATCAACTTCTTCTTGGACACGCACACCAGCCGTGGCTTCAAGGAGTGGTGGCCGCCCATCGTCGTCAAGCGTCAGACCATGTTTGGCACGGGTCAGCTCCCCAAGTTCGAGGACGATGCCTATCACGTCTCGGGCGACAACTTCCTGATCCCCACCGCCGAGGTCGTGCTCACCAACCTGCACGCTGGTGAGGTTCTGGACGCCGACACTCTGCCGCGTCGCTACACCGCCTTCACCCCCTGCTTCCGCGAGGAGGCCGGCTCTGCTGGTCGTGACACCCGCGGCATCATTCGCCAGCATGAGTTCGACAAGGTCGAGATGGTCAAGTTCGCCAAGCCGGAGGAGTCCGACGAGGAGCTCGAGAGCATGACCGCCGAGGCCGAGTACCTGCTGCAGCAGCTGGGCCTTCCGTATCGCGTCATTAGCCTGTGCACCGGCGACCTGGGCTTCTCTGCCCGTCAGACCTATGACGTCGAGGTTTGGCTGCCGAGCTACAACGCCTACAAGGAGATCAGCTCCTGCTCCAACTGCGGCGACTTCCAGGCTCGCCGCGCCAACATCAAGTATCGCGACCCCGAGAACTTCAAGGGTTCGCGCTACCTGCACACCCTTAACGGTTCCGGTCTGCCGGCTGGCCGCACCATGGCCGCCATTCTGGAGAACTACCAGAACGCCGACGGCACCATCACGATCCCCGAGGTTCTGCGTCCCTACATGGGCGGCCTCGAGAAGATCGAGCCGGTCGCGTAGGCAAGCTACATAAGCGATCTGATGGGGCGCTCCTGTCTGGGGCGCCCTATTTTGTGCGCAGATCCATACCATGTCGTGCGGACAGCTCAATAGAAAATACACGAACAGATGTTCTATATACAGCTATCTACCTGCTATGCTTTTGCTAGATAAGAGCGAGAGAAAGGGGATGCAATGGAGTTGTTCGATGAGCGGGTAGTTATGTTCGAGAGCGATGAAGGCGGTGAGTACCTGCTGGTAACGTGCGAGCCGTCTGGTATGGGTGGCTTGGTGGTTCGGCAGACGAGTGAGGGGCCGTTGACGCAATGGTGCTATGAGGAGTCGCCGCATGTGGTCGAGACGTTTGTGCCACGCGAGGGACTTGCGGCACTTGAGCACTTCTATGGGGTTGGAACTTCTAACCAGGTTGCTCGCATGCTGAGCATCTCGTTTGCCGACTATGACTGTGCCCAACGGGTGCGGTCACTTTTGGGGGAGCTTGGCGCCGGGTTCGATGTGATTGAAAAGCCAATCGATCGCACGAGAAGCATTGGTGCTCGCGGTGCAGCATGACAAATTACGGTCTCGAGAAAAAAGTTTGAGATTGTGCTTGACTCCAATAAGCTAAAGTGGTTTTATATGTCTTGCGCTGCGGCGTTACCTCAGCTGGATAGAGGGTCTGACTACGAATCAGAACGTCATAGGTTCGAATCCTATACGCCGCACCAATTGAAATTGAAAGCCTCCGGCAACGGGGGCTTTTCTTTTATGGCGACACCGCATGGATTCGAACCTCGGTCGAGGCGCGAGCGTTAAGAAAACGCGGAGCGTTTTTAGCCCGCGGGCGAGGGCGCCGGCAGGCGGCCGAAGCCGGTGCGGATCCGCGGAGCGGATACGCGGAATCCTATACGCCGCACCAATTGAAATTGAAAGCCTCCGGCAACGGGGGCTTTTCTTTTATGGCGACACCGCATGG
>CAKUEU010000091.1 GCA_934646865.1 uncultured Collinsella sp. | reverse complement strand
CAAAAGCGTGACGAGTTCCATTTGGAACCGCTGGAGTATCGCGATGTGCTGCTGGCCGCGCAGGAGCGCATGGAGTTTCACCAGGCCGCGGGGTGCAAAACGTTCTTCCAGCTCAAAGATCACCTGTGGACGCTGCTTTTGTGGGAGCAGGGTAAGTTCACCATTCCCGAGGACGCCAAGCCCGGCATGATCTATGACGGCTGCCACTGCGGTACGGGTCATATGACGGTGCTGCCTACGGGTGATGTCTATGCGTGTCGCCGCATGGAGAGCAAGGTGGGTAACGTTGCCGAAAACTCGCTGGAGGAGCTCTTCTTCTCTCCGCAAATGGAAGCCAAACGCGATTTTAAGAAGTTCAAGAAATGCGCCAAGTGCGAGCTCTTTGGTTGGTGCCGCGGATGTCCTGCGGTGACGTACGGCTACACGGGCGACATGTACGATGCCGACCCCCAGTGCTGGAAAGAGATTGAGGAGTAGGATTGTCGTCTAGTCATCGGGGAGGGGTCTTTAACGAGCGGCCATTTAAGAACGTTCCCAATGACTACCTAAAAAGTTGTACACCAGCATCCAAAGATGTCGAAAAATGTCGACTTTGGATGCTGGCGTACATGTTTTGGGCTGGCGGGGGAGCGGGGGTCTAGGCAATCATCGCGTCGAGCGTAATGAGCTCTCTGAGTCGCTCCGTGCGCGTTTGCCCATGACGTTTGGCCTTTTCGTCAAACGCTTCAAGAACCGATTCACCCACACGCGCCGATATAACAACGCTAGGCTCGCCAGAGATCGGTGGCCTTCCCAGCTTGATGGTATGGCCTTTCGGCCATTCATCTTTTTCGTACGCCTCTGCGGCTTTCTCAAGCTCTCCAAGGGCAAATCCCATCATCTTTTCGAGCTGCTTAGCATCCATAGCGCCTCCTATCGATTGGCATAATGTCGAGCGCTGGTTCTCAGAATCTCTTTTTGTATACAGTTTTGTAGACAAAAATACAAGCAGTTTGTCAAGCTAATCAGCTTCTTCTGACTTGGTTTATCGATAGGAAATGAGCATTGACGGCTTCGATACTCCTTTGCTTTTCAGCTTGGAATTCGGATGCTCATTGAACTTCCGGAGGGGAGCGTTTTATTAAGCTATCGAGATTCTGGGCAGGAGCTCTCACCGGTCTTCGGTAGTGGGACCAGCTTAATTCGCGACACAGTGTGTCACGAATTGGAGTAGTCGTTGGGTGTCCTTCAATGGCTAGGCATACAAGAACGTCCAAGTGCCGGATTTTGTCATTTAGAGTCGTCCCGTGGTCAAAAAGTGGCAAATATGAGTACTGTTGCCATTATGGTTGCATTTATTTTGCTATAAATAGTAGCTCCTGATGAGATTTGTTCCCATTAGAAACAACTTTTATTGAACATATGAGGAGAAATAGCATCGTCTGCGGGCGCATGGGACGTTGAATAGTTCCTGAAATGATCAAAATTGCTGCTACTAAACAGGTAGCAGTACTCATATTTGCCATTTTTTGAACACGGCCCTCTCAGCAACTTTTTCCAGAGGCGTCAGACTGTCTCAAGCGGCTAGTCATTTTAGGACGTCCCCAATGACTAGGCTGCAAAAAGTTGTACACCAGCATCCAAAGATGTCGAAAAATGTCGACTTTGGATGCTGGTGTACATGTTTGGGTCGTATGGGTTGGGGCGTCCCGGCCGCGACGCGCGTGTTAGAGCAGGTTCTCCTGCACCCATGCGATGATGTCGCTCGACTCGTAGAGCGGCTTGCCGTCGATGAACAGGCAGGGAGCCTGACGCTTTCCGCCGACGGCGATGAGCGTCTGCTCGGCATCGGCATCGGTCGAGATGTTGCGCTCGGGGATGGTCACGCCGTTATCCGCCAGGAAGCGCTTGACCTTAATGCAATACGGGCATCCGGTCATAACGTACAGCACAAGTTCGTGATTAGTAGCCATAGGTCTCCAATCGGTTGGGGTTTTGATTGAGATACCCAAAGCCGCTGCAATCTAAGCGCAGGCCAGCGACGACTCGATGGCCAGGACCAGAAACGCCGTGGCTCCGGTGCCGCAGGGCTTATCGTAGTAGTCAACAAAGCGCTGGTCGGCGAGGTAGCCGTGGGCGAGTCCCAGATATGCCTCGTCCTGGGGTTCGCTGCCCCAGTTGAGAGCAATCCAGCGACGATGCATCGCGACGAGCTTGCGAGCCTCACTGCTCTCCGGTTCGCCATCGCCCATGGCAATTGAGTGCTGGCCCAAAATGGCGCGTTCAAGTTCCTTCATGTCGTTCCATGTCTGAGGGTCCATGTCCAGCAGCGCTTCGTTTGCCGCGTCGACGGCTTCATCGCCATAGCGTGCCCGCGCCTCGGCACCGTAGCGCTCCTCGTTTTCCTGAACGGTGCGCCAGCGCTCCAGTTGCGGCAGGACGGCGCCCATGAGCGAGACGGCTTCGTCGAGCGACATGCCGGTGTTTTGTGCCAGGCGCGGGGCACAATCCTCGATCATTGCCTCCATGGTGGTCTCGTAGGTGTACTTGCCGTGGTCGTAGCACCATTTGCAGTAATGATCGGTCGTGGCGCCCGTAGCGTCGGTGCCGCAGTCATCGGGCGTGAGCAGCATGCCGCAGCTCTCGCAGTAGTGTTCGGGCATTTCGAGCAGGTGAGACAGTGGCTCTCCGGTTACGGCGGCAATGAGCTTCATCATATCGATGCCCGGCGTGACCTCGCCGCGCTCCCAGCGGCTGACGGCTTGGCGCGTTACATAGAGCTTGGCGGCGAGCTGCTCTTGGGTGAGATTGTTGGCGCGACGGACGGCGATGAGTTTTTCTGCAAAGGCCATGACGGCTCCTCTCTGCTGGTTGATGGCTTAAGCATACGCGGCGGTAGGCACCCTTCCAAGCAACCGTTGGTTGCACGTTCGGCGACCGCGGTGGAGGGATTGTGCGCAGCGCCTCGTGCGCCCATGCCGTACAATGACCGGCATGGAACCTATCGCACACATACATACCGATCTGCCGCAGAAGTTTGGCATTCCGCGCAACAGCTTTTGGCACCCCATCTACAGGGCCGTATTGTCTTTGAGCCGGAGTTTGCCTCCAATGCCGCGGTTGAGGGGCTGGAATCCTTCTCGCACCTATGGCTGCTGTGGCGCTTCGAAAACGGCATGCCCGGCGGTACGGCCAAAGACATTGCTGCCGATGCCAAAACACAGGACAAAGCCGGTACCAATGCCAAGTGGTCAAAGACCGTGCGTCCGCCGCGCTTGGGTGGTGCCGAGCGCGTGGGCGTGTTTGCCACGCGTAGTCCGTTTCGCCCCAATCCTATCGGCCTCACCTGCGTAAAGCTTGACCGTGTTGAGCTCACCGATAACGGTCCCATCATTTATGTGTTGGGCGCCGACCTGCGCGACGGCACGCCCATCTACGACATCAAACCCTACATTCCGTTTGCGGATTGCCACCCTGACGCAACGGGCGGCTGGATCGAGGACAGCCCGTGGCAAGAGCTCAACGTCGAGTTCCCACAAGCGTTGCAAGGCGAGGTTCCGCCTACAAAACTGCCAGGCCTGATCGAGGTCCTTCGCCAAGATCCGCGCCGCGCTGGTAGCAAGCACGAGCCCGATCGTGTCTACCACTTGGCCTACGCCGGGCTCGACGTTTCGTTTACGGTCGATGAGACACAGCTGACCGTAACGGCCGTCACCGAAGCTCAGGACTAGCTGGCCGCCCGCCCTCATCAGTCAAATTCAACCCCAAAACCCGTGCCAAAGCCGTCCATCCTGGTGGACAATAACGCCTACCGAACCAATCCACTTTGCACGGGAGCCCAGCATGAAATACGACTTCACCTCGCTTATCGACCGCCACGGTATGGATGCCATCGCCGTTGACTCCTGGGGCGAGATCCCCGGTATGGCGCCAAACGCACCCGATGAGGGCTTCGACCGCATCCCGATGTGGGTGGCGGATATGAACTTTGCTACGGTGCCGACGGTTCAGGAGCACATCATTCAGCGTGCCCAGCACCCTATGTTTGGCTACTTTGATCCGCGCGCCGAGTACTTCGACCGCATCATCGAATGGCAGAGCCGTCGCAACGGCGTTGAGGGCCTACTTCCCGAGCATATCGGCTACGAAAACGGCGTGCTGGGCGGCGTCGTGTCGACGCTGCGCGCGTACGTCCAGCCGGGCGACTCAGTGCTGGTCCATAGCCCCACCTACATCGGTTTTACCAAGTCCATCGAGGCCGCGGGCTATCGCATTGTGCGCAGCCCGCTTAAGCTCGACGACCAGGGCGTATGGCGCATGGACTTTGAGGACATGGAGCGCAAGCTCGCACAAAACCACATCCATGCTGCCGTTTTCTGCTCGCCGCATAATCCCTGCGGCCGCGTGTGGGAACGCGACGAGATCGAGCGCGTCATGGACATCTATCGCCAGCACGATTGCGTGGTGATCTCGGACGAGATCTGGTCCGACATCATCCGTCCTGGGCACAAGCACATCCCGACGCAGTCGGTGAGCGAGGACGCCCGCATGCGCACGGTCGCCCTTTATGCGCCCAGCAAGACCTTCAACCTCGCGGGCCTAGTCGGCAGCTACCACATCATCTACAACGAGACACTGCGCGACCGCGTGTGCGCCGTGTCCAACAAGACCCATTACAACGAGATGAACGTCCTCTCGATGCATGCGCTCATCGGCGCCTACCAGCCGCAGGGCTACGAGTGGGTGGACGAGCTCAACGAGGTCATCAAAGGCAACGTTGACTACTTCTGCGACTACGTGGACGAGCATTTTAAGGGCGTGGCCTATTCGCGTCCGCAGGGCACGTACATGGCGTTCCTGGACTGCACGGAGTGGTGCCGCGCACACGGTCGCGACATTCAGTGGCTGCTCGACGAGGGGGCCCGCGTAGGCGTGGGCTATCAGGACGGCCGTCCGTTCCACGGACCCTGCCACATTCGCGTGAACCTGGCGCTGCCGCTTTCGCGCGTAAAGGAGGCGTGCGACCGCCTGGATCGTTACGTTTTTAATGCATAGCAAGCCGTAACGAACGGACGACATGCGCGGGGTCTTCTGGCTTGATTGCTATGCGGGGGTCTGATCCCAGCCCCCTACTTTTCGTGAATCTGCTTGCCGCAGAGATGCTCAATCGTAATTTCGTACAGCTGAACGCCCTTGATGTCCTTGGCGAT
>CAKUEU010000090.1 GCA_934646865.1 uncultured Collinsella sp. | reverse complement strand
GCGGGAGTAGTGTTTTCCGGTGACTTTTTCACCATTTGTGTCTCCTTGCGATCGGAGATTTACCCTACGCCTTGCATGATAGCAATAAATAATTCGGTAAACGGTAAGATTCCCGTAAAAGGCACACTAAAACGCTTCAACTAACTGAAACGTTTCAACTAATTTAGGCTGACTTGTGTAGGAGAGACCGGATGCTTTGTACCGTGCTGGTGCCCTGAAGCCGCGTTGGCCGGCATCTGGTTCCAGAGGATTTTTGATATAAGGGCGGCGGGTTGCTAAGACGCTTCTTTGAATATACATAAGCGGATGTGTGTCGCCTTACGATCAGCTGTCGTCAATGCACCAAAAAAGGCGCCCTCCGTAGGGGAGGACGCCTTTGGTAAGTTCTATGTGAACGCGAGGTCTTTGACCCGGAGAGTCCGAGGTACTTGTTGGTAAGACCTTATTTAGGAGCGCGCAACCTTGCCGGACTTGAGGCAGGTGGAGCAAACGTTCATCTTGCGACGGTGACCATCGACGACGACGTAGACGCGCTGGATGTTGGGGCGGAACTTACGGTTGGTGACGCGGTGAGAGTGGCTGATGGAGCGACCGGCAACGGGGTGCTTACCGCAAACTTCGCAAACTTTGGACATAACTGACCCTCCTTGGGCGACAAACGAACATGTCGCGTTAACAAACAAGCCTGAACTATAGCACAGAAGCAGCTCCCTGTGCGTAATCTACACAGAGATATTCCTCTTTTGGCGATAGTGCCCACGCCACGGCCCTGGACGTAGATCCGATTTGCGTGCAGCAGAGGGGATTATGCCAGCTCGTGCGTGCGTTTTCAAGCTCGTCCCACAAATATATATAGGTTTATGGAGCATTGGACTCCGTTTACGGATTGCTCTGTATTTATACTCGCAATTACGCTCTAGGTTGGCTACACTATCCCTTGACCATTAAAGGGGTACGAGATACCCACATGGAATTACATAGCTGCCAAAGAGTAGCCTTTCCTGTGGGTGTCTGGTCCGCTTTGAGCGGTCGGGCATCTATTTTTTTGACTGTGTCAGCAGTCAAGACATGTGAGGAAGGAGATCGATGGGCACGACTTCCCCCAAGGCGGTCATCATGGACGAGACCGCCGTCAATCGAGCGATGACCCGCATCGCGCACGAGATTCTCGAGCGCAACGAGGGCTGTGAAGACCTCGCTCTGGTCGGCATCGTCACGCGCGGCGACCTTCTGGCGAAGAAGCTCGCCGAGACGATCAAGGAGATCGAGGGCGTCGACGTTCCGCTCGGCAGCCTGGACATCAGCTTCTATCGCGATGACTATGCGACCAATTTCGCTCCCGCGATCCACGCTACCAACATTCCCTTCAGCGTCGACGGCAAGCGCGTCGTGCTGGTGGACGACATCCTGTACACGGGTCGTACCATCCGCGCCGCTCTCGATGCCGTCATGGACCTGGGCCGTCCGAGCCGCATCGAGCTGGCTGTTCTCGTTGACCGCGGTCACCGCGAGCTCCCCATCTCGCCGGACTTTGTCGGCAAGAACGTTCCCTCGTCTCACGAGGAGAACGTGCACCTATATATGAAGGAAGTCGACGGCCGCACCGCTGTCGAGATCAACGACGTCGCGCCGGGTTCCCACGTGGGCTCCGCGCCGCTGGGAGGTGAGTAGTACCGTGGCGTTCAACCATAAGCACCTGATCGACATTACCGAGTACTCCGAAGAGGACATCAAGCTCATCCTCGAGACCGCCAAGGCGTTCTCCGAGGTTAACGAGCGTGCCATCAAGAAGGTCCCCACGCTCAAGGGTAAGACCATCGTCAACATGTTCAACGAGCCCTCGACGCGTACCCGCAGCTCCTTCGAGCTCGCCGAGAAGCGCCTTTCGGCCGACAGCCTTAACTTCGGCGGCTCCTCGACCTCCACGGTCAAGGGCGAGAGCCTCGTCGACACCGTCGAGACCCTCAACGCCTACAAGATCGACTGCATCGTCGTGCGCGACAAGCACGCCGGCGCCCCCTATATCGTCACGCAGAACTCGCCCGCGAGCGTCATCTGCGCCGGTGACGGCAAACACAACCACCCCACGCAGGCCCTGCTGGACCTGTACACCATCTGGGAGCACAAGGGTGACTTCCACGGTCTGAAGGTCGCCGTCGTCGGCGACATCGCCCACTCCCGCGTCTGCGGCTCGCTGATCCCCGCCCTTAAGATCATGGGCTGCGAGACCTACGCCGTCGCTCCCGGCACGCTGCTTCCGCCGGCGCCCGAGGTCCTGGGCTGCGACCACGTGACGAGCGACCTCGATTCCGTCCTGCCCGAGCTGGACGTCGTCTACATGCTGCGCGTGCAGCAGGAGCGCCTCGAGGGTGCCCCGTTCCCGACCATTCGTGAGTACCACAAGCTCTTCGGCCTGACCAAGGACCGCGAGAAGCTCATGAAGCCCGATGCGATCATCTGCCACCCGGGCCCCATCAACCGCGGCGTCGAGTTCGACTCCTATATGGCCGACCACCCGCAACGCTCCGTCATCCTGGAGCAGGTCTACGCCGGTATCTGCGTGCGTATGGCTATCCTGTATCTGCTGCTTGGAGGTGCCGATAATGGCCTTGCTTCTTAAGAATGCCCACGTCGTCGACCCGTCCGTCGAGCTTGACGGTGTCGTTGACGTCCTGATTGACGGCGACAAGATCGCCGAGGTCGGCGAGAATCTCGCCGTCGAGGGAGCCGAGGTCCGCGACCTTTCCGGCAAGTACCTCGTCCCCGGTCTGGTGGATATGCACGTTCACCTTCGCGAGCCCGGCTACGAGGTCAAAGAGGACATCGAGAGCGGCACCCGTGCAGCTGCCAAGGGCGGCTTCACCGGCGTGTGCGCCATGCCCAACACCGATCCCGTCACCGATAACGGCACCGTCGTGGAGTTCGTCAAGTCCCGCGCTGCCGAGGTCGGTCACTGCCGCGTCTATCCGTCGGGCGCCATGACCCGCGGCCTTAAGGGCGAGGCCATGTCCGAGATGGGCGATATGGTCGCCCGCGGCGTCGTCGCCTTCACCGACGACGGTCGCGGCGTACAGGGCGCGGGCATGCTCCGTCGCTGCATGGACTACGGCAAGATGTTCGGCAAGGTCTTTATGAGCCACTGCCAGGACGAGGACCTGGTCGGCCACGGCCAGATCAACGAGGGCAAGGTCTCGACCCGTCTGGCTCTCGAGGGCTGGCCGGCTGCCGGCGAGGAGCTCCAGATCGCCCGCGACATCGAGATCGCCAAGCTGACCGGTGCCAAGCTGCACATCCAGCACATCTCCACCGCCCATGGCCTGGAGATCGTGCGTGCCGGTAAGGCCGCTGGCGTTCAGGTTACCTGCGAGGCCACCCCGCACCACATGTTCCTGACCGAGAACGACCTGGACGAGACCTACAACACCTCGCTCAAGGTCAATCCGCCGCTGCGTACCGAGGAGGATGCCGAGGCCATCCGCCAGGGCGTCATCGACGGCACCGTCGACGTTATCGTCACCGATCACGCTCCCCACACCCCGTGGGAGAAGGCCCGCGAGTTCGAGCTTGCGCCCTTCGGCATGATCGGCCTCGAGACTTCGCTGTCGCTCGTCCTCACCGAGCTGGTCAACACGGGCAAGATGAGCATGGGCCGCATGGTCGAGCTCATGGCCATCAAGCCGCGTGAGATCCTGGGCCTCGACCAGGTTCAGGTCAAGGCGGGCTCCGTTGCCGACCTGACCGTGTTCGATCCCACCGCAACCTGGACGGTCGGCGAGGACGGTTACGAGTCGCGTGCCGAGAACTCCGGTTTTGCCGGCCGCACGCTCACCGGTCGTGCCACCGATGTGTTTGTCGGCGGCAAGCAGACGCTCGCCGACGGCTGCATCTGCTAGCATAGCCTTATCGCTTTTGTGCGCGGTACCCTTGCGGTGCCGCGCTTTCTGTTCGTTTGGACCATGCAACCGCATGGGGGATTGGAGCGTCTATGCCCACACCTTCCACTGCACGCATGCACGACTTCGAGGTCGTCTCGAACCAGGAGATTGCCGACGGCATCTTCTCGCTCGTTATCTCGGCCCCCAAGCTTGCAAGTGCGCTCAAGCCCGGTCAGTTTGTGAACATCGCCGTGCCCGGCGATGCGTCCTCGCTGCTTCGCGTGCCCTTGAGCTTCTATCGCGCCGACGCCCAGGCCGGCACCGTCGAGCTGTGGTACGCCGTCGTGGGCGACGACACCCGTCGTCTGTCGCAGATGGCCCCTGGCTCCACCTCCAACCTGCTGGGCCCTGGCGGTCGCGGCTGGTTCGTGCCCGAGGGCACCAGGAAGGCGCTGCTTGTCGCCGGCGGCATTGGCGTTCCGCCCGTGCTGTGCCTGGCCGGCATGCTTGCCGAGCAGGGCGTGGACGTCGACGTGTGCCTGGGCTTTGGCACCGCGTCCAAGGCCGTGGGCGTCGATGAGTTCAGTGCTCTGTGCGACACGGTCAATGTGTGCACCGACGACGGCTCGCTCGGCACGCACGGTTTTTGCACCGACCCGGCAGCCGAGCTGCTTGGAGAGGGCGGCTTCGACTACGTGGCCAGCTGCGGTCCCGCCGTCATGATGAAGAAGGTCGCCGCCGCAGCCGCCGAGGCCGGTGCGTACTGCGAGGTGTCGCTTGAGCGCATGATGAGCTGTGGCTTTGGCGCCTGCAACACCTGCAATGTCGAGACGGTTGACGGTATGAAGGGTGCCTGCATGTGCGGCCCCGTGTTCGATGCTTCCAAGGTGGTGGTCTTCTAGTGGGTACCGTGAACATGGCCGTCGATTTTGGCGGCGTCAAGATGCAGAACCCCATCAACACCGCAGCCGGTACCTTTGGCTACGGTTGGCAGTTCCAGAACTTCTTTGATGTTTCCCAGCTGGGCGCCATCACCACCAAGGGTTGCGCAGCCGAGCCCTGGCCCGGCAACCCCGCACCCCGCATGGCCGAGATCCCCGGCGGCATGATCAACTCCGTGGGTCTTCAGAACCCCGGCGTTGCCGCTTTCGCCCGTGAGTCCGGTCCGTGGCTCGAGCAGCTCTCCAAGGACGGCTGCCAGGTTATCTGCCAGGTCGCCGGTCACTCCGTCGAGGAGTTTGTCCGCGCTCTCGAGATGTATGTCGAGCTGTGCCCCTGGGCTGCCGGCTACGAGATCAACGTGAGCTGCCCCAACATCGCCGCTGGCGGTGCCGCCATGGGCTCCACGCCCGAGGGCGCCTCTGCCGTTATGGCTGCCTGCCGTAAGGTGACCGATAAGCCACTGTTCGTGAAGATGGCCCCGGTTAACGTCGCCGAGATCGCCAAGGCCCTCGAGGCCGAGGGCGCCGACGGTCTCTCGGTCATCAACTCCATCCAGGGCATGGCCATTGACGTGCACACCCGCAAGTCCCGTGTTGCCAAGCCCAAGGGCGGCCTTTCGGGCCCGCTGTGCCACCACATCGCCGTGCGTATGGTCTGGGAGGTTGCCCA
>CAKUEU010000089.1 GCA_934646865.1 uncultured Collinsella sp. | reverse complement strand
CCCGCCCGGGTTCGACATAGAGTCGGCCCGGGCATCTTTATAATGCTGGCTTAAAGACCCATTTGAATCCGACCGAATCAAGGGAGCGAACATGGATCGTAGTAGGGTACCTGCCGTTCTGTCCATCGCGGGATCTGATTCCAGCGGTGGCGCCGGCATTCAGGCCGACATCAAGACCATCACGGCGCATCGCCTGTATGCCGAGACGGCCATCACAGCCATTACCGCACAGAACACGCTGGGCGTTGCCGCCGTACAGGAAATCTCCCCCGATATCGTCGCCGCGCAGATTGACGCTGTCTTTGACGATATCCGTCCGGACGCCGTCAAAATTGGCATGGTATCTTCTGCCGAGATTATTGAGGTTATCGCCGACCGCCTGAGCGCGTGGGACGCGACGAACGTTGTCGTCGACCCCGTCATGGTTGCCACCTCGGGCGCACGCCTGATTGCCGAAGACGCCGCCGAGGCGCTCACCCGCCGCCTGTTCCCGCTGGCGACGGTTATCACGCCCAATATTCCCGAGGCCATGGCCCTGCTTGACTACGAGGTCGACTCCGAGCGCACACAGCAAAATGCTGCCATGCTCCTCACCCGCCGCTTTGGTTGCGCATCCCTCGTTAAGGGTGGGCATCTTGTCAACGAGGCCAACGATGTATTGGCCGAACCCGCGCCACTCGATGACGAGGGCAACCATCTGGGCGATCCGCTCACCACGTGGTTCCGCCACAAGCGCATCGAGACCGACAACACACACGGCACCGGCTGCACGCTTTCGTCCGCCATCGCCTGCGCGCTGGCCCAGGGCATGGATCTTGCCGATGCCGTCAACGCCGGCAAGGCCTACCTAACCGGAGCCCTCGCCGCAGGTTTCGACATGGGCAAAGGCTCCGGCCCCGTCAACCACATGTGGCAGTACTGAGACAGCAACCAAAAACCACCACGAAGGGACAGGCACCTTTGTGGTGGTTATTCCATTTTGACGTCTAGTCGTCGGCAAGCTGAATACCCAGCAAGCCCGAGAGCGCTAGCGCTTGCTCGGCATTGACCGTCAGGCCTCGCAACTCATGGTAGTCGCCCGAAACAACAGGAGCCGCAAACGTGCAGCGCGACATATCCACGCCGGAAAGCGGGGTCTTAAACACATCGACGCGCGTCAGGTCGCAACCGTCTAGGCGCAACTGCCCCAGCTTGGCGCCCTGGAGTGTCGCCTCGATCAGACGCGTATCGCGCGCCGCCAGGGGCCCGATACGTCCTTCCGAGAGGTTCGCGTAGCTCAAATCGCACGATGCAAACGACACGCTCGACAGGCGCGCCTTGAGCAAGTTGAGTCCCGGCGCCGAGCAGTCAACAAAGTCACAGCGGTTGAGCCAGCAGCCTTCCATATTGCAGCGGATAAAGCGGCAGCCGCGAAACACGACGTCGCGAAGCGTCGAACCGCTCCAGTCGACGCCATCGAACATACAGGATCGAAATACGACGCCATCGAACGTCGCACCGTTCGCTACGTCATAAGCAAGATCCAAATCCTCAAAAGCGGTGTTTGAGACGAGCTCGTCGCCCTCAGCAAAGAGGTCAATAAGCTCATCCATGCCCATATGGCAACCGATCCGCTCGTTGACACGGGCAAAACCACCACAAAGGTGCCTGTCACCTTTGTGGTGGTTTGGGGTCGTGCTACTCACCCAACATCTCTTGGAGCTTGGCCGCCACGGCGTGGCCCAGGCTCTCGTGGCCCTCGGGCATCATGTGCAGATAGTCGATATCCCCCGGCTCGGCAAAATCGGCGGCATTCATAAAGTCGCATCCAAGCTGCTCGGCCACCCACGCGTAGCACTCGGCAAAATGCTCCGATGCCTCCACGGCATGCTCGCCAAACTCGGTCATATACACATCGGCAATCTGCGGCTTAATCTTGATGGGAGCCACCAGCAGAATGCGCGGGCAGGGCGCGGCATCAGTCCACGGAAACGTGCGGACCGTGCGAACGAGCGCCATGGCACCGTCAGCGATATCGGTGGCCGTCACGTTAAAAGCGGTCTTGCAGTCGTTAGTGCCCAGCATAATCACAATGGCATCCAGCGGCTTATGCGACTCCAGCAGCATCGGCAGCGCGCGAATGCCGTTGAGGTTGGTGTCCAGATGGTACATATCGTCGCGCACCGTCGTGCGGCCGTTCAGGCCCTCCTCGATCACATGCCAGCCCTCGCCCAGATCGCGCTGGGCCACGCCGCACCAGCGCACATCTTGCGCATAGCGCACCGCGGTGCCGTCGCGCATACCCGCCGGATCGTAACCATACGTGTTGCTGTCGCCAAAGCACAAAACGTTTTTCATCTTGAGCTCCTCACTCAGTAAAAAGCCGACAGGAGCAGTTCCTCACGCCGGCTTGGCATGTCACATCGCGCGCGTCGCCCTACAGGTACTTGCGCCAGTCGTCGTCATCCTCTTCGTCCTCGGCAGCGGCCTGGGCCTGCTCGGCAGCACGGGCAGCCGCGGCGCGGGCGGCAACCTGGGCATAGGACTCCTCGTTGCGCTCGGGGAAGTTTGCCAGCACATGCTCAAACTTGGCAAAATCCTCATCCCAGCGCGTAGAGGGCACGGCGAAGAAGACCTGCTTGACCTTAAAGTCGCCCGACGCCAGCTCCTTGCGGAAGAGCTCTGCCACGGCCTCGGCGTCGAAGCCATTGTTGTCGCAGCCCCAAGCGCCCAGCACGAGCTTCTCGCGACCCAGCTCATCGCAGATGGCAAGGACAAAGCGGATACGATCGCGCAGCGCGTCCAGCAGGGCATCGTCGCTCACGCGGTACTCCTGGCGAGCACGCTTGACGTTGGGCGCGGCGGCAACGATCACATCGGCGTATGCATGCACATGGTTGCGGTCGAAGCGCACGGCAGGCACCACCAGGGCGCGGTTGCGGTAGAGCTCGCAGTTGATATTTCGACGGCGGTTCTCGCCGTACCATTTACGCTGCTTATCGAGCATGTTGTACAGATACGAATCGGCGCAGAGCGTGGCCTCCTGGCCCAGATAGCCCTGGATATAGCCGCCGCCCGGGTTGGTGAACGAGGCAAAGGCGAGCACGGCCATGTCGCAGAACTGCGCATAGCCGCGACCATTATCGAGGATGGCCTGCGTGGCGGAAGCGTCGAGCACGGTGACCTCGGGCAGGACCGGAGCGGACTCCCCGGCAGGCGCAGGCTCGGCTTCGGCGACTTCCTCGGCAGGCGCAGGCTCGGTCTCAACCGCAGCTTCGACCTCGGCGGCGTCGACCTCAACGGTCTCAGCGGCCTCAACCTCCACAGCCTCGGCAACCGCCTCCTCAACAGCCGCAGCCGCCTGGGCCTTGGCCTTCATCGCCGCGACAAAGCCGGCAGGCATACCGTCGAACTCACGCACGCCGGCAAGCGAGCGCTCGATATCCTTGGCGCAAGCCTCGGACACGGCCGCCACATGACGCTCGGCAGCCTTAGCGCGAGCCTCACGCTTAGGGTTCGGCTGTCCCGCGCGGTTGGGCCTGCGGTTACGGTTCCTGTTGTCGACGTCTGCCATAAGTGGTCACCTTTCCTGTCGCTGCCGCTATCGGCTTTTCCCAATCCATGATACCCCGCCACGCATAAAAAAGGCGGCCCCGAAGGACCGCCTTTCGCATCGTTTTACCGTGCCCGACAAGAGTCACGCAAGGCATCGCACTAGTCGCGACGACCGAGGATGTTCAGGATGCGCAGGAACACGTTGATAATGTCCACGAACAGATTGGACGCCATGAGCACCGCATTGGGCAGCGTAGGCGGCACTGTCGTGGCAACATAGGTGTCGTAGCCAATAAAGCCGGCGAACACCACGATCACGATCAGGTCGGTGATGGTCTGCGAGACGCCCATGAACATGAGTACGATCTCGACCAGGATGGTGGCAAGCAGAATGCCAAAGCCAATGCCATATACGCGACGGAAGAACTTGGGGAACGTTACGCCCAGCGCGCCAAAGACAAAGGTGATGGCGGCCGTGGCGATAAAGGCGGTGTTGATGGTGGGCAGGTCGTAGTTGGCAAGACCAAACGACGCCGTCAGGCCAAAGGTGCTCGCAAAGACCACGTAGCCCACAAGGGACAGGCCCACCGACTGCTTGCTGGCGGCAGCCGACATCATAACGATGCCGACAATGGTCAGGATAAACGAGCCAAAGACCAGCGGCAGGGCGGCGCCGCTCATCATCATGCGGGCAAACGCCATGGTGCTCGTGAAGTAGGCGCCGGCACCCATGGCGCAAAAGCCCAGGAAGATGAGGGCGGACATGGCAAGGTTGTACGCACGCGGCGACATCTCCTTGGCGCGGCTTGTACCGGTCTCGATGGGACCGTTCTGGTAGCCCTGGATATCGTTCATACTTCGTCCTTTCAAATAGCGCCGCGAAAGGCGGCGCGGCAGATGACAAGATTCCTGCCATTGTACCCGAACGCCATGCACTCTTACTTACGGCGCTCACCCTCGAGCGTGCGGTCGAACGCCCACACCCACCAACGCATCACGTGCGTCTTCGAGCCATCCGGCCGTTCGCGCGCCTGGTCCTCCAGATACAGCTCGGTCGCATGTCCGCCAAAACGAACCTTATAGGTTGCCGTACGGATGCCATGGACCGTCAGGCCAAAGCCTGTGGACGAGACGATCTCGTCAATCGTAAAACAGCGTCCGTCGACCCAGCAGACGGTGACCGGCACAACTTGTCCGCCCGCGAGGATGCGGGCCACAACGTCCACATACTGCTTGTGCACGCGCCGAGTTTTGCCATCTGTCTGTCGATATTCCATGCCATCTATTATCGAACGCATGTTTGTATGTTGTAAAGCGAACAGACTGTGGTTTTGGAGTGTCGGGGCGCGCACGCATGTCCTCATGGCGTGTTAGCAAAAAGAACACCCGCGGTCAACAGGGCTAATATTCAATTTTAGTGCTAAAAAATTCACTTCTCCCATCAGAACTCGGTAAAGAAACCCGCAGGAGGTGATACGATTTATCATGTTTTTGTAACGTGTCTGCAAACTTCGAGAAAGCCCATATATGGACGTAACGTTCTCAACCTTCCTCGGCCAACTTGTGTCGAACCCAGTCCTTGCCGTCACCGTAATCCTTGCGCTCGGCGCCATCTTCGTCAACGGATGGACCGATGCGCCCAACGCCATCGCAACCTGTGTCACCACGCGTTGCATGCCCGCCCGCGCCGCCATCCTCATGAGCGCCGCGTTCAACTTCTTGGGCGTGCTCATCATGACGCACTTTAACGCGAGCGTCGCCAATACCATCTCACATATCGTCGACTTTGGCGGAGACAGCACCATGGCACTCGCCTGCCTGTGCGCCGCGCTCTTCTCCATCGTCGTCTACGGTGCCACGGCATCGCGTTTTGGCATCCCCACTTCGCAGAGCCACAGCCTTATCGCCGGCCTCACCGGCGCTGCCATCGCCCTCGGCGGTGCCGGCAGCGTCAACGTCCACGAGTGGATGAAGGTCATCTACGGCCTGGCGCTCTCCATCGGCCTGGGCTTTGTCATGGGC
>CAKUEU010000088.1 GCA_934646865.1 uncultured Collinsella sp. | reverse complement strand
CGAAATGACGCGCAAATAGGGATTCAGGCGCGCTCGGAAGATTGACGGAGTTTGTAGGCCCGTGGATTGGTTGAGTCAACGCACGGGGTTTTCGCATGCTCGAACATACTTTCGGTATCATACCAACATAAAATGATACCGAAAGTATGTTCGTGACACCGAAAACTCGAGCCTGCGTTCCATAACTGCTTGGAAAGAGTGGATTCCGCCATCTAACTGTCTCAATCTGTAACAACTGGACGGCAAAAACCGGTCTAGATGTTATGGATTGAGATGTTCCGGCTCGGGCTGTGACCTTTGTCTTGATCTGTAACATGTAGGACCGAAAAACTCGGCTAGATGTTACAGATCGAGATAAACGCATGGTGCGGCCGGACAAAAAGGCCGCATGCGAACCCGTGGGGATTCGTATGCGGCCGACAGGGGATACGCGGCTGAAGTTAGGCCATGAGCAGGCCGGTCTCCGCGACGTTCTTGTACCAGTACGCGCTCGCCTTGGGATAGCGCTTCTGGGTCTCGAAGTCGATGTAGAACAGGCCATAGCGCTTGTTGTAGCCGTTGGTCCAGGAGAACTGGTCCTGCAGCGACCACACAAAGTAGCCGTCGACGTTCACGCCGCCGTCAATCGCCTTGAGGATCCACGCGAGATGCTGGCGCATGTAATCGATGCGAGGGGCGTCGTCGATAAAGCCGTCCTCAAAGTCGTCCTTATAGCCCATGCCGTTCTCGGTGATGTAAATCTTCTTGTAGTTGGGGTAATCGTTCTTAATGCGGAGCAGCAGATCGTACAGGCCCTCGGGATAGATAATCCAGTCCCAATCGGTGGTGGGTACGCCTTCGCGCACGCATGACTCACCAACGCCCTTGAGGAACCAGCGCGAGGAGCCCTTGTCGCCAGTGCCATTGTGGTTGATGTCGTTTTCGCCCTCGGCGGCACGCAGGAACTGACACTTGTAGGTATTGACGCCCAGGCAATCGTTGTAGGGGAGCGCGGCGGTCAGCGCGGCGATGTCCTCGTCGCGGACGTCGAGCTCGCCGCCGGCGATATGTGCCAACTTGGTTGCGGCTTCCATGGTATCGGCTGCGTAATGGCCGCGGAAGGTGGCGTCGAGCACCCAGCGGTTGTTGATGACGTCGGCCATGCGGGCTGCCTCGCAGTCGGCAGCGCTGTTGGGGTCGAGGGGATACTTGGGCTCCAGGTTCTGGACAATGCCGATCTCGCCCTCAAAGCCGCCCTCATGGAAGGCGACGACGGCCTTGGCGTGGGCTACCATCATGTTGTGCATGAGCTGGAAGGCCTTGTCCAGGCGATACTTCTCGCCGTGCGGCCAGTTGCCGACGATAAAACTGCCCTCGGCGGTCGCGGGAATCTCGTTAAAGGTAAACCAGTGCTTGACCTCGGTGAACTCGGCAAAGCAGAACTTGGCGTAATCGACGAAGGCGTCGATGGTCGTGCGCGTCAGGAATCCCTCGCCGCCGTCCTGGTAGAAGGCCTCGGGCGTATCGAAGTGATCGAGCGTGACATAGGGGATAACGCCAGCTTTGTTGCAGGTGGCAAAGAGCTCGTGATAGAAAGCGACGCCCTCGGGGTTAATCTCGCCGGTGCCACTGGGGAAGATACGGCTCCAAGCTATGGAGACACGGATGCCGTTGATGCCGAAGCGCTGGCACAGGTCGATATCGACCGGATATTTGTTGTAGAAATCGCTTGCGGGGTCGGGGGAGAAGCGACCCTGAGCAGCCAGGAAATCGTCCCAGGGCACTTTGCCCTTGCCGTGCGTGCGGGTCTCGCCCTCAACCTGGTAAGCGGCGGTGGCGCCGCCAAACACAAAGCCGTCGGGGAACTGCATGGGGTTGGTCATGAGTCATCCTTTCTGTGGGATACGAATAGGGAGAGGTGCCCGAACTGGGGATCCGGGCACCAACAGAGGGAGGAACTAGTCGAGGTTCTCGCGGAGCCACTTGATGGCGCCAGCGGGGTCGCGAGTAAGGTCGATATATTCCTTACCGCGGGGAGCGAGCAGCTTAATGCCCAGACGATCGGTGTCGGCCTTCATGTCGTTGTAGTAGCTACGAACCTGCGGGGCAAGCACGATAACGTCGTACTGATCCATGATGGCGGTGTGCTGGCCATAGGCACCAGCGGAGGAGGCGATGTTCTCTCCGGTCTGTGCGGCGCCTTCCTTGATGGCATTGGCAAGCATGGCGGAGGTGCCGGCGCCGGCGCACAGGACGAGGACCTTCAGGCCATCGACGTCCTTCTTAGCGGATGCGTCGGCGGCAGGCTCGGGCTGATCGGCGACAGGCTCGCTGTCGACGGCAGCGGCGGTCGGCTCGATGGCGGGTGCAGGGGTGCTGGCAGCGATGGTGGCAGCACCATCGGACTCCAGACCCAGCTCGGCGGCGCGCTCGGCCTCCTGGTCGCAGAGCAGCTTATCGTATGCCTTCAAGAACGGCAGGTAGATGATGGCGTCCAGCAAGATGATGATCGCGACAAATACCAGGGCAATAAGCTGGAAGTTCGTGGTGATGAAGATACCGATGGGGGCGGGGGTGGCCCAAGGCACCACGAAGGAGAAGCCGTTCATACCCACGTTATCAATAAAGAACTTGGCAACACTCACGTTGACGCAGCCGGCGGCAACAAAGGGAATGAGCATGTAGGGGTTAAGGATCATCGGCGCGCCAAAGAGCAGCGGCTCGTTGACAGCAAAGGCAACAGGAACAATCGAGGCCTTACCGACGGCCTTGAGCTGCTTGGACTTCATAAAGAGAATCAGCAGAAGCGGCACGATGAACGTGGCGCCGGTGCCGCCGAACTCACCCACGAGCGACATGTTAAAGGTGAGGGAGTGGGCAGGGTGGCCACCGGCCAGCAGAACCTGCAGGTTCTCGGCCTGGTTGGCAAGACGGATGGGGTCGATGCCCGGCTGGACGATCGAGGGGCCGTGGACGCCAATGAACCAGAAGAACGCGGTGGCTGCCTGAATAAGGATAAGGCCAGGATAGGTTTCTGCCGCGGTAAAGAGCGGGGAGAGCAGTTTGATAAGCAGCTCGGAGAACGGAACGCCCATGAGGTTGCGCACGACGACATCGATGATGCCGCAGATGATGACGGCGCCGCCAAAGGGGATAATGTCGCGGAAGTTCTGAGCGATGGCGCCCGGAACCTCCTTGGGCAGCTTAATGGTCAGATCGCGCGAGACGCAGAACTTATAGACCCACACGGTAATGAACGCGGCGATATAGGCCGAGAACAGACCGCGCGTACCCATGCTGGTGCAGTCGAAGACCGAAAGCTCGGAGCCGTCGAGCTTGGTGGTGAACTGCGTAACGGCGAGCAGCAGCATGCTGCACTGGGCGGCCACCATGGTGGAGCCGTCGTTGAGCACCTTACCGGCGGGCATGCGGCGGTTCATGGAAGCCGTGAAGTTCTTTGCAGTGGTGCCGGCGACCATGATGCCCATGACACCCATGGTGAAGTTGTACAGCTTGTTGCACCAGTCGATGAGCGGCTGGGGCAGCGTGATGCCGACCACGCCGGGAAGCGTGGCGATGAGCAGGAAAATCGAAGAGGTCAGGACGATGGGCATGCACCCAAGGAATCCGTCCTTAATGGCTTGGAGGTAGATGTTCCTCGAGATCTTCTCAAAGAACGGTTGATGCTTTTCGAGCATCTTTACGATGGCGTCCATAAAGCTCCTTTGCTACTTGATGCGCGATGCATGTGGATGGAACTGGTCGTCGATGGATGGTCAGGACTGCCCGGAAGCCTTCCTGCGTAAGGGAGGCATTGCGAAATGACAACGTTGTCATTTCGTTAATGACAACGTAAGACATTTTTGGAAGAGCAACAAGGATATACGGGTGAGTGGTCGATTTTGTCCGGTAAACGGTTGATTTATCAGTCAGGCAGGTAGTGTATGCTAGAACGCAAAAAACAAGCGATAGAGACCCGAGTGGAGAAGCAGTGACAACGATGGACAAGAAAAACGTCTCAATGAACGATGTGGCGGTTGCCGCCGGCGTGTCTCTCAAGACGGTATCTCGTGTAATCAATGAGCCCGATAGCGTGCGCGAGTCGACGCGCGAGAAGGTCCATGCGGCCATGGAGGCGCTCGGATTTCGAACTAACTTTGCCGCGCGCTCACTCAAGTTGGGCCGTTACGGGTGCATCGGCGTGGTGCTGTTCCACTTGTCGGGCGGCGCCGTGGACATGATCGACGGTATCGCCGATGCCGCCGAAGAGCGAGGCTTTGCTCTCACGATGATCAAGAAACGAGCGGGGGAGAAGATGACCCTCGCCGATGCAGCGCGCAGGATGTCGCAGCTGCCCGTCGATGGCATGATCTTCAACTTGCGTCAGATGGTCGATGACTTTGATACCTTTGAGGCGCCGAAGGACCTTAAGACGGTGATTATCACGTCGATGGAGCATCCTACCTGCTCTACCGTTAGTGACGACCAAGAGGGCGGCGCGCGCATGGCGTGCGAGTACTTCTTGGATCATGGTCACAAGAACGTGTACTTCGTTTCGGGTAAGAAAGAGTCGCTGTCGAGCCAGTGCCGTATGAAAGGTTGGCGTGCGGCACTCGAGGCGCGTGGCATCGAGCCGCCTGAGCCGCTGCGGGGTGATTGGAATGCGGATAGTGGCTATGCCGCGGGCCTTGTGCTTGCCGATAAGCCCGATTGCACGGCGGTCCTCGCTGCTAACGACTGCATGGCAAACGGCGTGATGACGGCTCTACGTGACAAAGGGCTCAGTGTGCCCGATGATGTGTCCGTGATCGGCTTCGACGATGAGCTCTACAAGACGATTCCCAACTCGATTTTGACGTCGGTGAAGTTCCGCCACCGTGAGTTGGGCATCCGTGCGCTTAACGAGGTCGTCGCAGGCCTGGAAGCCCCGAGCTCCAGAAGCCGTACGCTCGTCTCGGGCGTGTTGGTCGAGCGTTCCAGCGTAAAGGACCTGCGGGCGTAGACGTGCTCGGCTCGTTCATCTTAATCTGTAACAGTTAGGACCGAAATACTCGGATACGTGTTACAGATCGAGATTGAACGGGCTGACTCGTGCGGTATGTCTCGATCTGTAACGGGTAGGGGCGGAAAACTCAGCTAGATGTTACAGATTTAGATTGAGGAGAATAGCTTGAGCGTTTGTCTCGATCTGTAACAACTAGACGCCCAAAACCGGTTTTAGTGTTACAGATTTAGACAATTCGGTCCGGCCCACCCTGTTTATCTCGATCTGTAACAGTTAGGACCCAAAGACTCGGCTAGATGTTACAGATCGAGACAAACGGCTCACGACCAGCCCAAAAACAAAAGACCGGGGGCAGCGCGCCGTGTGACGTGCCGCCCCCGGCTGAGAAATGGGGACAAGTTGTGTGAGCGGGCAACCCCGCGAGCTGCTGGCGACCAGTCGCTAGTCCAGACGACGGGTCTCGGCCACGTGCTTGTACCAGTAGGCGCTTGCCTTGGGCGTGCGCTTCTGGGTCTCAAAGTCTACGTAGAAGAAGCCGTAGCGCTTGTTGTAGCCGTTGGTCCAGGAGAACTGGTCCTGCAGGCTCCACAGGAAGTAGCCGCCCACGTTGACGCCGAC
>CAKUEU010000087.1 GCA_934646865.1 uncultured Collinsella sp. | reverse complement strand
TCTGGGCACGGCCTTTGTGGTGAGCCACATTGGCAACTACATCGATAAGAAGGTGAGGATCCTCCGATGAGCAAGCATTCCTCCCCTGCGCTTACCATGCGTGACGCGCTCTACGAGGCTCCCGGCCCCAAGATGCGCGCCAAGATCCGCATCGGCACCGCTATTTCGCTCGTTGCCGTGGTCGCGCTCGTCGCCGTCGTACTGCAGCGCTTTTATGTGACCGGTCAGCTTTCAGTCCACTATTGGTATTTCTTTACGCACCTCACCACCTGGAAGTTCCTGCTTGCCGGCTTTGAAGGTACCGTTAAAGTCGCACTCACCGCTGGCGCCATCGCGCTGGTGCTGGGCTTAGCCCTTATGCTCGGCCGCACCAGCGACATCAAGCCACTGCAGCTGGTCTGCCGCGTGCTCACCGATTTCTTCCGTGGCGTGCCGAGCCTTCTGTTCATCTACTTCTTCTTTTTGGTGCTGCCCCAGTACAAGATCGCACTGCCGTCGTTTTGGATGCTCACGCTTCCCGTCGCGCTCGCTGCGGCCGGCGTACTGGCCGAGATCTTCCGTGCCGGCGTCAACGCCGTACCGCGTGGCCAGATCGAAGCCGCCCAGGCACTCGGTCTCTCCAAGGCCAAAATCACCTTTAAAATCGTATTGCCCCAGGCGATTCGGTTTATCATTCCGTCGTTGATTTCGCAGCTCGTGGTCGTAGTCAAGGACACCACCGTCGCCTACGTGGTGAGCTACCCCGACCTCATGCAAAATGCCCGCGTGCTCATTACCAACTACGACGCGCTCGTGTCGGTCTACCTGGTTATCGCGGTCATCTACATCCTCATCAACGTCGCGATCAACAAGGCCGCTGTCTACGTTTCGCACAAGACCGGCGCGACCATCATCCGCTAACGCTTTACCATTTCGAGTCATAAGGAGCCGAGCACCATGGCACAGAGCACCTCTTCCACCGGCAATCAGCCGCTGATCGAGCTCAGACACGTCGATAAGCACTACGGCGATCTGCACGTCCTCAACGACATCAATCTCTCGGTCGACCGTGGCGAGGTCGTCGTGGTGATCGGCCCCTCGGGCTCGGGCAAGTCGACCATGTGCCGCACCATCAACCGCTTGGAGACCATCGACTCGGGCGAAATTCTCATCGAGGGCGAGCCCCTGCCGCAGGAAGGCAAGGATCTTGCCCGCATGCGTGCCGAGCTAGGCATGGTGTTTCAGCAGTTCAACCTGTTCGCACATATGACCGTACTGCAGAACGTCATGCTGGGGCCGGTCGACGTGCTGGGCGTGTCCAAGGAGGAGGCTCGTGAGCGCGCCATGGACCTGCTGAGCCGCGTAGGCGTGGCCGAGCAGGCCGATAAGGTGCCCGCACAGCTCTCAGGCGGCCAGCAGCAGCGCGTAGCCATCGCCCGCTCGCTTGCCATGCAGCCCAAGGCCATGCTCTTTGACGAGCCCACGAGCGCCCTCGATCCCGAAATGATCAACGAGGTGCTCGAGGTCATGGTGCGCTTGGCCCAGCAGGGCATGACGATGATCGTCATCACGCACGAGATGAACTTCGCCCGCCGCGTGGCCGACCGCGTCGTGTTTATGGCCGACGGCCAGATCGTGGAGACCGGCACGCCCGACGAGTTCTTCGACCACCCCCAGACCAAGCGCGCCCAGGACTTCCTCAACTCCATCAAGGGCCACTAACCAGCCACCCCGTGGGACAAATCCATCGGAAGTGTTGTCCCACGTCTCTCATGCGCCCTGTCACCTTTAGATTCGAAAGCAACACCTATGATCGGAACTCGCACTTCATCGTCCTACACCCCACATGTCGACGTCGCTCCCGCCGACCGCCCACTCATCCTCGTCGCGCCGCGTTGGGAAGAGGCAAAGCCGTTTTTGAGCGAAACGCTCTCCCCCAACGAGGAGATTGCCAGCGTCTTTGTCGATGCCATCCTTGCCGCAGGCGGCCTGCCGCTGCAGATGTCCATCACCGAGGACATTGAGGTCATCCGTCATTACGTCGATATCGCCGACGGCATCGCCATTCCCGGCGGCCCCGATGTCAACCCCAAACGTTGGGGCGATGATCGACCCTACGACCCCACCCTCTGCTGCGAGATCCGCGATAGCTTTGAGTTTAAGCTGGTCGGCGAGGTACTCCGCGCCAAAAAGCCGCTCTTTACCACCTGCCGCGGCACGCAGTTGCTCAATGTCGCCACTGGCGGCACCCTGTGCATGGACGTGCCGAGCCTGGGCGCTCGCGAGGGCCGCACGCAGTGGCGCCATACCCACGTGCTCAACGACCCCGTGCATCCCGTCGAGGTCATGCCGGGCTCGCTGCTGGAGCGCGCGCTTGGCGGGCACAGGCTGATCCAGACCAACTCCGCACACCACTGCTGCGTCGATCGTCTGGGTAAGAGCACGCGTTTGGTCGCCAAGGCAACCGACGGCGTTCCCGAGTGCATCGAGGTCGAAGGCCAGCCATTCTGCTTGGGCGTGCAATGGCATCCCGAGTACACGTGGAAGACGCTCGAGACCGACTTTAACCTGTGGAAGTCGTTTGTCGAGGCGGCGGCAAAG
This sequence comes from uncultured Collinsella sp., assembly GCA_934646865.1. Classification (GTDB taxonomy): domain Bacteria; phylum Actinomycetota; class Coriobacteriia; order Coriobacteriales; family Coriobacteriaceae; genus Collinsella. The sequence continues at coordinate 3,150 of CAKUEU010000087.1, read as the reverse complement.
GTTAAGCAGGCCCGTTAGCTCGCAAGCCACACAAGTTAAAGCCTCCTAAGCCAGGGGGGCGTACACCAGCCACGGTGCCCGCCCCCCTGCATTCGGTGTGCTCGGTATGGTCATCCCTCACAAACAATCAAAGAAATCTCGACCGCAATCGGTCGACGGTAAAGCAGATGGTAAAAACGCTTGCTACGTTTATTAGGCAGTCAATTAAAATCGAGATGCATTGACCATTCCCCAACGGGGTCACGCCGCAAATCCACATGAGCATCGAGGCTGGAAGCGGAAGCATGGAATTGACCCCGAGCTGTATGTAGATCGCTACGACGTTGACAAGCAGCAGCATGCCAATCGGACCGAAGCCGGACCCAAAATAGGAAACAACGATTACGCAAGAGACCACGTATGCAAGGCAGGCAGCGGCAGCAAGAACAAGTCGATAGCAAAATACATGCAAGTTGAAATACTGCTGAGCATCCGAAACGATTGCGCAGTTAAGACAGTACAAAACGACACTCGACAGGACAAACGCGCCCAAAAGCGCGAAAGAAGACAGCGTCGCTCGCGCAACGATAGCGCACACACGCTTCCCTCCCCGAGCCTCCGACAACCCCCACGGTTCCTCAATAAAGCCCGAACTGACAAAGCGCGGCACAATGCAAGCCACGATGAACGGAAAGAACAATGCATGGGCCAACGGGGCTACGTTGAACAGCAGACCGCGAAAAACCTCCGCATTACCAAATAGAAGGACATCCTCCGCCGATAGCCGAAGCGTCGGGTCTGGGAAAAAGCCCAAGAAACTGTTCACACGGAGGCTACAGAACCACATCGGGAAAGAATTAAGCTGCAATACCACCATGTACGCATAAATTACCAGGATTGAGGCGTACGCCCATTTGCTCACATGCTTCAATTCTGACTGGAGAAGTCTTTTAATCTGACGAGCCATTGAGCACACCCCCAGCGCGAAAGCTCAAGAGAGCGTAAATCAATACCGACAGACAGCTGGCTGCCACGCCATATCCCAGAAGCGTCAGCTGCCCCATATCGCTATACCCAAGGGCACATCCGACTCCAAGGTACGGCCCCGGAAGAAGGAAAATCCATCGCAAGGACGATATGGGCGTCTGAAGGTAAGTTCCGTAGAGCGTCAAGCTCATGACAAATCCAATAATTATCGCAGCCCCGCTCAATACAGCGCTGCCTGTAATCCGATAGATGGTCACCGTCTCCAGCGCAATCGATATCACCAATACGGCGTTAATCATCATTGCGGGCAAAAATGCAGTCAGCATGCTATGCGCATAGTTTTGCCCTCCACGTGTTATCGCTATTGCAAACAGAAGAAGGCAAAGCGCACTATATGTTGCGCCGATTATTAAAGCAGACGAAAGTACATGTGCCAGAGCCCCGTTAAAGCGGGCAAGACCTCTTGCTGAAGAAATTCGGCATCCCTCTTCATAGCCGCGCTCCTGTAAAATCGCCAGGCAAACGATGAGCGGAACGAGCAGAGAGGTGCCGGCAAAAGCACTGCGCACAAGGGACTCATCAGGCGCAGTAGGATCGATTACATTCCAGAAGAAACCAATATCCTCCCCGCAAACGCTATTGCCAAAGGCTAGCAACGTTGTTCCGCTTTTTAGAAAGACACCGAAGAGAAGGCCGAACGCCAGCATAAGCGCAAGACCAAACTTCGCCGGAAACATCCTGTGCAAACGCATCATATCTGCCTTTATGGGATGGATCGCCCGCTTCATTGCGAGACCGCCTTCATCAAGCGCCTGTAATACTCTTTTAGGGATGGCGCCTCATCCCTTATGACGTCCATCGATTCCTTTTTCAGCAGTTCGCCGTCATGAAGAAACAGGCAGCTTGTTGCAACCGATGCCAACTCATCCAAATCATGACTAGAGATGAGCATGGTCTTACCCTGCTCTCGATTCAATCGGCCGATAAGGGTCCATATGCTCTCAATGCCCAGCGGGTCCAACCCATTTGCTGGCTCATCGAAAACTAGCAAGTCCGTGTCACCCAACAAAGCTGTAGCTATATCCAGCCGCCGTTTCATTCCCAGAGAAAAACTGCCTACGCTCTTTTTTTCATCGATGTCCAGCCCGACTAGGCTCAAAACGCGAGGAATCTCACGCTTCTCATCAAGCCCCCATTCCGCACATCGGATCCGAAGATTCTCAGCCGCACTGAGAGATTGGTATGCTCCACTGGAATCTGGTACATAGCCGACACGCGTCCGCATCAGGCTAAGCTCTCTTTTTGACTTGCCTCCAAAGAGCTCCACGCTCCCCGACGATGGCTCGCAGAGGCCCAATACGATTTTAATGAGCGTGCTTTTGCCCGCCCCGTTTGCACCAACAAGGGCACAGAGCTCAGACTGATGTACCTCGAAGGAAACGTCATGCAAAACGCGCCGTTTCCCGTAGCGCTTTGACGCCCTTGATAGCCTTATCGTTGCGGTGTTCATTGGCCTCCCGTTCCGCTTGATAGCAAAACCGCTCATATCGTTCCTTCTTTACTTTATCGTTTTCCATAGTTGTTATTGTTTTTCGATAACTCATATTTGTCAAGATAATCTAAAAGAAAGAACCCGTGTTAGACACGGGTCCCTTCACGCTGATATTTCGTTTTAGTTGTTCGCCTTAAGCTACTCGTCGCTCAAATCGACAGCAAAGACTGATGTCGGAAGCGACGCCTCATTGCCTCCGCCGTCCCGCATCTGCCTCACAACGTTTTTTGCACGCTCAACAATTAGCTCCTCAAGCTCTTTCTCGCTCACGCGCTGAATAATATCTCCCGGTTGACAATCAAGCTCATCACAGATATCGAGAAGCGTCTTTAGGCGAATAGCTTTTATCTTTCCGTTTCTAAGCTTTGAAATATTAGCCGGAGTATGCCCCGTCGCCCGAATCAGATCAGCGCTGGTCTTTCCGGTCTTAAGCAGCTGCGTCTCAAGCTCGATGATGAGATAGCTCATGTTTCCTCCTACACAAGCTCGTCAGACTGCTCTTGGAGCAGCGAGGCATAACTCCAGATCGCCGAAATAAACAGACAGACAACTGCGCCGATAAACGACCCCGCATCAAAGGTAGCGCCTTGGCAAATCTCAATAACGAAGGAATGAGGCACGATGTAAAGCTC
>CAKUEU010000086.1 GCA_934646865.1 uncultured Collinsella sp. | reverse complement strand
ATCGTGAGCTATGTGGGCATCGCGCTCTTTGCGTTGCTGTTTGTCTATATGCTTCGTTCCGACATCCTTCGATTTATTCTGTAGGGGAGTGTTTGGATTGTCTTTATTCCATCCTTTGCCGCGCGAGCTGACGCGCCCCGTGCATGTGGGCGGCGTGCAGATCGGTGGCGGCGCGCCGGTCGTGGTCCAGTCCATGACCTGCACCGATACCGCCGATGCCCAGGCAACGCTTGCACAGGTGCGCGCACTGGCACAGGCTGGCTGTGATATCGTGCGCGTGAGTGTACCCACCGAGGCTGCGCTCGAGGGCTTTCGTACCATCTGCGCCGAGTCTCCGGTGCCGATCGTCGCCGATATCCACTTTAACCATAAACTTGCTATTGGTGCTATCGAGGCTGGTGCCGCCAAGCTGCGCATCAATCCTGGTAACATCGGTGATTGGGTCAAGGTCGACGCCGTGATTGACGCCGCGGGTGCCGCGGGCTGTGCAATCCGCATTGGCGTCAACGCCGGTTCGCTCGAGCAGGATATCGCCGAGCGCGACGATCTTACGCAGCCCGAAAAGCTCGTGATGTCGAGTGAGCGTTTCGTCAAGCATTTTGAAGACCGCGGTTTTACCAACATTGTGCTTTCGGCCAAGGCCCATAGCGTGCAAACGACGCTCGACACCTATCGTGCTCTGTCGCGCGAAATCCCCCACGTTCCGCTTCATTTGGGCGTTACAGAGGCTGGAACCAAGCTTCAGGGCACCATCAAGAGTTCGGTGGGTCTGGGCATTCTGCTCTCCGAAGGCATCGGCGACACCATGCGCGTATCGCTCACGGCCGATCCGGTCGAGGAGTCGCCGGTCGCCTGGGGTATTCTGCAGTCGCTCGGCCTGCGCCGCCGTGGCCCCGAGATCGTCTCGTGCCCCACGTGCGCCCGCTGTCAGGTCAACCTGATTCCCATCGCCGAGGAGGTCACCGAGCGGCTTAAAAACTACTCCGCACCGCTTTCGATTGCCGTCATGGGATGTGCCGTAAACGGCCCCGGCGAGGCATCTGATGCCGACTTGGGCGTTGCCTGCGGACGAGGTCAGGGCCTGCTCTTTTCGCACGGCCAGATCATTGGTAAAGTAGCTGAGGATCAAATTGTCGACGCGCTTATGGCCGAGGTCGACAAGCTTATTGAGGAGAAATAAATGACTCGAGCAATGTACATGTCTAAGCTTTATGCGCCGACGCTCAAAGAGGATCCGGCCGACGCCGAGCTCGCAAGCCATCGCCTGCTGCTTCGTGCCGGCATGATTCGCAAGGAGGCCGCAGGCCTCTATTCCTACCTGCCGCTCGCTTGGCGCTCGATCCGCAAGATCGAGAACATCGTGCGCGATGAGATGGACGCCGCCGGCGCTCAGGAGCTCATGATGCCCATCATGGTCGATGCCGAGCTGTGGCGTGAGTCCGGCCGCATCGATGCCTATGGCAAGGAGCTCGTGCGCTTTGACGACCGTCATGGCCGTGAGTTTGTCCTGGGTCCCACGCACGAGGAGACCGTCACGGCCCTGGTGCGCAACGAGCTGCGCTCTTACAAGCAGCTGCCCGTCAACCTGTATCACATCCAGGATAAGTTCCGCGATGAGTTCCGTCCTCGCTTTGGCCTGATGCGCGGCCGCGAGTTCATCATGAAGGACGCCTACAGCTTCTCCGCCACGCAGGAGAGCCTGCAGGAGGAGTACGACAAGATGAAGCAGGCCTACGCCAACATCTGCGAGCGCTGCTACATTAAGGCCCTGCCCGTTGTCGCCGACTCCGGTGAGATCGGCGGCGACACCTCCGTCGAGTACATGGCGCTGGCCGATGCCGGCGAGGCATCGCTGGTGTACTGCGACGATTGCGGCTTTGCTGCCGACGATGAGGCCGCAAGCACCAAGGTCGTCGTTACTGAGGGCCCTGGCGACGGCACGCTCACCAAGGTCGAGACTCCGGGCATGGGTACCATCGAGGCCGTTGCCAAGTTCTTCGGCTTCCCCGAGAACGGCACGCGCAAGTCGCTGGCACTCATCGACGCCGAGGGTAAGCCGGTCGTTGCCATCGTTCCGGGCGACCATGAGCTCAACGACTGCAAGGCCGAGCATGTCTTTGGTAAGGGCTACCGCATGATGACCGACGAGGAGCTCCAGACTTACGGTCTGCACAAGGGCTTTATCGGACCGGTCAACCTGCCCGAGGGTATCCGTCTGGTCTGCGACGAGAGCCTGCGCGAGTCCAAGCAGTGGGCCTGCGGCGCCAACGAGGTCGACTACCACTTTACCGGCGCCTGCCCCGAGCGCGACTTTACCGTCGATGAGTGGGCCGACCTGGTTACCGTCGTTGCCGGCGATCCCTGCCCGCACTGCGGCAAGCCGCTCTCCGCTGCCCGCGGCATCGAGGTCTCCCAGGTCTTCCAGCTGGGCACCAAGTACTCCGAGGCCATGGGTGCCACCTTTATGGATGAGGATGGCAAGGAGAAGCCGCTCATCATGGGTTGCTACGGCGTGGGCGTGTCCCGTTCGCTTGCTGCCGTCGTTGAGCAGCACAACGACGAGCACGGTATCGTCTGGCCGGTTTCCGTCGCTCCCTACGAGGTCACGGTGATTCCGCTCGACCCCAAGAAGGATGAGTGCGCTACCGTCTGCGACCAGATCGTCGAGGGCCTGTGCGCCGAGGGTATCGAGGTCGTCGTCGACGATCGCGATGAGCGTCCCGGCTTTAAGTTTGCCGATAATGACCTCATGGGCTTCCCGTATCAGGTCGTTCTGGGCAAGCGCGGTCTTAAGAACGGTACCGTCGAGCTCAAGGACCGTGCCACGGGCGAGCGCGAGGATGTGGCGATCGATGAGGTCGTCGCCAAGGTCGCCGAGCTCGTAAAGGCGGCCCGTCGTTAATCGACGGCATCGCCGATAGCTGTATTTCGGGGCGGTCCCGCATTTCTCCAGATCGGGGAGATGCGGGGCCGTTCTTTTGCTCATCAATATATTCGAATCCTAAAAGGAAACCCCACAGCCCAAACGAGCTGCGGGGTTTTCCTTTGTGCCTCCGATGCGAATAAATCGCTCAGATATTACTGATAATCGACGACGTCGATCCAGTTCTTAAGGAACTCATCGTTCACGTTGCGCTTACGAGCGAGCTCGGAAGCGGCGACGATGCTCGTCCACTGACGCACGACCTGCATGGGCATGTCGGCGCGGTCGCAGTAGAGCTCCAGGTAGGCCTCGGCCTGGTCCTTGCTGTTGAGGGCAAAGAGCAGGTAGGTGGTTGCAACGTCGGCGGCAGGGGAGCCCTGGGTGGCGTGTGCCCAGTCGCACACGTAGAGCTGGCCGTCGTCGCCAACGATGACGTTGGAGGGGTTGAAGTCGCCGTGGCAGACCTTGAACTCCTTGGTCATGCCGTCCAGGCGCTCCTGAAGGTTGTAGCGCGTGGTGGCATTGAGCTGATCCAGGCTGTCGATCATGCGGGCGAACTTGTCACGCTGACGGTTGAGCAGCGGGGAGGTGTAGCCGTGAATCTCGATCTGGAGGTCGACGAACATCTCGAGGTACTCACCGAAGCGCTGGGGCTCGGCAGTCATCTTCTCGGCAAGGGTGGTGCCCGGGACCTTCTCGGTCACAAGCGCCCAGCCGTTGGCGTTCTCGAGCTGGGAAACCTCGAGAGCCTTGGGGCTGCGGATGCCGCACTCATTGATGCGGGCAAGATTCAAAGCCTCGTTGAACACGTCAGAGACAGGCTTGGTCTCGTTGAAGACCTTGACGATCTTGTCGCCCAGGTCGTAAACGACCTTGTTGCCACGGCGGACGAGCTCGGTCTTGGAATCGGGTAGCAGCATGGTTGCATCCTTTCAACGATGCGATAGAAGCGACGGCGGGGGTGTGTGAAACACCCGTGCACCCCCGCCGTTAAAAACCGTGCTAAAACTAGCAGACGGCGTAGTCCTGGGGCTCGCGGCCGTAGTAGGCGTCCAGGTAGAGCTCCTTGATCTCGCTCATGAGCGGGTAGCGCGGGTTAGCGCCGGTGCACTGGTCGTTGAATGCCTGCTCGGTCATCTCGTCGAGCGTGTCGAGGAAGTACTGCTCGTCGACACCGTAGTCGGCGATGGTCTTCTTGACGCCGATGAAGTCCTTGAGCTCCTCGAGCTTCGTGATGAAGTTCTCGAAGGTCTCCTTGTCGTCCTTGCCCTCGATGCCGCAGTACTTGGCCATCTCGGCGTAGTTGTGCAGCGCGTTGGGGTAAGGATACTGGGAGAAGGTGCCCATCTTGACGGGGGCCTCGGCGGCGTTGTAGCGCATGACGCGGGTCAGGATGACGGCGTTGGCGATGCCGTGGGGCAGGTGATGGAAAGCGCCGAGCTTGTGGGCCATGGAGTGGTTGAGGCCCAAGAAGGCGTTGGCGAAGGCCATACCGGCCATGCAGGAGGCGTTGTGCATCTCCTCGCGGGCGTGCGGGTCCTTGGCGCCGTTCTCGAAGCTGGAGGGCAGGTTCTCAAAGACGAGCTTGGCAGCGCGCTCGGAGAGGCCCTTGGTGTAGTCGGAAGCCATGATGGAGACGTAGGACTCGATGGCGTGGGTCATGACGTCGATGCCGGAGGCAGCGGTCAGGCCGCGCGGGGCGGTCATGCAGTTGTCGGCGTCGACGATAGCCATGTTGGGGAGCAGCGCGTAGTCGGCGAGCGGCCACTTGATGCCGGTCTCCTTGTCGGTGATGATGGCGAACGGCGTGCACTCGGAGCCGGTACCCGAGGAGGTCGGGACGGCGACGAAGTAGGCCTTCTTGCCCATCTCGGGGAAGGTGAAGATACGCTTGCGGATGTCCATGAAGTCCATGGCCATGTCCTCAAACTTGCACTCGGGGTGCTCGTACATCATCCACATGATCTTGCCGGCGTCCATAGCGGAGCCACCGCCGACGGCGATGATGACGTCCGGCTCAAAGAGAGCCATCTGCTTGGCGCCGCGACGTGCGCACTGCAGCGACGGATCGGGCTCGACGTCGTAGAAGCAGTCGTGGGCGATGCCCATCTCGTCGAGCTTGGCCTCGATGGCGCGGGTGTTGCCATTCTTGAAGAGGAACTGGTCGGTGACGATGAAGGCGCGCTTCTTGCCCATGACGGTACCGAGCTCGTCGAGAGCGACGGGCGTGGAACCCTTCTTGAAGTAGACCTTCTCGGGAGCGCGGAACCACAGCATGTTCTCACGGCGCTCGGCCACAGTCTTAACGTTGATCAAGTGCTTCACCCCAACGTTCTCGGAGACGGAGTTGCCGCCCCAGGAGCCGCAGCCCAGGGTCAGAGACGGCTTCATGCCAAAGTTGTACAGGTCACCGATGCCGCCGTGCGAGGACGGGGTGTTGATGACGATACGGCAGGCCTTCATGACATGCTCGAACAGGCTGATCTTCTCGGCCTGGGCGGGGTGCACGTAGAGAGAGGCGGTGTGGCCCGGGCCACCGGCGAGCACCAAGTGCTCGGCCTTGTCGACGGCCTCCTGGAAGTCCTTGGCGTGGTACATGGCCAGGACCGGGGAGAGCTTCTCGTGGGAGAACTCTTCCTTGGCGGGGTCGGTGGAGGTGACCTCGGCGATCAAGATCTTGGTCTTGGCGGGAACCTCGATGCCGGCGAGCTCGGCGATCTTGGCGGCAGCCATGCCGGGGATGCGGTGATCGAGAGCGCCGTTCTTGAACATGGCGGCGCGCAGGGCCTCCATCTCGGCACCCTGCTTGACGAAGTAGCAGCCGCGCTTCTGGAACTCGGCCTTAACCTGGTCATAGATGGTGTCGATGACGGTCACGGACTGCTCGGAAGCGCAGATCATGCCGTTGTCGAAGGTCTTGGAGTGGATGATGGAGTTGAC
>CAKUEU010000085.1 GCA_934646865.1 uncultured Collinsella sp. | reverse complement strand
AATGCGGCGGGAAAGACCAATCTCATAGAGGCGCTGCAGCTGCTGACGAGCGGCGCCTCGTTTAGGCACCCGACCGCCGCCGAGCTGGTACATGACGGCGTGGGCTCATGCCGAGTCCAGTTGAGGCTCGAGGGCGATGGTCGCGTGCTGGACATGGGGCTGAGTGTGGAGGACGGCAAACGCTCGTTTAGTCGCAACGGCAAGAAGTGCTCCGCCGCCGGTGTGCGCGGCGTGCTACCGAGCGTGCTGTTTTGCCCGGACCACCTGGACATGGTCAAACGCGGTGCCAGCGTGCGCCGCGCCGCGCTCGACGACTTTGGGGTGCAGCTGAGCGCACGTTATGCCGATCTTGCGAGCGCCTATGGGCGCTGCGTGACCCAGCGCAACGCCCTGCTCAAGGAGAGCTGGTGCTGCCGCGAGATGCTCGGCGCCTGGAACGAGTCCATCGCCCGCGCTGGATCCGCTTTGCTGGTGCATCGCCTTGCCCTGCTCGATCGCCTGGCGAGTCACGTGCGCGATGCCTACGGGCAGGTCGCGTCCGGCGAGACCGCCCATGTGTCCTATGTGTCCACGCTGGGGGATTTGCCCCAGACCGACGATCGAGGGGAACTCAAGGGTTGGGCGTATGAGCATATGCTGGCAGCCCTTGACGAGCGCGCCGACGAGGAAATGCGCCGCGGCGTGACGCTCGTGGGCCCGCATCGCGACGAAATCGAGTTTAGCGTGGCGGGCCGATCTGCCCGCTCGTTTGCCAGCCAGGGCCAGCAGCGTACGCTGGTGCTGGCGTGGAAAGTGGCCGAGGTGGCGGTTGCCCGCGATATCCTGGGCACCGCACCGCTGCTGCTTTTGGACGACGTGATGAGCGAGCTCGACGGTGAGCGCCGTGCCGCTTTTCTGCAACTGATCGGTGATGACATCCAGACGGTCATTACTACTACCAACTTGGGGTACTTTACCGATGACCTGCTCGATCGAGCCAAGGTGGTGAGCATGGGTGAGGCGTGCTAATTACGAGCGCGAAAACGGCACGGTTGCCTTTGGCGGCTTTTTGGATGCCGAGCGCCAGCGTATTCTGGCCGCGGCGACACCCGAGCGCCGCGCGCAGATGGAGGCCGCCGAGGAGTCGCGCGCGGTCTATCGCGCGTGGAATGCCGTGTGTTCGGGCACGCGCGAGGGACGCCATGTGACGGGCCTGCGCTATCTGCCCGAGTCCAATGAGCTGCTGGTATATCTCGATTCGCCCTCATGGACGCAGGAGATGACGCTGCTGCGCGAGATCATCCGCGCACGTATGGAGCGCGCCGGGGCACATGTGGACGGCCTGGTGTTCAAAACGACCGCACCCGGTCACACGCCGCCCGCCGCCAGGGAGCGCTTACGTCCGGCCGTGGCCGAGCGCCCGCCGGCCCCGCATGCCGATCTGGATGATACCGAGCGCGCTGAAATTGAGCGCCAAGTGGCACCCATCGAAGACCAAAAACTGCGCGAGGCCCTCGAGAACGCCATGAGGGCCAGTGCCGAGTGGGCCAAGGGCGCACAAAGCAAAAAAGAGCCTTAAATCGCATCTGGTGGCCTTGTAGAGCCAAATACCCTCGTCCCCGAGGGTATTTTTTTACGATAAACTAGTAAGGCTGTACACATTTTCTTAACTGAAGGAGGACGTGTGGCAAACGAAAACGATTACGATGGCGGCGAGATTAAGATTCTCGAAGGTCTCGAGGCCGTTCGTAAGCGCCCGGGCATGTACATTGGCTCGACGAGCGCCAGCGGTCTGCATCACCTGGTGTGGGAGATCGTTGATAACTCCGTCGACGAGGCCATGGCCGGTTTCTGCACCGAGATTCAGGTGACGGTCCACGCCGACAACTCCATCACGGTCGTCGACAACGGGCGCGGCATCCCCGTCGACGAGCATCCTATCAAAAAGATCCCGACGCTCGAAGTCGTTATGACGATTCTGCACGCCGGTGGTAAGTTCGATAACTCGGCCTACAAGGTCTCGGGCGGCCTGCACGGCGTGGGTATCTCCGTCGTCAACGCGCTGTCCAAGCGTGTGGTCGTTCAGGTGTGCCGCGACGGCAACGTCTACGAGATGGAGTTCTCGCGCGGCAAGACTGTCAAGAAGATGGAGGTCGTGGGCACTTCGGAGACGACGGGTACCACCGTCTCTTTCTGGCCCGACGACGAGATCTTCGAGACCTGCATCTACGATTTCGATACACTGCACAACCGTCTGCAGGAGACGGCGTTCCTCAACAAGAACCTCAAGATCGTGCTGACCGACGAGCGCGAGGCGACTCCCCGCGTGGAGGAGTTCTGCTATGCGGGCGGCATCATCGACTTCGTCAAGTTCCTCAACGACGGCAAGGACGTCCCCGAGGCCTTTAAGGAGCCCATTTACATCGAAGGCAAGTCGGATCCGGACGCGCCTGTGACCAAGATGGGCGAGGTCGAGGTATCCCTGCAGTGGAATAGCGGCTACGGCGAGAACGTCATGTCGTTTGCCAACGACATCTACACCCCCGAGGGCGGTATGCACCTCGAGGGTTTCCGCACCGCGCTCACCCGCGTGATCAACGATTACGCCCGTAAGCAGAATCTGCTCAAGGAGAAGGACGCCAACCTGACCGGCGACGATGTGCGCGAGGGTCTTTCGGCCGTCATCTCGGTCAAGCTGCCCGATCCGCAGTTTGAGGGCCAGACCAAGGCTAAGCTCGGCAGCTCCTACATGCGCGCATTGACGCTCAAGATCGTGACCGACGGCCTGGCCGATTACCTGGAGGAGCACCCCAAGCCCGCCCGCGAGATCGTCAAGAAGGCCCAGCGGGCCTGCAAGGCCCGCAACGCCGCCCGCAAGGCGCGCGAGGCGACCCGCCGCAAGAGCCTGCTCGAGACGGCGTCACTGCCCGGCAAGCTCGCCGACTGCTCGGTGCGCGATGCCGAGCTGACCGAGCTCTTCATCGTAGAGGGCGACTCGGCAGGCGGTTCGGCCAAGGACGGCCGTCGCCGAGACATCCAGGCGATTCTGCCCCTGCGCGGCAAGATTTTGAACGTCGAGCGCGTGGGCGACCATCGCGCGTTTTCGAGCGACACCATCCAGTCGCTGATCACCGCGATCGGCTGCGGCGTCACGACGAGTGCCGGTGACGGCGGTGACTTCGACATCACCAAGGCGCGCTACCACAAGATCATCATCATGACCGATGCAGACGTCGACGGCGCGCATATCCGCATTCTGTTGCTGACGTTCTTCTACAAGTACATGCGTCCGCTGATCGATGCCGGCTATGTCTACGTTGCCTGCCCGCCCATCTTTGGCATCAAGGTGCGCAACAAGATTCACTACGTGTATCCCAACGGCCGCCAGCCCGAAGACGAGATCCTGCGTGACACCATCCAGAGCTTGGGCCTGAACCCCGACGACAACGACGAGGACGGCAAGGCCAAGGACGGCAAGATCACCAAGAAGCGCAAGGGCTATACCGTCCAGCGCTACAAGGGTCTGGGCGAGATGGACCCCAAGCAGCTTGCCTCGACGACGATGGACCCCAAGACCCGCATCCTGCAGCGCGTGTCGATCGAGGACGCCGTGGTGGCGGACCGCGCCGTGCGCGAGCTGATGGGCTCCGAGGTCGGCTACCGCCGCGAATATATTGAAAAGCACGCGCATGATGCGCGTTTCTTGGACGCCTAATCCCTGCGGCTTTCCCAGCCACCGCACCTTCGCCCTCAATCGTCGGTCGCGTACCCAAGTACGCTTCCCTCCTCTTTCGGGCGAATCTGCGGCACCTGGAAAAGCCGTCTCCGTGGTAGGGAACTAATGGACCACGCAAACCATGAGGAGGTAACGTGGCAGACGATATCAACAATAACGAGGGTATGGACGAGGCCGGCGACGCCGGCATGCCCGATGATCTGAAGCGCCTGCTCGCCCGCGCCGAGCAGGGCGAGGACGGCGACCCCGATGCCTACAACCCCGATGCCGACGAGGACGAGGAAGAGGATGACGACGGCGAGCTCGAGGAGAGCTTTGGCGAAGTCGACCGCGGCGCCTCCGCAGGCGAGGATATCAACGGCGGCCAGCTCCAGATTTCGGAGTTCGGCCGCGAGATGAAGCAGTCGTTCATCGAGTACTCGATGTCGGTCATTACGGCGCGCGCCCTGCCGGACGTGCGCGATGGCTTAAAGCCGGTACACCGCCGCATCCTGTACGCCATGAACGAGAGCGGCATCTACCCCAACCGCCCGCACAAGAAGTCGGCCTGGACGGTCGGCGAAGTTATCGGTAAGTACCACCCGCACGGTGACTCCGCGGTCTACGAGGCCATGGTTCGTCTGGCGCAGTGGTTCTCCATGCGCACGCCGCTCATCGACGGCCACGGCAACTTCGGCAACATCGACGGCGACGGCGCGGCGGCTATGCGTTATACCGAGAGCCGCCTGGCAAAGCCCGCCATGGAGCTCTTGCGCGACCTGCAGAAGGATACCGTCGACTGGCAGCCCAACTACGACGAGTCGCTCGCCGAGCCCCAGGCGCTGCCCGCGCGCTTCCCCAACCTGCTGGTCAACGGCAGCCAGGGTATCGCCGTCGGCATGGCAACCAACATCGCCCCGCATAACCTCACCGAGGCGATCGAGGCCACCTGCTACCTGATCGACAATCCCGACGCCACCGTCGACGAGCTCATGCAGATCATGCCCGGTCCGGATTTCCCCACCGGTGCCATCATCATGGGCAGTGCCGGTATTAAGCAGAGCTACGAGACCGGCCGCGGCTCCATCACCGTGCGTGCCAAGGCTCACGTGGAGTCCACCAAGACCGGCCGCAGCCGCCTGGTCTTTACCGAGATTCCCTACATGGTCAACAAGGGCACCCTGCAGGAGAAGATCGCCCAGCTCGTCAATGACAAGCGCATCGAGGGCATCTCGGACATGCGCGACGAGTCCAACCAGAAGGGCATCCGCCTGGTCATCGAGCTCAAGAAGGGCGTCATTCCGCAGGTCGTGCTCAACAACCTGTACAAGTACACCTCGCTGCAGACGACCTTTGGCGCTAACAACCTGGCGCTCGTCAACGGCGTGCCCAAATGCCTGAGCCTGCGCGAGATGCTGCAGCACTACATCGACCACCAGGTCGACGTCGTCACCCGCCGCACCCGCTACGACCTTAAGAAGGCCCAGGCCCGCGCCCATATCCTCGAGGGCTATCTGATGGCTCTCGACCATATCGACGAGGTCATCAGCATCATCCGCTCCTCGCAGACCGACTCCGAGGCCAGCAGCCGCCTGATTGAGCGCTTTGGTTTTACGCCCGAGCAGACCACGGCCATCCTCGAGATGAAGCTGCGCCGCCTGACCGGCCTGGAGCGCGACAAGATCCAAGAAGAGCTGGACGGCCTGCGCCGCGCCATCGCCTACTACGAGGACCTGCTGGCGCACGAGGAGAAGATCCTGGGCGTCATCAAGGAGGAGATGCGTGAGATCTCCAAGAAGTTCGGCGATAAGCGCCGCACCGAGATCAGCCAGGTCGAGAAGGACCTGGATGTGGAGGACCTCATCGCCGACGAGGACATGGTCGTGACCATCACCCACACCGGCTACGTTAAGCGCATCCCGGTCGCCGCCTATCGTGCCCAGAAGCGCGGCGGCAAGGGCGTGTCGGGCGTCAACCTCAAAGAGGATGACGTTATCGACGAGATGTTCATTGCGTCCACGCACGAGTACGTGCTGTTCTTCTCGAGCAAGGGCAAGGTGTATCGCCTGAAGGTGCACGAGCTACCGGTGGGCACGCGCCAGGCGCGCGGTACCGCGATCGTCAACCTGCTGCCCTTCGAGGAAGGCGAGAAGATCGCGAGCGTCATCAGCTGCCGCGAGTTCCCCGCCGACGAGTTCCTGATGTTTGCCACCAAGAGCGGCATGGTCAAGAAGACCGTGATGAGCGCCTACGACCGCAGCCGTCGCGACGGC
>CAKUEU010000084.1 GCA_934646865.1 uncultured Collinsella sp. | reverse complement strand
GCGAGTTAACAAAGGAGGCCCCGTTCGCCCGGAGCTTTTCCCATTGCGCGACTTCTGGCAAAGCCAGGTGAGCGCAAGGGAAAAGCGTAGGGCGAACGGGGCCTCCGGCGGGAAAGTTAAACCGCTACTTACGCCTTGTTGACGGAGCCAAACTCCTCCATGAGCTCCTTGGTGCGGGCAACGATGGCGTCGCGACCAGGCTTGAGGAGCTTGCGGGGGTCAAAGCCCTTGCCCTGCTGATCCTTGCCAGCCTCAACGTACTCACGCGTGGCAGCGGCGAAGACGAGCTGCAGATCGGTGTTGACATTGATCTTGGAGATGCCCAGGGAGATGGCCTTCTTGATCTGATCCTCGGGGATGCCGGTGCCACCGTGCAGAACGAGGGGCAGGTCGCCGGTCTGAGCCTTGATCTCGCCCAGACGCTCGAAGGAAAGGCCGGCCCAGTCGGCGGGGTACACGCCGTGGATGTTGCCGATGCCGCAGGCGAGGAAGTCGACGCCCAGGTCGGCAATCTGCTTGCACTCAGCGGGGTCAGCGAGCTCGCCGTTGGAGGTCACGCCGTCCTCGGTGCCGCCGATGCCGCCAACCTCGGCCTCGATGGACATGCCCTTGGAGTGGGCAAGCTCAACGAGCTCCTTGGTGCGGTCGAGGTTAAGCTGGAAGGTCTCCTCGTGAGAGCCGTCATACATGATGGACGTGAAGCCGGCCTCGATGCACTTGAAGCAGTCCTCGTAAGAACCGTGATCGAGGTGAAGGGCGACGGGAACGGTAACGCCCGTGGCCTCGACGGCAGCCTTGACCATGTCGGCGCAGACCTTGAAACCGCCCATCCACTTAGCGGCACCAGCGGTGCACTGAAGGATCAGCGGAGACTTGGCCTCCTCGGCGGCCTGGAGAATAGCCAGGGTCCACTCGAGGTTGTTGGTGTTGAAGGCACCGAGAGCGTACTTGCCGGCCTCGGCCTTCTTGAGCATGTCTGCTGCGTTGACGAGCATAAAAGAAACCTCCTGTAAGGTTGCTCCGATAACGCCTGTGATTTTACCACGGCATACCGCAGCATAAACGTTCGTTTGTTCACGAATATCATCCGATTGGACAAATTTTGACCGTTTGCCCCACAGAATCGACCCGTTGGGGAAAATTACTTGACGATTGAGCGGTCTTCGTGATTCGAAAGACGGCTTCGAACCTACATCTGCATGAACGGATTCTGCATGAGCTCACGCGCGACGGTGGTCGAATCGCCATGGCCCGTCAGGCAAACGGTATCGGGCGGAAGCATCTTGGCAAGTTTGGACAGCGAGCGCATAATCGTCGCCTCGTCACCGCCGGAAAGATCGGTGCGACCGTGGCTGCCCGGGAATAGCGTGTCGCCCACGAAGGCGATGTTTCCCTGCTTGGTCGCAGCAAACAAAACGATGCCGCCCGGTGTATGCCCCGGCGTCTCGATCACTTGCAGGCAGACGTCGCCCACCTCGATCGTATCGCCCTCGGCGAGCAGGCGCGTCGGCTCACCCGGATCGGGTGTCTCGATGCCCCACATGCCACGCTGCTCCTCGATATTTGCGCGAGGTACCATCACGTCCTTAGCGCACAACTCATATAGTGCGCCGTCGCCAACGGCAGTTCGCACCCCGGCAACCCCACCAACATGGTCGGCATGACCGTGCGTGCAGACGGCGCCGAGCACGCGTACCCCAGGATGTTCGGTGCGAATATGCTCCACAAGACGCTCACCCTCCCACGCCGGATCGACGATTAAGCACTCGTCATTCGACATCACGGCGTAACTGTTGGTCTGAATCGGGCCGTTGACGAGCGTCTCAATCGAAGCCGCGCCTCGGGGCGTCAGGTCCAAAGTCGTATCGTCCATATGCACACTTTCCTTCTAAATACGTCGAGGCACCAAACGATGCCTCGAACGTAACCACTATCTATAATGCTGCGAGCGCAGCGCGTCTACACGCGACGTTTGAGTTGTGCTCCGCCCTCGCCGGGCATGAGGCGGCGGGCATCGTAGACCGAGTCGACGCTGCTGATAGAGGCCAGCAGCGGATCCAGACCGCTCGCGTCCGAAATCTCGACCATAAAGCGCAGTGTTGCGATGCCCTCGCGGTTGGTCGACGTGGCAGCCGAAAGGATGTTGCCGCCCGCATCGCCGATGGCGATGGTGACATCCTTGAGCAGGCCCATGCGGTCCAGGCACTCGACCACGATCTCGACCTGGAAGAGGGTGTCAGCGGCGCCGTCCCACTCCACGTCGATCATGCGCTCAGGGTGCTCCATAAGGCCCTTGACGTTGGGGCAGTTGGCACGGTGCACCGAGACACCACGGCCGCGCGTGATGAAGCCGACGATGTCGTCGCCCGTCACGGGGTTACAGCAATGCGCCAGACGGACCAACAGACCGCTGTTGCTCTCACCCTTGACGATGATGCCGTTGCTCGCGCTCTTGCCGCGCTTCTGCGGCTTGCGATTGGAACCGCGGGCAGGCTGTTTCACGACCTCGGCGATAGCCTCAGCCTTGGTGAGCTGCTCCTCGGGCTTGGGGTCCAAAATCTGCTCGACCTTGTTGCCCACGGCACGCGGGGCAACCTTACCGGCACCGACGGCCGCAAACAGGTCCTCGAGCTGCTTGTAGTTCAGCTGCTCCGCCACGGCATTGAGCGCACGCGTCGAGCGCGGCGTGGAAATGCCGTATCCGCGCTTGCGCAGGTCCTTGGCCAGCATATCGCGACCGGCGGCAGCGTCGTCGTCCTTAGTCGCGGCGGCAAAGTAGCGACGGATCTTGGACTTGGCCGAAGGCGTCTTGACGATCTTGAGCCAGTCGCGCGACGGCTTGGAACTCTTGTTGGTCAGAATCTCGACACGGTCGCCCGTCTTTATCTCGTGCGTGAGCGGGGCCACGGCACCGTTGATCTTGGCGCCCACGCAGTGGTTGCCAACCTCGGTGTGGACGGCGTAGGCAAAGTCGAGCGGGGTGGAACCGGCACGGAGCGCCATGACCTCGCCCTTGGGCGTAAAGACAAAAATCTCCTGATCGAACAGATCAACCTTCAACGAGTGCAGATATTCCTTGGCGTCGGTGATCTCGTCGGAGGCGGCCCAATCGAGCGAGTGCTTGAGCCAGTTGATCTGGTCGTCCAGGCGCTGGGCGTCGTTGGTCTTGGAGGCAGACGATCCGCCCGACTTTTTATACAGCCAGTGGGCGGCAATGCCGTACTCGGCCTGCTCGTGCATCTCGTAGGTTCGAATCTGAATCTCGAGCGGACGGGCTGTGGGGCCGATAACCGTCGTATGGAGCGACTGGTAGTTATTGACCTTGGGCATGGCGATATAGTCTTTAAAGCGGCCGGGCATGGGGTGCCACAGCGTGTGCACCGCGCCGAGCGTGGAGTAGCAATCGCGCACCGAATGGGTAATGACGCGCAGCGCCACCAGGTCGTAGATCTCGGAGAACTCCTTGCCCTTGCGCTTCATCTTTTGGTAGATGGACCAATAGTGCTTGGAACGACCGTTGATCTGGAAGCCCTCAAGACCAATACGGTTGAGCTCGTCGGTGAGCGTCTTGATGGTCTCGGCCAGATAGCGCTCGCGAACCTCGCGCGACTCCGCCACCATGCGCGCGATGCGCTGGTAGGCGTCGGGCTCCAGATAGAAGAAGGACAGGTCCTCGAGCTCCCACTTAATGGAACTCATGCCCAGACGGTCGGCCAGGGGCGCATACACGTCCATGGTCTCGCGTGCCTTAAACAGGCGACGGTCATCGCGAAGCGCCGCCAGCGTACGCATGTTGTGCAGGCGGTCGGCAAGTTTGACGATGATGACACGGATGTCCTTGGACATGGCAAGGAACATCTTGCGCAGCGTGAGCGCCTGCTTCTCGTCCATGCTGTCGACTTCGATGTTGGTGAGCTTGGTCACGCCATCGACAAGCTCGGCCACCGTATCGCCAAACAGGCCGGAGACATCGGCGAGTGAGGTTTCGGTATCCTCGACGGTATCGTGCAGCAGCGCGGCGCACACCACATCGCAGTCCATCTTGAGGTCGGCCAAAATGATGGCCACCTCGACGGGATGGTTGATGTACATCTCACCCGAGCGGCGCTTTTGGTTGCAGTGCTTCTCGGCGGCAAAGCAGTAGGCCTGCTCAACCTTAGAGAAGTCGTCCTCATTCATATATTTGAGGCACAGGCGCTCCAGCTTGTCGTAGCTGTCCGCCATAATCTCGGGCGGCAGCTCATCGGCATGCTTATAGTGCTCCATCTCCGAGAACGGCTGGAGGGTGGAATCATGGGCGGTACGGGCTGCGGCATCCATCGAGGTCCCCTTCCCCTAGGCCCGCGGTACGATCGGGCGGTTAACTTTGGCTAGCATATCAGAAGCGCACGAATCGAGCGCCCAGCTCCGGAAAGCCGAGAACTCCATGCGCGAGCGCAGACCCTCCAAATAGCGGATTGACCTGCTCAATTGCACGCGGCCGGGGTTTTCGGCCATCGCGATGCGACGCGTGTCGTCAAACCCCGAAACGCGGCAGAAACCAAGCTCTTCGAAGATTCCCAGGCCACTTTCCACCGAGCGCTCGTCAACCGGCGTGCGAGCATCGATGGCAAGGCACATCTGCGCGATGTCGATATCGCTCGCACTAAACGAGTCGTCCCCGGTCTTGCCGCGGTTGGAACGCCACATAGTCTGCAGCGCGCGATAGAGCGTGACGAGCTCGTCGCGCTCGGGCGCATAGCAGTCGAGCAGGCGCTCGTTAATGCGGGCGTCGCGCGACGAATAGAGCAGATGGATCACGGCGGGCTGCCCATCGCGGCCGGCGCGCCCGCTCATCTGGTTGAACTCGATAGCGCCAAACGGCATGTGGTAGAGCACGACATGGCGAATATCGGGCAGGTTCACGCCCTCGCCAAAGGCCGATGTCGAAACGATGCAGCTAAGGCTTCCGTCTCGGAATGCTTCCTCCACGCGGCGGCGATCGGAGCGCGCAAGCCCGGCGTTATAGAACGCAATGCGGGTCGCGCAATCGGGTACGCGCTTGCGCAGTGTCTTGGCAAGCGCCACGGACTGGTCGCGCGAGTTGACGTAGATGACGGTCTTCTCCCCCGTCGCCACGATCGACACGAGACGATTCTCGCGGCTCGCAAGATCGCGGTCGTCCTCGAGCTGAAGGTTCTCGCGCACCGTCTCGTCGACCACCGTGCGGGTGATCGGCAGCACGCGGGCAAGCTCGGCCACGACCGGAGCCGTCGCGGTGGCCGTCGCGGCCATAACGACCGGGTCGCCCAGGGCCTTGAGGATATCGGGCATGTCAAGATAGGCACTGCGGTCGCCGCCCTTGGCAAGACCGGCATGGTGCGCCTCATCGATAACGACAAAGCCGATGCGGCCCGAACGCGCGAAGCGATCGCGGTGAATGGACAGGAACTCGGGCGTCGTGAGCACGATGCCGGTGCGGCCCGAAGCCAAGCCGGCGAACACGTCATCGCGCGCGGCCTCCACGGTCTCGCCAGTCAGCACGCCAACGCCAATGCCGAGCGCGGCCATCGTCGACGAGAGGTGATAGGCCTGGTCGGCCACGAGTGCACGCAGCGGATAGACAAAGATGCTCGCACGCCCGCGAAGGACCGCCTCGCGTGCGGCATGCACATGGAAGATGAGGGACTTGCCGCGTCCCGTTCCCATAACGGCCAGAACACTTTGGTGATCGGCCAGGGCATCGAGCGCCTCGACCTGTGCGCGGTGCGGCTGGTTCGAGCCGATAAAGCTGTGGATGAGCGAGCGCGTGAGCTCGGTATAGGAAAGCTGGGCGAGCGTCTGGCGCTTGCGAGACTCCAGGCGCAGACCAGAGTCTGCAGGCTCCACGCCACGGCGAAGTTCGCATGCCGGATCGTCAACGCTGGGCGCCGCGGTATCGCGGACTAGGACATCCTTGATCATGAGCTTGGGCTTTACGCGGCCCTGCCAATGCTCGGCCACAGCCTCGAACACCAAGTCGACCGCGCTATCGCAATTGATGAGCTTATCAATCTGCGGCACGCGGAACATGATGGCCGGCACGCTCGCAGCGCCATCCGTCGCCACAAAGCGCATGTGCTCGCCGGT
>CAKUEU010000083.1 GCA_934646865.1 uncultured Collinsella sp. | reverse complement strand
ACGCGCTGCTGCTCGCCGCCCGAAAGCTGCGCCGGAAAGTTGCCCAGGCGCTCGCCCAGGCCAACCTGACGAAGCGTCTGTTCGGCATCGAGCGAATCAGGGCAGATCTGTGCCGCGAGTTCGACGTTCTCAAGCGCCGTCAGGTTAGGAACCAGATTGTAGAACTGGAAGACAAAGCCGACGTCGGCGCGGCGGTACTCCACGAGCTGCGCCTCGTTGGCGGAGCTCACGTCGCGCCCGTCCACCGTCACAGTGCCGGAGGTCGCCGTGTCCATGCCGCCCAGAATGTTGAGGGCCGTGGTCTTGCCGGCGCCCGAAGCGCCCAGAATGATGGCGAGCTCGCCGCGCTCGACCGTAAAGCTCGCGCCGTCGAGCGCATGAATGCGGGCATCGCCCTCGCCGTATGCTTTGATGACGTCTTTGAATTCGATATAGGCCATCGATCGGTTCCCATCTGGTCGGATAACTCTTTAGTATTACCCATTTCGCACCGACCAAAAAGGGACAGGTTTATTTTGGCAGGTTTTATATGGGGAAATGGCGGGTGTAGGCGAGGCGCCGGGGAGGCCGAGAAATCATCGACGGGGTCAGGCCGACCGCCAAACACAACGCACGCATCTCAATCTGTCAGCCAAATCATTCGAACAGCTGTTCGTTTCTATGATATGATTCAACTATCTAAGCAGGCCAATACGCAGAAAGGCGGCCAACATGGCGTTCGACTTTAAGAAGGAATGCAAGGAGCTCTACAAACCTGCAAGCAAGCCGAGTATCGTAACTGTCCCGCCTATGAGCTACGTTGCCGTTCGCGGAAAGGGCGACCCAAATACCGAAGGTGGCGAGTATCAAAACGCCCTGCCGCTACTTTACGGCATCGCCTATACCGTCAAGATGTCGAAGAAAGGCCCAAGGAGCATCGAGGGCTATTTCGACTTTGTGGTACCGCCGCTCGAGGGATTCTGGTGGCAAGACTCCCCCGGTAGCGGCATCGATTATGTACGCAAGGACAATTTCAACTTTATCTCGTGCATCCGCCTGCCTGATTTCGTCACCCGAGATGACTTTGACTGGGCAGTCGCGGAAGCCACGACCAAAAAGAAACTGGACTTTTCCGCCGTCGAACTGCTTAAAGTTGACGAGGGTCTCTGCGTTCAATGCATGCACACCGGGCCCTACGACAACGAACCGGCGACCGTAGACGCTATGCATGAATACACGACCGAGCTGGGCTATGTTCCCGACTTCTCAGACACCCGTTTACATCACGAAATCTATCTCTCCGATCCACGCAAATGCGCACCGGAGAAACTTAAGACCGTGGTTCGTCATCCTATCAAGCGCGCTGAATAGCGTGGGGCGTCATTTCACGCGCTAGGTTTTAAGCCAACCAACCAGCCGCCTCCTAGGCCGTCCGGTAATTATCTTGACGCGGCCCGTCGCATCTTATAAGTTTGTTTTGCTAAAGCTGGAAAGCCTCTCAACGATGCGCAACTCCAGCTCTTTTTCTATCAAGAGAGCAAGTGTCGGAAAGCAAAATGTCAGAAAGCAGCGCATCGAGCAGAATTAAACGCCTGGTCAACACCTATAGCGGCCTCGTGCTTATGGGTGCCGTCGGAATCCCTATCGGCATCATCGTTGGCGTCATCTGTGCCCTTTTTGGTCGTGTGCTCCTGGCAATTGGCGCCTTCCGGGACTCGCACGTCGCGTTGCTGCTCCCCTTTCTCGCTCTTGCGGGCCTTGCCATCGTGTTTGCCTACCGCACCTGGGGCAAAGGCACCGATCGGGGCATGAGCTTAGTATTCGACGTAGGCCACGGACGCGAGGACGCCATCTCCCCGCGCTTGGTGCCGCTCATTATGCTGAGCACGTGGGCCACACATCTCTTTGGCGGCAGTGCGGGACGCGAGGGCGTGGCCGTGCAGATCGGCGCCACCGTCTCACACTGGATCGGCCGACGCCTGCCTTTCCGCGACCCCGACAACACGTTTTTGCTCATTGGTATGGCCGCTGGCTTTGCCGGACTCTTTCGAACGCCGCTCGCTGCTACGGTCTTTGCGGTCGAGGTGCTGGTCGCTGGACGCATGGAATACCGCGCGTTGTTCCCCGCGCTTACGGCTTCACTTGCCGCAAGCATGACCTCCGGCGCCCTGGGGCTCGAGAAGTTCGAGGTCGCCGTTACCGCCTCGTATGCGCTCGACCTCTCCGGTCTTGGACAGCTGGCGCTGTTGGGTATCGCGTTTGGTATGGTCGGTGGAGCTTTTGCCTGGTGCCTTGCCCATGCCAAGACCCTTGCAGCGCGGCTGCTCCCCAACCCCTATGTGCGCATCGCCGTTATGGGCATCGCGCTATCAGCGATTCTGTTCGTGCTTCGGCAGGGGCGATACTGCGGTCTTGGCACCAACCTGATATCGGCGGCGCTCGACGGTGACGGCAAGGTCGCCATCATGCCTTGGGACTGGGCGCTCAAATTCACACTCACCATCGCCACGCTTGCCGCAGGATATCAGGGTGGCGAGGTAACACCGCTGTTCTCCATCGGAGCCAGCCTGGGTTTCGCACTCGCCGGGATTCTCGGCATGCCCGTCGAGCTCTGCGCCGCGCTGGGATACGCCGCCGTCTTTGGCAGCGCCACCAACACGCTACTCGCGCCGATCCTCATTGGCTGCGAGGTCTTCGGTTTCGGTAATCTGCCGGCGTTCTTCATCGTCTGCGTTGTGGCATATCTGTTCAACATGGACAAATCGATCTACGCCTTGCAAGAGCGCGCGTAGAAAGATGTCCAAACAGGTTGTCTCAACCGGAAACGGCATGCCACTCTGAGGCTGTATTCCGGGACACGGTTCCCGTCTGAGCCTCCATTCGGAAAGCGCATCCCGTTCCGAGGGTCCAAACTGGGATACCGTTTCCGAAACGATCCCCTAGGGGAAACTGCGTCCCGTTCTGAAGCCTCAAACTGGGATGCAGTTTCCGCTAGGCGCCCAAGAGGAAAGTGCGTCGCACTCCACAGTGTCACGCCGGAACGTACCCTCAGCCCACAGCCTCCTCCGTCGACGTTTCCCCAGATAAAACCTGCCAAAACAAACCTGTCCCTTTTTGCAGGTTTTAGAGGCGGACGGTGAAGGTGATCTGATGGTCGTGGCCAGATACGGTAGCGGAGCCGCCATGGGCCTCGGCGATGGCGCGCACGACGGATAGGCCCACACCCGAGCCGCCTGTCTTGGAGCTGCGTGACACGTCCGCACGATAGAAGCGGTCGAACAATCGGTCCAGGTCGCCTTCGGGCAGCTCGTCTACAGCGTTCGATACGACAAGCTCTGCCGAGCCTTTGCCCGCACCGCGCGAAACGGCGCGCAGACTCAACTCGATCACGCTGCCCTCGCTCGCATAGCGCGTGGCGTTGTCCAGCAGCAACTCAACCACCTGCGTCACCGCCGCAGCATCGGCATGAGCGCGCACGCCGGTCGCGACCGACATCGACAGGCGCTTGCCGCGCGAGACCGCCACCGATTCAAACGGCGCGGCTGCCTTGTCAACTGCCTCCGAGAGATCGATCGACGCCATGGTAAAGCCCGCCGAGCCCTCGTCCATGCGCGCCAAAAATACCAGACGCTCCGTAAGTGCCGTCAGTCGCGCCACCTGCTCGTGAATACTCTGCGTCCACTCACTCTCGCCGCTTTCAATCTCTTGCACCTCGTTCGCGGCATCAATCACAGCCAGCGGTGTCTTGATCTCGTGGCTCGCATCGGTAATAAAGCGCTTTTGCTTGCTGTAGCTCTCGACCATCGGTCGAATCACGGCGCCCGAGGCGGCCGTTACAATTGCCAGCACCGCCAGCCAGCCAATGCAGCTGATTGCCACACTCGCGCTCAAAAACGAATGGAAACTTGCAAGCTCGCGCGAACAGTCCACGAACACATAGGTGGTCTCATCGTCTTGAACGTCGGTCGTATAGCGATAATTGCCAGAAAAACCCGAGACCCAGCCCTTGGAATGCAACTTGGCGGCAATACTGGCGGCGCGCTTGGCACCCACCGCGGCAATGCGGGCCGTATTGACATCGGCAACCTGTCCGGCGTCAATCGTCACCGTAAAGTAGCGCGTGTCGAAGGGAGACTCCGCCGTCATGCCTTCGAAGTGTCTGATGCGAACGCCCGCTTGGCTATCGCCGGCATCCTTGCCATTAGCGGGCTCGGCTTTAGGCTCGTCCCCCCAATCGATACCGTCCTTGCCCGCCAGAATATAGTCCAGGCGAGCGTCGGCCATCTTGCAGACATGCGAATAATTGACGATGTTGATGCCGGCGATGATGAGCGTGAGCACCACGGTCACGGCGCCCATGGCAACGAGGATAAACTTGCGACGCAGACGGCGGCCCAATGCGTCAACAGAATTAGCCCGCCCCTTACTACTCGAGGCGGCGTGAAACCACTCCGTCATGCGCTTGCACCACGCGCTCGCGCTCACGCTTATTCGCCTTCCTCGACAACCTCGAGCGAATAGCCCTGGTTGCGCGACGCGCGAATGGCAACGTTGGCACCAAGCGCCGTCAGCTTTTTGCGCAGGTACGAGATATAGACCCACACCACGTTGGCGCCTTCGAGCGCGTCCTCACCCCAAACCTCGAGCATCAGACGTTCAGTGGGCATGCGCGTGCCGGCGTTGCGCATAAAGAGTTCCATAAGTTGAAACTCGCGATTGGCCAGGTGCTCCTCGCCCAAGGGTCCCACAAGCGTGCAAGCCGCCGTGTCGAGGCGCACGTTACCCACGCTGAGCGTCGTGGCGTCAATTGCCGTCGCGGCACGCGTCATGGCACGAATACGCGCAAGCAGTTCCTTGGCGGCAAACGGCTTGGTCAGGTAATCGTTGGCACCGGCATCCAGGCCCTCGACCTTATCGGACACCTCGCTTTTTGCCGTGAGCATGATGATGGGCAGTCGCTTTCCGGCGGCGCGTGTACGCTTGAGCACCTCGATGCCGTCCATGCCGGGCATCATGATGTCCAGGATTGCGGCGTCGTAATCGTTGGTGAGTAGATTCTCGAGCGCCGTCAAGCCGTCGAGGGCGGTGTCGACCTCGTAGTCGCTATGTTGAAGAATCGCGGTGAGGGCGCGGGAGAGACCAGGTTCGTCCTCGGCAAGCATCAGCTTCATAGTTGCTCCTTTGGCGCATGGCTCTACAGGTTTCGATACTGCCGATGATAGCGTACCGTCAACCGCCTTAGCGCAGCCTTAGCTGCTCAACCTGCGCGTTTTTAAATACGCAGGATGTGGCTTAGCCAAACTTAAGGCGCACGTGTCGAGCGCTTTGACGCATGCCGGGCGCGAAAGGACAGCGACTCGTCCCTTCGCGGCGCCTTCGTCATGCAAAGTGCCCTGGCGCTATTCCTCGTACGCGCCCTCAAGCCGGAGCAGCCATTCCTTGCGGTCGAGACCGCCGGCATATCCGTTGAGCGATCCATCGGCCGCGACCACGCGATGGCACGGCACGATTATCGAAATGGGATTACGCGCAACCGCAGCCCCCACCGCGCGAGGAGATACAACGGGGGCCTCGTTTCCCGGCACATGATGTCGAGCCGCAACACGCTGGGCGATCTCGCCATACGTAGCGACCTCGCCACGCGGGATAGAAAGCAGCTCAAACCAAACCTCGCGCTGAAACGCCGTACCAATCAAATGCAACGGCGGCGTAAACCGAGGCTCCTGCCCCGCAAAATAAGCATTCAGCCAAGCCCATGAACGCTCAAGCACCGAAGAGGCCACACCATTTGCCGGACTCACCGACGACATGCCACCGGTACCGGAAACCGCGTCGGCGCCTTCAACATGTTCGGAGTCTTCCCGGAGAAGCGTGGAACCAAAGTGCTCCTGCCCCTCAAACCAAAGCCCCGTCAGACCGCGGCCATCAGCGGCAAGCAAGATTTCGCCCAAAGGCGAGGCAAATGTCGTCGTGACCACCAGCGGCTCCTTTCAAAACTCCGCAACATAATACCGCGAATTGTGCAGACAACCCCAATCGACCCCAAAGTCACCCAAGGCAGCAGGCGCGACAGCGCCGCAGCTGCCGTACGGCCCCAAAGTCCCCGCAGGCAGCAGGCGCAACGCGCCGCAGCTGCCGGCCGCGCTCCGCAGTCCCCCAAGGCGGCAGGCGCGAAGCGCCGGGGCCGCCGCCGGGACCAGGGCCTGCAACGGCCACGTGCCCCCACATCAGCCCAGCGGCCCCAACCAGCAACGGCCCCATCGCAGGCCGCTCGCAGCCGAGTCACCGCAGGCAGGGGCCGGGCTTAGTTTCCAGAACACTCCGCAGACCAGTGTGGCGCCTTGTCCGCGGCTCCGAAGGAGCAGGACAAGGC
>CAKUEU010000082.1 GCA_934646865.1 uncultured Collinsella sp. | reverse complement strand
CGCGCGACGAGTACTGCGCGAGCGGCGCGAACATGGTGCCGTCGGACATGTGGTGCCCGTAGACGATGACGAGCGGGCTCTCGGCACCCTGCGCGCACCCGGCATCTATGTAGGGAGCGCCCCACGCGGATCTTTCGCCGCCGGCGTCGTGCGTGAGGTAGAAGTCGGGCGATTCGGGCCGGCCCTGGACGATCGGGTAGTCGACGGTCGTGCCCGGCACGCGCACCCAAGCGACGACGGAGGCGGGAAGGGCGTCCCAGTCGATGCCGCCTCCCGTCTCTTGAGCCTCCATTGTCGCGTCCTCTTCCGCAGTAGGCACCTCGTGCACCTCGTAAGGGTTCCTCTCGGACAGCGGCAGGACGGCGAGCGCCCCCATCGCCAGCAACGCCACGGCAATGGCGAGCGCCGTGGCGGCTTTCCCTTTGTTCATGTCCTCCCCCGTTCGCAGGGGAGGCCCCGGGCGAGCGCCCAGGGCCTCCGGTTCGGTATCGATGCGGCGCCGCTACTCTTCCGGCTCTTCGGCAGGCTCTTCGGCTGCCGTGTCCTTGCTTGCGCCGGCCGTCTTGCGCTTGCGGTACGCGAGCGCTCCGCCCGCACCCGCCGCAGCTGCCAGAGCGATGCCCGCGGCCACGGCGTAGCCGGTGCCGTCGGGGGCGTCGGCCCCGGTCTTGGCGTAGGGCTCCTCGGGGACCTCGGGCGTGTCGGGGTTGTCCACGACGACGCTCTGCTCGGCGGAGTCGATGTCCTCGTGGGTTGCAACGACGTTGCCGGCGGAGTCCAGGACCTTCTCGAAGACGACGAGCTCGTCTCCCTCGGCCAGGCCCTCGGTGTCGAACTCGAAGGTCACCTCGACGGTGCCGGAGGGCGCCTCGGGCTCGAAGGGCGTGCGCGCGGTCACCTCGTTGCCGTCCTTGTCGAGGAACGGCTCTCCGGTGCCCTTGTCCATGAGCGTGCCCACGGCGATGTAGGTCTCGCCGGGGACGAGGCCCTTGTAGGCCACCGTGTCGACGACCTTGGCCTTGCCGGCCTCGATGACCTGGTCGCCGTCGGCGGCGTCAGCCGCCTGCGTGCTTACCTCGACGGCGACGTGGACTGTCTGGCCCTCGTCGGAGAGGTCCGCGTGCGACGCCACCTCGGCTCCGTCCTTGCGTAGGCTCTCGAACACGACCAGGTCGCGGCCGCCGAGCAGGCTCGCGTCGAAGGAGATCTCGACGTCCTGGTTGCCCGTCGAGAGCGCGGGGGCGAACTCGGCCTTGGCCTCCACGGGCATGCCCGAGGCGTCGGTCACGGGCTCGCCGGTCGCCTTGTCGACGAGGGTGGCCGAGAGCTCGTACTCCTCGCCGGCCTTCAGGCCCTCGTAGGCGACGGTGTCGACGACCTTGGCCTCGGCGTCGGCCGAGACGTCCTTGTCGCCGTCCGCCCCGTCCTTTGCCGTGGTGGAGATGCGCGGGCCCTCCTGGTCGTCGAGGCCCATCCACACGGCCTTCGCGACCGTCGAGTCGCGATCGATCCAGAAGCTCCTCGTGATGAGCTCGAGGCCCTCGTTGGCATCGCAGCGCAGCTCGGTCATGGTGTAGGCGCCGTACGGCAGGGCCGCCAGCGAGTCGTCGACCGGCGCCGAGGAGCCGTCCTCGCCGAGCGAGAACCAGATGCCGGCCTTCGGGTCCATGTCGGCGGGCTCGATCGGGCCCTCATGGCCGAGCAGGGCGTCGTTGGCGTTGGTGTCCCTCGAGTGCCTGTTCCAGCTGCTCGCGGTCGACGCGTCGCCGTTGCGGTCCGTGACCAGCACGTGAGTCTCGCCGGTGGCCGCGTTCTCGATGGCGAACGGGACCATGAGGCCGGCGTTGTCGGACTCGCTCTTCTTGGAGAGCTCGAGGTCGTTGCGCACCACCTGGTCGCGGAACTCGAGCGCGGCGCCGTCCGCGGAGGCGCTCACGATCTCGCCGCCGGCGCGGACCTCGAAGGTGCGGGGCTCGCCGTCGGTCAGCAGGTAGCTCCCGTTCGTCGCCGTCTCCCGCACGTCGTAGGTTCCGTACGGCAGTGCGTTGGCCGCGGTCTGCGCGGTGTAGGCGCCGGCCTCGTCGTTCCATGCGGTGGTCAGCGTGGCCACGGCTTCGCCCGGCTCGCGCCATTCGCCGTCAACGAGGACCTTGTGCGCCGAGCGGTTCGTGACGGTGAACTCGATCCCGTCGAGGCCGGGGTGCTCGCCAGGCGCCTCCTTGTGGCCGCTGCCCGCGAGCGCCTCGGACGCCTGCAGCTCCTTGTCGGACTTGGTCACCTGCACGCCGCCGCGGAAGACCTCGTCGGTCACGGGGTCGCCCGTGAGGTCGCGCACCTCGCCGTCCTTCACGGTGAACGCGATGGAGGCGTCGCTGGCGTCGTAGCCCTCGGGCGCGCCGGACTCGACGATGCGGTAATTGCCCGCGGGAAGCGCGTCGGCGCCGGTCGCGGCGACGTGCGACCCGTCCTCGGGCGCGGTCTTTATCGTGGCGCATACCTCGCCGTCGGCGTAGTACTTGCCGCCGACCAGCACGTAGCGGCCGGTCTCGTTAACGACGGAGAAGCTCGCGCCGTCGAGCGAGGCGTCGCCCTGGGGCTCCGCGCCCGCCTCGGAGTCCGTTTTGGCGACCTTGACTCCGCCTGCGGACCAGCTGAAGCTCACGAGCGTCTGGGAGCCGCCGCCGGTCCTGACGCAGAACGCCTCGAACCCGGCGGATACCTTGCCGGCGCCCGCCTTCATCTTGGCGAAGGTCCCGCCGATCAGCTCGGATTTCGCCCAGGAGGCGAACTCGGCGCTCGTGCCGTGCGTGGCCGCCGACTCGGACCCCGAGTAGGCGTAGGCGATGAGCACGTGGCTCGCCGCCGCGTACTTCGCGTCGTCCCAGCCGCCGCCGTCGTACCAGCTGCCCGGGAACATCGACGCGTCGAAGCCGGGAGAGCCGAACGAGTACCAGATCGCCGCTGTCACGTCGCCGCTCGGCACGGGGCTCGTCGAGTAGGAGCCCGGCGCGGGCGTCGGGGACGAGGGCTCGGCGCAGTAGGCGATGTTCCCGTCGGCGCTCATCCACGTGGTGGCGAAGCCGCCGTAGGGGATCTTGCCGCCGATGGACACGTCTACCGTGCTCGGCGCGGCGTAGGCGGGCGAGGCCGCCACGGAGGCGAGCAGCGCCCCCGCCGCCAGGATGAGCGCCATGGCGCATCGGAGGAGCTTTTCCTGCAGGGTGCAGTCTTTCGCTGCGTTCATCTTTCCGCCTCCCTATCTCTCGACGCTTCGCTGTGCGCGGGGCGCCTCGTGCTCGGCGGCGCGGCTCGCCTGGCGGGCGTGCTCGGCGCGCTCCGCGAGGTAGCGCGAGCGCCCTGCGTCAACGGCCTCCTTGAGCTGCGCCGGCATGACCTTCACGGTGTCCTTGACCGCGCGGCCGCCCTCGTCGAGCTCGGGCTGGCCGTCCGGGCCCATCACCGTCTTCCTCAGCCACACCTCGCGGTTCGCGAGCAGCGGTATGTCTCGGAAGTCGGCCCCCTTGAAGCGGCTCTCGTTCACGAACATGGGGCTGAACTCGTAGCCTCCCACGTCCACGCCGTCGACGACGGTGCCCTTGGGAAGGGTCGCCGAGTTGAAGGTCCTGGCCTCGCCGGTCGCGCGGTCGGTGTACTCGATGCCCTCGCGCACGAAGCTCTTGTGCAGCGAGAGGTACACGTTCTTCCTCTCTTCCATGTCTTTCCTCCTTTTCGTTTTCAATCGGTCCTTGTCTTCATCCGCCGGGGTGCGCGCCCCGACGCGGCGCCCCTATCTCATGGCGACCGCCCCCTTCCTCGCTTTTCCGCTAGAAGCCGCTCACGATGTCGCGCGCCCAGGAGCCGCTCTTCACGAGGGCCAGGATGAGCAGCACGCACATGGCCAGGTACTGCAGCGCGTAGGTGAGCCCGTTCGCGACCGCGTCGGCCGGGGTGCCCGTCCCGGGGTTCGCCCCGGTGAGCCCGCCGAGCACGAGCGGGAACGATATGAGCAGCACGAGGATGATGACGCCGGCGATGCAGACCGCCCCGAAGCTCTTCAGGTAGCCAAGGCCTATCTGGCGCGTGGCGTCCATGCCGAGGAACGCCAGCGGGATCGGGGCGAACGCGGCCATGATGTAGAGCTGGAGCGCGCGGGCCCAGCAGACCACGAGGGCGACGACGTAGGCCGCCAGCACCACGACCCAGCTGATGAGGCTCACGACGAGCATGGCGATGAGCGACGGGATGTCGTCGTCGGTGGTGACGACGGACACCTCGGGCAGGTCGAGCGCGCCCCCGGCGCCGAAGAGCGCCTCGACTCGGTCGATGGCGAGCCCGCAGACCTCGTAGATCGACGCCATCAGGTCGAAGCTGTTCTGTATGAGGAACAGGAACACGGCGAAGAACACGAGGAGGAACACGACCTCCTTGACGCCGGGAAGGCTCTGGCTGCCGTCCATGCGCTGGGAGATCTCGATGAGCTTCAGGGTGAAGACCAGGCCGAGCACCCCGCACCCGATCGGCAGGATGGCCACCTGCCACACGCCGCGGGCGACGTCGTGCATGGTCAGGTCGCTCGAGCTCGTGAGCATGTGCGCGAAGTCGGCCGAGAGGATCCCGTTCGCGCCGATCGACCCGAGCACGCCCGTCTGCGCCTTGAACATCCAGTTGCAGCAGTCGCGCAGAAGGCCGCACAGCCAATCGTTGACGTCCCCGGCTATGTCGGCGTATGCCGGCTGCGCGGGGACGAGCAGGAGCGCGCAGAGGGCGAACGCCGTCGCGGCGGAGATGGCGAACGCCCTGCGGCGCTGCGCCTTGAGCGCCCGCACGGCTACATCGCCTCCAGCGAGCCGCCGCGCGAGACCACGGTGACCACCGTCGAGGCGGGGTCGTCGAGCGTGAAGGTCGTCGACGCGACGTTCCCGGCGTAGTCGAGCCACACCTCCTTGTCCCAGGTGGCTCCCGCCGCCTGCGGGGACACCTCCGCCGCCTTCCCGGCGACGGCCTCCTCGATGGCGGCGGCATCCGCGCCCAGCGCCTCGGAGAGGCGGTCGTCGGTGCCGGTCACGGAGAACGCTCCGTCTTGCGCCTTCTGGGGCACGTAGGCCTGCGTCAGGAGGTCGCATGCCAGGGTGCGGGCGTCCCCGTCGCCCGAGACCTGGATGAGCGAGAGCCCTCCCGCCTTGTCGCCGGTTCCCTTGACCTCGATGGGCACGCTGAGCACGCCGCCGGCCTCGGAGGGCTCCTCGGCCGAGAAGAACCAGGCGCGCTCGGTGCCGCCCGCGCTCTCCACCATGGCGCCCTCGACGATCCGCAGCGTGGCTGTCGGGTCGTCGGCGCCCGTCCATGCGGTGTTCCAGAGCGCCTCGGCGCCCGAGGCGGCCTTCCCGGTTGCCGCGTCGGCGCCTGCAGCCGCGGGCTGCTCTTGCTCCTGGGGACTATCCTGCGCGCCTTCCTGCGGGGCGATGGCGCAGCGCGCCGCGCCCGCGCCGAGCGCCACGGTGAGCGCGCCTGCCGCGACGGCGGCCATGACCCTTGACTTTCCCTGCATTGGTTTCTCCTATCTCGCGGTGAGCGCGCAGCTGAAGCTGCCGATGCCGCTCGCTATGCGGCACACGTCGCCCGTTCGCGGCTCGTGTATGTACCTGTCGTCGCCGATGTAGATGGCCACGTGGCCCGAGCGGTAGAGGATGTCGCCGGGCTTCGCCTCCGAGAGCGGTATGCGCCTGAGCTCCTCGTACTGGGAACCCGTGTAGTGGCTTATGCGGATGCCCGCCTGCGCGTAGCAGTACTGCGTGAGCCCGCTGCAGTCGAGCGCCTTGCCGGGGGTCGAGCCTCCCCACACGTAGGGCACGCCGAGCTGGCTGTACGCCGCCTCGACGATCGCGTTCCCGCTCGCGGACGGGTCCTTCAGGTCCTCGACCGTCATGGAGTCGAGCCGGTAGAGGCCCCATTGCGCCATGATCGACTTCAGGGACTCGACGTAGGACGAGTCGGTCGCCCAGCCGGCGTCCTTGAGCCCCTCGGCCATCCTGTCCGAGTCGTGCCTCTCGATCGCCTCGCGGATGAGGGCGTTGCCCGAGTAGCGCTCCGCCTGCAGGAAGACCCTGCTGCGGAAGCGGATGCACTCGGCGTCGCCGGTGAAGCGGATGAAGCTCGCCGTGATCTGGGTGTGCTCGCCGGGCACGTACTCCTCGCTGGTGGCCCAGTTCGCCTTGCCGGCCACCTCGGGGCAGCCCGCGTAGCCCGACCACCACTTCATGCCGAAGAGGTTGTGGTCGCGCTCTGCGAGCTGGCTCATGCGGTCGCCCTGGCCGGACTCCTGGATGATCTGCGCGATGGTGCAGCCCGCCGGGTGCCCGTACTCCTCCTGGCACTCGAGGGCCGCCTCGACCATCTCGTAGGTGATGTAGGG
>CAKUEU010000081.1 GCA_934646865.1 uncultured Collinsella sp. | reverse complement strand
GTAAACCGGCATAGTTTTGAAATGGCACCGTAGCAGTATTGGCTCTCGCCCCGGCTCAATCGCCCCTAAAGCCCGTACTTCACGACGACGCGGTTGATGCGACGGCACCAGGGCTTGTACAGAGCGGCCAAGAACACGCAGGTCGCAAGGCCATGCGTAATATCGAACGGCACCGCCGTGGCAAGACGCGCCCCGGCGCCTGCCCAGGTGAGCGGCTGCACAAAGCCGATAATGTCATACGCGTTGATCACGACGCCATAGAGCAGGCCCGAAGCAAAGCCATACGCCAGCAGCGCCGGCATGCGCACGGTGCCGTCGGCGCGGTCGAACGCGCCCATATGCGCTAACGCGCCGCCAACATAGCCCACCAGACCCCAGGCATACATCTGCCACGGCGTCCACATACCCTGTCCAAAAAAGAAATTGCTGGTCAGCGCTGCCAGCGCACCGACCATAAAACCATTGCGGCGACCGAGCGTCGCCCCTGCGATAATGGCAATGGCGCTCACCGGCTTAAAGTCGGGAATGGGCCCGAACAGGATGCGTCCCGCCGCCGCCAGCGCCGCCAGCACCAGCGTCGGCATGATCTGGCGCAGACCCGGGCGCGATGCCTCGTAACCCGCAAAGAACAGTGCAAGCACCAGCGCCACCACAACCAGCATGGCAAGCGCCGCCTGCTCAACGCCCACCAGCAACGCCGCAGCCATCACGGCTGGCACCGCCAGCAGCAGCGGGATCTCCAGTTTTGCGAGCAGGCGCGCGACGCGATAATCCGTCATTCCATCACGCCCTATAGAACACGTTGTCGGCAAAAAAGTCTGCCGGAGGCTCCATGCAGGCAATCTCGCCGTCGAACATCATGGCAACGTCGTCGGATACCTGCTCGGCAAAGTCCAGGTCGTGCGTGGCCATGATGACGGTGCCGCCTGCCTGCGCATGGTCGCGCAGGGCGCGGGCGATGATGCGGCGGCTGGCCAGGTCCAGACCCTTGGTTGGCTCATCGAGCAATAGCAACTCGGGGCCGATCAGCAGCAGCTTTGCCAGCGCGAGCAGCTGGCGTTGTCCGCCCGAGAGGTCATACGGATGGCGCGCGTCCAGGCCCGTGAGCCCCAGGCGCACCGCTTGCTCCCGTGCCGCAGCCTCGTCATATCCGCAGGTCGAGGCCCATTCCATGAGCTCGTCGCGCACGGTCTCGGCAACCAGCAACGCCTTGGGATTCTGTGGCAACAACGCCGCCGAAGCCGCTCCGCGCACCATGCGGCCGCGCTGCAGCTTGACCGTCTTGGCCAGCACCGAAAGCATCGTAGACTTGCCGCAGCCGTTGCCACCCACGACCGCATGCACCGCACCGGCCGAAAACGCCACATCGAGCCCACGCAGCACCCAGCCGGACACGCGGTCGTAGCGAAACCAGCCTTCCGACAGGGTGGTAGCCGACCCGCCGTGCATTTTTTGGAGTATTCTGCCTCCGCCCGCGCGCAAGGAGGCTTCCGGGGTGTTCGCCGGCGACGTTTGCACCACACATCCGGACGATTTGTCCAATTTCTGGCCCCTATTCGCGCCCGATACATCCTCAGACGGCCCCATAGAGCCCAAATCGCCCTCGCGTCTGCTGAATACTCCATTTTTTGCACGTCGGATGGCACCCCACCCCGGCATACCATCGGAAAACAGCGGTTCTCGGCGCCCCAAAGAAGCCATATCCGCCACCTCGTGCACGCGGCCGTCTTCAATCCGATACGTACACGTCGCATATTCGAGCATCGGCCGCGGCTGATGTGTCGCCACAACCACCGTGCAGCCCAGCTCACGATTCACGCGGAACAGCGCGTGCAGAAAAGTCTTCTCCGCAACGGGATCCAGCTGAGACGTAGGCTCGTCGAGCAGCAGCACGCGCGGGCGCAGCGCCAGAACGGCGGCCAGCGACAGCAGCTGTTTGCGACCGCCCGAAAGCGTGTCGGTATCGCGGTGGAGCCAATCCTCCATTCCAAAGAAATAGCTGGTCTCGGCAACGCGACGGCGCATCTCGTCGCGCGACATACCCAGGTTTTCCAGGCCAAACGCCATCTCATGCCACACGGTCTCGCACACGATCTGGTTCTCGGGATCCTGGAACACATAGCCCACGCGCTCCGCAGACGCTCGGACATCCATGCCGGCAACGCTCTCGCCCAGCACGCGCAGTTCGCCAGCGCGCTCGCCCGCCGGAGCGATCTCGGGTTTAAGCAGCGAGAGCAGCGTCGACTTACCCGACCCGGTACCGCCCACCAGCAGTGCAAACGTACCTTGGGGAACAGACCAGTCGAGCCCTTCGAGCACCGGCGCAGCGGCACCGGGGTAGGCAAAGCTCAGGCCCCGGACCTCAATCGCCGGCACATCCGAATCGCACGCCGTACCCGACACCGAGCCCCTATCCAACCGAGCCATCAGCCAAACCTCTTCTCGTCAATCGCGCGCAGCACGCAAGGCAGCGCCATCCAGGCAGCGTACACAACATAGCCCGGCCACGGCGCGGGCACCGAGAGCTGCGGGTAAAACGAATACTGCGTCGTCGCAATCCACGCCACCGCCACGGCAACCGCGCCAAACAACGCCAGCCCCACCAGCGCAACAACATCGCCGCGTCCAAGCCGGTACCGCGCATACGTCGTACGACGCGTCGCGGCGCCCCACCCGCGCGAGCGCATGGCGTCCGCACGCTCAAGCGAATCCTCCATACCCCAGCCCATCAGCACGCTCGACGCCCGCAAGCGCGAGCGCACGGGGTCGGCAGGCGCGCGCCCCGGCACATCAATCGCGTCCTGCACCGCCAGCACCGTGCGGCCGCGGCGCAAAAACTGCGGGATCAGCCGCATGCACATCGAGATCATGAGCGCGATTACCGGCGCGGCGTTACCCAGCAGCGCAAGCACCTTGTCGTATTCGAGCATCGACGCCGCGGCCTCAAACCACAGCACGCTCGCCACAAACAGCCCACCCATGCACAAGCCGTACACCAAACTCTCCAGATACACCGCGCGCATGCCAATGCGGAACAGCTCCGTCGAGCCCGAGGCGCTAAACAGCGGATTAACCAGCGCGATAATCAAAATCACCGGCAGCTGCCAGCGCAGCGCACCCAACGTACGGACAGCCCCGCGCGTCGCAAACCCATACGCCAGCCCGCCCGCGAGCGACAGCGCAATCAACACCGGCTGCATCGAGAACATGGTAAGTCCCAGCGTCAACACTATATAGAGCGCCGGCACCGCCGGATGCGACATCGAGAACGCCGCCACGGGCTCGGTGCCCGAACCCTCTCGCATGTTGTTCACGGGCACCCCCCGTTCTCTCGCTCAAACGCCAACGCCACGGCGCCGTCAACGCCATACACAAGCAGCGCAAACGCCACGCCGGCAGCACAGGCCTCGGTCACCGCGCGCCAATCGTTACGCGCTCATCATATGCCTGCGGTATCATATTGCGCCGTGTATCGTTTCCAAACACACGTCTCTATAACGTAACAGGAGATCACATGGACGCAACCGCAATTATCCTCGCTGCCGGCGAGGGCACCCGCATGAAGTCGAACCACTGCAAGGTTTCGCACAAGATCCTGGGCAAGCCCATGGTTCAGTGGATCGTCGACGCCACAATCAAGGCCGGCTGCAGCCGCGTCGTGGTCGTCATCGGCAGCCACGCCGACGAGATGCGCGCCCTCATCGACGGCGCCTACGCCAACAGCGCCACCAAGGTCGAGTGCGTCGAGCAGACCGAGCGCCTGGGCACCGGCCACGCCGTAAAGGTCGCGCTCGAGGCCTGCGGCATCGCTGAGGGCCCGGTCGTCGTGCTCAACGGCGATCTGCCGCTCATCACCGCCGACACCGTCGCCAAGTTCGCGCAGACCGTCGCCACCGGCGAGCTCGCCTGCACCGTCATGACCATGACCCCGCCCGACCCCTTTGGCTACGGCCGTATCAAGCTGGGCGCCGACGGCCAGATCGAGCGCATCATCGAGCAGAAGGACTGCACGCCCGAGCAGGCCGCCACGCTGCTGGAGTGCAACGCCGGCTGCTACGCCTTCGACGGCGCGCAGCTCGCTGCCCACATTAACGAGATCGGCAACGACAACGCGCAGTCCGAGTACTACCTGCCCGACATGCTCGAGATCCTCAAAGGCCACGGCCAGGCGGTCTCCATCTTCCACTGCGACGACTACCGCGACGGCCTGGGCGTCAACAGCCGCATCCAGCTCGCGCAGCTCACCGCTATCGCGCGTGACCGCATCAACGAGCACTGGATGGCCGAGGGCGTCACGTTCATCGACCCCACGCAGGCCTGGATCGGCCCCGACGCCACCATCGGCCGCGACACCATCGTGTGGCCGCAGACGCACCTGATCGGCCACGTCACCGTGGGCGAGGAGTGCCAGCTCGGCCCCAACAGCCGCCTCACCGACACCACCGTCGGCAGCGGCTGCACCATCGATGAGACCATCGCCATCGAGGCCGTCATCGAGAACGGCGTCGACTGCGGCCCGCGCGCCTACCTGCGCCCGGGCACCCACATGCTCGACGGCTCCAAGGCCGGCACGCACGTGGAGATCAAGAAGTCCACGATCGGCGAGGGCTCCAAGGTGCCGCACCTGTCCTACATCGGCGACACCACCATGGGCTCTGGCGTCAACGTGGGCGCGGGCTCCATCACCTGCAACTACGACGGCGTTCACAAGCACAAGACCGTCATCGGCAAGGACGCCTTCATCGGCTCCGACACCATGATGGTCGCGCCCGCCCAGATCGGCGACGGCGCGCTCGTGGCCGCCGGCTCCGTCATCACCGAGCCGGTACCCGCCGACGCGCTCGGCCTGGGCCGCGCCCGCCAGGTGAATATTGAGGGCTGGGCCGCCGATTATCGTCGCCGTCTGCACGAGGGTGACGAGGTATAACGTTTTACCAAGCACAAAAGGAGCTGTTCCATGGGGACGGCTCCTTTTTCTATCGTGACCTGCGCGACCGGATGAGTGGTCGGTTCGTGTCCGTTGACGGTAAAGACGTTATCAAGACTCGATAAACCCCGTCGCGCGGTTACAATGCAACAAGGCATCTATATGGCATTCGATGTATAAAGGAGAAGGGTAATGCCGATTAATGATCCCGAGAAGTCGGAGAATATGCGCAAGTCCATCCGCGTGTATTCCGGTTCCTCCAACCGTCCCCTCGCTCAGAAGATCGCTGAGTACCTTGGGGTCGAGCTTTCGGGCCTTACGCTAAAGCAGTTCGCCAATGGTGAGATTTACGCCCGCTACGACGAGACCGTCCGCGGCGCCGACGTCTTCCTGATTCAGTCCGTGGCCGGCGGCAACGTCAACGACATGCTCATGGAGCTGCTCATCGCCACCGACGCTGCCAAGCGCGCATCCGCTCGCTCCATCACCGCCGTCATCACCCACTACGGTTACGCCCGCCAGGATCGCAAGGCCGGCCCGCGCGAGCCCATCACCGCCCGCCTCGTCGCCAACCTGCTCGAGCGCGCCGGCGTCAACCGCATCATCACCCTCGACCTGCACCAGGGTCAGATCCAGGGCTTCTTCGATATCCCGGTTAACCACCTGTCCGCACTGCCGCTGTTTGGCCAGTACTACAACGACATGCACTTCGACACCGACAACCTGGTCGTCGTCTCCCCCGACGTGGGCCGTGCCAAGGCCGCCAAGAAGCTGTCCGACATGCTTGGCTGCGACCTTGCCATCGCCCACAAGGGCCGTCCGCGCCACAACGCCGCCGAGGTCATGGGCATCATCGGTGACATCAAGGGCAAGACCTGCATCATCAACGACGACATGATCGACACCGCTGGCACCCTGTGCGCCAACGTCAAGGAGCTCAAGGCCATGGGCGCCGGCGACATCTACGTGTGCGCCACCCACGGCATCTTCTCCGGCCCGGCCATCGAGCGCCTGAACGACGCCCCCATCGTCGAGTGCGTCGTCACCGACGCCATCCCCGTCGAGGTCGGCGGCAAGATCAAGACCATCTCGGTCGCCGAGGAGTTCGCTCAGGCCATCTCCGCCGTTTACCACGAGGAGCCCGTCTCCACGCTCGTCGGCGGCGACTTCGCGCTGTAGTCTACTGCGCATCACATCATCTTCGATGTTTTTAAAGGGTCGGAAGCACGCTTCCGACCCTTTTTCTATTCCTCGTCAACCTGCCTGGTCGCGCGCGCAGACGTGGTGTAAGAGCGTCCTGAGGTCCGTCGCTGCAAGTCCCGATGTTACTCCTTCTTGAGGCCGTGCTTCTCGACTATCTCGTCCACTATCTCCCTGGCGCGCCGCCCGAGCGCGCGGCGCCTCCCCTCCGTCGGGGCCGGCCTGTCCGCGGGCTCGGCGAAGCCCCCGGCGGCCGAGGCCTCGGAGAACATGTGTTCCGTCAAGTAAAAATCGACAAATACGTCTGTCGAATTTCGACACCCTCATGCTGACCGCCTCCGGGCGGAC
>CAKUEU010000080.1 GCA_934646865.1 uncultured Collinsella sp. | reverse complement strand
CGCGTTGTAGGCGGCAAAACAGCCAGGGATGTTGATGCCCTTGGGACACGGCATGCAGTAGCCGCAACCCGTGCAGGGCACACGGTTCGATTTCTCGAACTCCTCCAGCACGCGCGCGATGGTATCGAGCTGCTCTGTCGTCATCGAGTCCGGTAGTGCACGATCCGCCAATGCCGCATTCTCGTCCACCTGCGCGGTATCAGTCATACCCGAAAGCAGCATCGTCACCTGCGGATGGTTCCACACCCAAGAGAGCCCCCAAGCAGCCGGCGTCTTCAGATGCGGATCGCTCGCGCTATCGAGCACGGCGCGGGCCCGCGGTGGCAGCTTGCCCGCCAGACGTCCGCCCAACAGTGGCTCCATCACAAACACCGCGAGCCCGCGCTCGGCAGCGGCCAAGAGCCCCGCCGTTCCCGCCTGATAGCGTTCACCGGCGTAGTTGTACTGAATCTGGCAGAAGTCCCAGTCATACGCGTCGAGCATCGTGAGGAAGTCTGCCGCGCTGCCGTGATACGAAAAGCCGATCTGGCGAATGCGCCCCGTAGCCTTTTGGTGTGCAATCCAGTCCTCGATACCCAACGCCGCCACACGCTCCCATTGCACGGGCGAGGTGATGTTGTGCATGAGGTAGTAGTCGATATGGTCGGTCCGCAGGCGGCGCAGCTGCTCGTCAAAAAAGCGGTCGAAATCCTCCGCAGATTTGCACGAAGCATGCGGCAACTTGGTCGCGAGTAAAACCCGGTCGCGCAGGCCCAGGCGCTCAAGCGAAGCGCCCACACAGGCTTCGTTGCCGGGATAGAGATAGGCCGTGTCCAGGTAGTTAATCCCCTGCTCCACCGCACGTGCAATGATGGCATCGGCCGTCTTCGGATCCGGGCGTCCCGGCGCGCCGGGAAACCTCATGCACCCCAGCCCCAACGCCGAGATGTGGCTGCCGCTTTTGGGGTCAACGCGATATTGCACGGCCC
Organism: uncultured Collinsella sp.; assembly: GCA_934646865.1. GTDB lineage: Bacteria > Actinomycetota > Coriobacteriia > Coriobacteriales > Coriobacteriaceae > Collinsella. The sequence continues at coordinate 5,815 of CAKUEU010000080.1, read as the reverse complement.
CTCCTCTCCCATCAAAGCCCGATAAGGCGAAACAAATCCGTCACGTCATCGAAACACATCGGAATCGCAATTGAGAACGTATCGTAACGCAGCGGAAATCGAGCCGTCACGGCGCCGCTTTAACATCAGTAAAAAGCCCGATGAAAGGAGCCAATCATGCCCGCGCTCGACCTTTGGAACCTCGCCTCCCAGCTCAAAAGTGCCGATTATCGCTGGGTCGACCTCACCCACACGCTCTCGTGCGACACCCCGCACTGGTTTGGCTTTAAGCCGTTCGAGTCCACCAAGCTTTTCGACTACCTGCCCGACACGCCCGAGGACATTCTCGCGCCCATGCGCTGTTTTCAGTATTCGGTCGCTTCGCAGTACGGTACCCACGTCGACGCGCCGCGCCACTTCCATGTCGACGGCCGCTCCCTCGGCGAGATCGAGCCCATTGAGTTTATGCATCCGCTCTGCGTGATTGACAAGCACGAGGAGTGCGCCGCAAACCCCGACTTTATCCTAACCGTCGAGGACCTTAAAGCCTGGGAGGACGAGCATGGCCGCATTCCCGAGGACGCCTTTGTCGCTTTCCGCTCCGATTGGTCAAAGCTCGCCGACCTCGAGAACAAGGACGAGGACGGCCAGCCCCACTACCCCGGTTGGGACCTCGACGCCATCAAGTGGCTCGTTGAAGAGCGCAACATCGGCGCTATCGGCCACGAGCCGGCAGACACCGACCCCGCGACCGTGACCACGCGCGAGGACGCCTACCCCTACCCCGGCGAGCAATACATCCTCTCGGTCGACCGCTATCAGATCGAAGTCATGGACCATCTGGACGAGCTTCCCGCCACGGGCGCCGTCATCTTCTGCACCTTCCCCAAGGTTCGCGATGGCGTCGGGTACCCCGCGCGCGTCTTTGCGGTCTGCCCCGCGGCATAAGTCCAGCGCATCCGTTCTTCTATATATCCGCCGTCCCGCACATACAAGGCGCTCCGGCGGCTTACAATCCATCAGGCGCCCCGCACGCGGGCGCCTTTTTATGGGGAGATGATTCACATGCAGATCAACAAGGTCGCCTTTATCGGCAAAGGCGGTGTCGGCCTGCTCTACGGCAGCATGATCGCCCAGGCGCTCGGCAACGACGCCGTCGAATACGTTATGGACGACGCACGCTTCGATCGTCACGCAAACGACGCGCTCACCGTCAACGGCAAACCTTGCGCGCTCAAGTCCGTCCGCGCCAGCGAGGCCATGCCCGCCGATCTGGTCATCCTCACGGTCAAGACAACCGGACTCAACCAGGCGATCCAGACCATGGAGCACATCGTGGGCCCCAATACGTTCATCGCCTCGCTGTGCAACGGCATTACCAGCGAGCAAAAAATCGCCGAGCGCTTTGGCTGGAAGCACACCGTCCTCGGAATCTGCCAGGGTATGGATGCCGTATTCCTCAACGGCGAGCTCACCTTTACCAACACCGGTGAGATTCGTTTTGGCGCGGCCGCCGGCACCGACCCCGAGACCGTTGCCGCCATCGATAAGCTTTACGCGCGCTGCGGCATCGCCCATACCGTCGAGACCGACATCGCACACCGCATGTGGGCCAAGCTCATGCTCAACGACGGCATCAACCAGACCTGTATGGCCTACGGCGGCACGTACGGAAGCGCCACGGAACAGGGCTTCGAGCAGCGTCGCTGCTTTGTTTCCGCCATGCGCGAGGCGCTTGCAGTCGCCAACGCCGAAGGCATCGAGCTGACCGAAGCAGACCTGACGCAGATGGTGCACCTCATCGAGGGGCTCGATCCCGCCGGCATGCCGTCGATGGCGCAAGACCGCGTCGCGCGACGCCAAACCGAGGTCGAGGAGTTCGCGGGCACCATTTGCCGCCTGGCAGCCAAGCACGATATCCAGACGCCTCAGAACGAATGGCTCTATCAGCGCATTCGCGATATCGAGGCAAGCTGGTAGCGCCCGATTCGCCACGTCAACAGACTCGACAGTAAAGCCGCCGCAAGGAGCACTCCCCCTTGCGGCGGCTTTCATCTTCATCTATAACCAGTGGTCGGCGTTCCGACGGTTAGAGCTGCGACTCCGGAGCCTCGTCCTCGTCATCGCGACAAAGGGCCACGCCCGCGCTTCCCAGCAGCGCGGCCGCGATCAGCGCACCGACCACGATAGGAGCGGCCCCGCACGATCCTTGCATGCCCGCGACAAGCGCGGCGGTAGGGCCAAGACAGCCAAGCATCAATGCGACGGCGGCGACGGCGATATCTCGAGCGTTCACAAGACCACTTCCTCCACGAGAAAGACCCTATTTCTCATGAACTAGTGTGCCCTGCGCCCATATGCGCGGCGTACCGCCACGGTAAGGGCTCTGTTAGCTCAAGCGCACAGACAGGGCGGAGGCCTTTACGTTTGCCCGAAAGCATCGCAAAGGCCTCCGCCCGTCATCTGCCTATTGGCTTTTGGCTAATTACCAGCCAGTGTAGTAGTCGGTGGTTCCGGCAGCGCAGCCAGAGTCATAGACCTTACAATCACCCTTGGAGCCCGTAAAGGTCGAGCCCTGGGCCATATCGCCCGCAGCCACAACGTAATAGCCATCGGAATCACGCCAGAAGCCCTCGGAATCCTGGGTCCACTCGCCCGTGCGATAGTGGTAAAGCACATTGCTGCTGTAATAGGTCTCGCGGCGGCCGTTATAGCTATTGACGCCGCTCGAGCGCGTCAGACCCGACCCGTTCGCATAAGACGCGACAGACGTGTTGGACGAGCCATAACCAGCGTTGTAATACGAAGCCTGCGCGGCCTCAACAGCCTCGGCTTCGGCAGCCGCAGCCTCAAGAGCCTCGCGCTTGGCATTCTCAAGCGTGGAGCGAAGCTCGTCGAGCTCGGTCGACTTGGCGTCGACCTCCCCCATCGTCAAAAGGTTACCCGCACCGTCGATGCAGCCCTGCAAGACAGCACACTCATCATCGGTGGCATAGTCGCCATACATGTTCATGATGATCTGTGCGCGCATCTCCAGGGAATCGCGCTTGGCCTCCATCGAGGCGTTCCACTCCTGCATGGAACCATAGCCATCGCCGCGATAGTCGACGGGCTGTACCAGCGTCGCCTCGGACGGCGTAGACCCTACCGCATCGGACAGTGTTGCGGCGTGGGCATCAGTTGCGCCGGCGCCCGCCAAAAGTGCCACAGCCAGAGCGGCGGAAAGGGCGGCGGCTTTCGGTTTTCGTGAATCGATCCTCATGTAGCTGGAAACCTCCGTAGTGCGTTTTTGCTGCGTTTGAGCTGCGTGTGATTCGATCGCGCTGCATAGTACCCCGAGCAATTCGCGACCTGCGGTTTTTCTCAAAAGGTGCACGTCAATTGCGTAAAACTCACATCCTCTCAACAGGAGTTTTCCACAACTCGAATGCATAAAGCATCTCAAAAACCCTGTTTTAGTGCCCTCTCTATGCAGAAAAGGCGCCTGTGCAAACATTGTTCGCACAGGCGCCTTGAGCAGGCATTTTATGCAGTTATACCTATCGAGTCGCAAGGGGTCCTTGCACAAGTCGCCTTACTCGTCCAGTGCGGCGAAGGCCTGCTTCAGATCCCAAATGATGTCCTCGGCGTTCTCGGTACCAATGGAAAGACGGATCGTGGAGGGCGTGATGTTCTGCTCGGCGAGCTCCTCGGCAGAGAGTTGGGAGTGCGTGGTGGTAGCCGGGTGCACGACGAGCGACTTGACGTCGGCCACGTTGGCGAGCAGCGAGAACACCTGCAGGTGATCGATGAACTTCCAAGCCGCCTCCTGGCCGCCCTTGATCTCGAAGGTGAAGATCGAGGCACCGCCGTTGGGGAAGTACTTCTGATAGAGCTCATGATCAGGATGCTCGGGCAGGCTCGGGTGGTTCACCTTGGCAACATGGCTGTCGCCGTTCAGAAACTCGACGACCTTCTTGGTGTTCTCGACATGACGGTCGACGCGCAGCGACAGGGTCTCGGTGCCCTGGAGCAGGATCCAGGCGTTGAACGGGCTGATGCAAGCGCCCTCGTCGCGCAGCAGGATGGCGCGGACATAGGTTGCGAAGGCGGCAGGACCAGCAGCCTCGGCAAACGAGACGCCATGGTAGGAGGGGTTGGGCTCGGCGATCTGGGCGTACTTGCCGCTTGCCTTCCAATCGAAGTTACCGCCGTCGACGATCACACCGCCCAGCGAGGTTCCGTGGCCACCGATGAACTTGGTTGCGGAGTGGACGACGATGTTGGCACCGTGCTCCAGCGGACGGAACAGATACGGGGTACCAAAGGTGTTGTCGACGACAACCGGCAGACCGTGCTTCTTGGCGACCTCGGAAATGGCGTCGATGTTGGGGATGTCGGAGTTGGGGTTGCCGAGCGTCTCGAGGTAGATGACCGTGGTGTTGTCCTTGATGGCACCCTCGACCTCGTCCAGGTTATGGGCATCGACAAACGTGGTCTCGACGCCAAACTGGGAGAGCGTGTGCTCCAGCAGGTTGTAGGAACCACCGTAGATGGTCTTCTGGGCCACCACGTGGTCACCGGCCTGGGCGAGTGCCTGCAGGGTGTAGGTGATAGCGGCAGCACCGGAAGCAACGGCGAGGCCGGCCACGCCGCCCTCGAGCGCGGCGATACGGTCCTCAAAGACACCCTGGGTGGAGTTGGTCAGACGGCCGTAGATGTTGCCGGCATCGGCAAGGCCAAAGCGGTCGGCGGCGTGCTGGGCGTTGCGGAACACGTAGCTCGTGGTCTGATAGATAGGCACGGCGCGGGCATCGGATGCGGGATCGGCGCTCTCCTGGCCAACGTGCAGCTGCAGGGTATCGAAACCAAAGGTGTGCTCGGGGTTGTTGATGAACTGGCTCATGATGATCTCCTTGATCGAACGAAAGCAAATAAATAAGAGAGAAGTAAGTCGCTGTCTCCTGATCACGCCGACGGGCGCAAACAGGAGCCCGGCATTCGTCTTGGTAAGCAATTCATATGCGGGTCTCCTTTCGCATCCCGGTTCCGTGGTCGGCTTAATTACCTACCGCCTTTGTGTGTTTTGAATAGTACGAGCATTGTTTCACTCGGTCAATCACTTAAAAGCGCTAACCTGTTATCGGTTTTATAGATAGCAATCGAAAGGATGGCGTCGATGACCCTTCAGCAGCTTCGTTTTCTGATCGCCGTGGCAGAGTCCGGCTCAATCAACGCCGCAGCCCAGCGCCTCTATACCGCTCAGTCCAACATCTCAAACGCCGTCAAAAGCCTGGAGCAGGAGCTCCACTTGGAGATCTTTACGCGCTCCAGCCGCGGCGTCACGCTCACCAACGACGGCACCGAGCTTTTGGGCTATGCGCGCCAGGTTGTAGAGCAGGCCGATATGCTCGAGGCCCGCTACGAGGACGGCGGCACCCCGCAAGCCCGCCTTGCCATCTCCGCCCAGCACTACGCCTTTTCGGTCGAGGCATTCGTCAACGTGGTCGAGCGCTGCCGCGACAGCAAGTTCGATTTCATCATGCGCGAGACCACCACGTCGCAGATCATCGATGACGTCCGCGCGTTTCGCAGCGACATCGGCATCCTCTATCTAGACGACTTTAACGCCCGCGTCCTGCAGAAAGCCTTTACCGACGCACGCGCGAGCTTCCACCCCCTCTTTGACGCGAAGGTCCACGTATTCGTAAGCGAGCGCCACCCGCTCGCCCGCCGCCCGCAGCTGTCCCTCGCCGACCTCACGCCCTACACCCGCTACAGCTTTGAGCAGGGCACCTCGAACTCCTTCTATTACGCCGAGGAGCCGTTTAGCTATATCCCCTGCGACCGCAACATT
>CAKUEU010000079.1 GCA_934646865.1 uncultured Collinsella sp. | reverse complement strand
GCTAGTTGAATTTGAAGATCTTTGAGGCAAGACGGTATAGGCCGAGTGTGGTTTTGTCTCCGGCCCGTCCGTGCAGATTGGTAAAGAAGCCCACCACACCATAACGTGCGCGACGATACATGCGCTCGTCGTAAGCCTTCAGATCATTCCACAGCGTCTTCAGGCGCTCATCGGCGCATTCTTCCTCGGAAAGCTTGGTGAGCACCGAGCAGATCGCCATCATCATGGTGAAGTAGCCCATCATGTACGAGCGCAGGCGCGAAGACTCAACATCGCCGTACAGATGGAACGACTCCATCATAATGCGCGTAACGCGGAACTGCTGGTCCAGACGCTTGACCATCGTAGCCTCGTTGACACTCTGGCCCTCGCGGCCAATGAAGTAGCGGTAGAGGTCGATGTCGGCGTAGTACATGGTCTTGCAGCGCGGCAGCGGCACATAGGCGTAGATGTTATCCACGTAGAAGGTGTGCGGCGGCATAGGCAGGTTGGACTCGCGCAGCACGTCCGTGCGATAGCACAGACTGTGCATAAGCAGATTCTGGTCCAGACGGAAGTGCCCGATCTGATCCCAGGTGAAAATCTTTTTGCGCGGCAGGGCAAACTTGTAGCCAATAGCGGTATGCGTGCCCTCGTAGACCTTCTCGTACACGTAGTTGGAGATAAACAGGTCGACGCGCTGGTCGCGCTCCTCGAAGCCGCGCAGGATCGACAGCATGGTCGAAAGGGCCGCGCCGTCGAGCCAGTCGTCGGAGTCTACGACCTTGTAGTAGGTGCCCTGCGCCTCTCGCAGGCCCGAAAGGACGGCGACACCGTGGCCGCCGTTCTCTTGGTGCACTGCGCGGATAATACCGGGGTAACGCGCCTCCCACTCATCGGCCTTGGCGGCCGTCTCGTCCTTGGAGCCGTCGTCAACGACAATAATCTCGACATCGGTGGCATAATTGCTCCCCTCCAGGATGGAGGTGATGCAATGGTCCATGTCCTTGGCGGCGTTATACGAGGGAATACCGAATGTTATGACTTTATGCATGGCAGGCGATAATCTCATCCGAAAGATCGAGGGCGGAATTGGTCACGGCGTCCATATCGTAGTAACGATACTCGGCCAGGCGACCCACCGGGTGGAAGTTCGTCAGGTTCTGGACGCGCTCAAGATAGCGCTCGTAGAGCTCGCGGTTCTCGGGCTCAAGAATGGCGTAGTACGGCGTCTCGCCCGAGCCGGGCGTATAGGCCTTGGAGTATTCCTTCATGATGGTGGTCTTGCCGGGCAGGACCTGACCGGTCATGTTCTTGAACTCGGTAATGCGCGTGTAGTCCTCGCTCGTGGTGTAGTTGACGGTGCCCACGGGTTGGAACTGATCCATATCGAGCGTCTCGAACTTCATATCGAGCGTGCGGTACGGCAGGGCACCTAGGTCGAGGTTGAACAGCTCATCGAGCGGACCGGTGTAGACGATCTCGCCGCCATAAACCTTACCGTCGACCTTGACGGTGGTCTCATCGATCTCAAAGAGATCGCGAGCGTCCACGTCGCAGAACACATCGATCAGGTCGTGATCGAGCATATGCTCGAACAGCGCAGTGTAGCCGTCCTGCGGCATACCCTGGAAGGGGGCCTGCGGGAAGTAGCGATCGTCATCGCCTACAAAGACGGGAACGCGACCAGTGATCGAGGGATCGATCTGGTCGGGCGTCTGACCCCACTGCTTCATGGTGTAATGCAAAAAGACGTTCTCGTAGACGTAATCGGCGACCTCGGCAAGATCCGGGTCGTTCTTCTTGCGCAGCTCCATAATGGGCACCTTGACGTCCTTGCCAAAGGTCTCCACGAGCTTCTGATACAGCTCCTCGCCGCGCTCATCGCCAAAAGCAAGCTTGAGGCTCGCATGGTTGAAGGGCACGGGCATAAGAGTGCCGTTGATGTTGGCAAGCACCTTGTGCTGATAGTCCGTCCACTTGGTAAAGCGCGACAGGAAATTGTGCACGCGCTCGTTAAAGGTGTGGTAAATGTGCGGACCGTACTCGTGGATCAGAATTCCAGCCTCGTCAGCGCAGTCGTAGGCATTGCCTGCAATGTGGCTACGACGCTCCAGAACGGCAACGCGATAGCCGATAGTCTCGGCAAGACGGCGGGCACAAACGGCACCAGCGTACCCGGCACCGACAACAATCATGTCGTACGCACCGGCATTAAAGCCTTCAGGCAGGCCTGAGGTAATCTGCATCGATACTCCTTGTCAAAAGCCACACGCTTTTTAACTGGGCTTTTTCTCGAACATACGTCGAGACATATTTATCAGAGCGATTATAGCGCTAATGCGTCCTATAATGAGCTTGCCACACAAGGAAAGCTCAAGCACCGCGGCGAACATAATTGAAAGGTAAACCCGCTAGCAGCGGGTTTATTCGTGAACAGCCGGGTGCCTGGAGCTTAGCGAAACGCTTGTAAGGAGTAACATGAGCGATTTCCTAAACCGTATGAAGTCTGCCGCCAAGGCCGACCTTAAGACCATCGTCCTGCCCGAGGGCGAGGATCCGCGCACCATCGTCGCGGCTACTAAGATCATCGAGGAGGGTCTGGCCAAGATCGTCATCCTGGGCAACCCCGACGAGATCGACGTTCCCGGCGCCACCGTCATCGACCCGCGCAACGCCGAGAAGCACGAGGAGTACGCGCAGAAGTTTGCCGAGCTCCGCGCTAAGAAGGGCGTCACCATCGAGCAGGCTCGCGCCCAGGTGATGGATGCCACCTACTTTGGCACCATGATGGTCAAGATGGGCGATGCCGACGGCCTGGTCTCCGGCGCTTGCCACTCCACCGCCGACACCCTGCGCCCCGCGCTGCAGATCCTCAAGACCGCTCCGGGTACCAAGCTGGTCTCGGCCTTCTTTGTGATGTGCACCGACACCCCGCAGTTTGGCACCGACGGCACGCTGATCTTCGCCGACTGCGGCCTCAACATCAACCCGTCCTCTGACGAGCTCTCCGAGATCGCCATCGCCTCGGCTCACTCCTGGTCCACTTTCATGGGCAATGTCGAGCCGCACGTGGCTATGCTCTCCTACTCCACCATGGGCTCCGCCGGCGGCGAGGTCGCCAAGAAGGTCCAAGAGGCCGTGAAGTTCTGCAAGGAGAAGGCTCCCGAGCTCGCCATCGACGGCGACCTGCAGCTCGATGCCGCTATCGTCCCCACCGTCGCCCAGCTCAAGGCTCCCGGCTCCTCTGTCGCCGGTAAGGCCAACGTACTCGTGTTCCCCGACCTCGAGGCCGGCAACATCGGCTACAAGTTGGTCCAGCGCTTCGCCGGCGCCGACGCCTACGGCCCCATCCTGCAGGGCATTGCCAAGCCGGTCAACGACCTGTCGCGCGGCTGCTCTGCCGACGACATCGTGGGTGTCGTGGCCATCACCGCCGTCCAGGCTCAGATGGCTGAGTAGCGGACGTATCCCCTCGGGTCCCTACAGGGTAAAGCTCTGAAAACGTCCTCGGACATGTCGGAAGCCCCCGCTGCGCACTACGTGCGGCGGGGGCTTCCCCCGTCCTGCGGGATGTTTTCAGAGCTTTACCCTGTAGGGACCCTACCGCCACATGGCATTTAGGGAATCCGGGGTGGACGGCGGCTTGGCTACGAGCTGGGGCTGAGAATCTGAATGATCGGGTGCCACTGCTGGAAGCGCGAGCGTTGCTGGTGTTGATTACTTTGGGACTGAGATTTCCACCCGACAGCAAAAAGGCCTCCGGAGCTGATGCTCTGGAGGCCTTTCTCTCAATTGCAGACGAATGCGCTAGTTGTTCCCGGTTAGGCGCTCGACGTCGTGGGCGATCATGTATTCCTCGTCGGTGGGGATGACCATGACCGTGACGGTGGAGCCGGCGGCACTGATGACCTGCGGGCCGTTGCCCACGGCCTCGCGGTTCTTGTTGTTGTCGATGCGCACGCCCAGCCACTCAAAGCAGTCGCAGAAGGCCTTGCGGATCGACCAGTCGTTCTCGCCGATGCCGGCGGTAAAGGTGATGGTGTCCACGCCAGCCATGGAGGCAATCATGGAACCTGCCTGCTGCATGGCCTTGTAGGCGAACATGTCGAAGGCGAGCAGGCAGCGCTCGTCACCCTCGGAGGCGCGGGTGCGGATGTCGCGGGCGTCGTTGGAGATACCCGAGATGGCAAGCAGACCGGACTGCTTGTTCATCATGTCGTCGACTTCCTGGTAGCTGTAGCCGCCCTCGCGCTGCAGGTAGCACACGGTGGCCGGGTCGATGGAACCGCAACGGGTACCCATCATCAGGCCGTCGAGCGGCGTGAGGCCCATCGTGGTATCGCGGCATACGCCGTCCTCGATAGCGGCGAGCGAGGCGCCGTTGCCCAGGTGGCACGACAGCAGACGGTGGCAGCGCGTGCCCAGGATCTCCTTGGCCATCATCCACTCGTAACGGTGGCTCGTGCCGTGGGCGCCGTACTTGCGCACGTGATACTTGTCGCAGACGTCCTTGGGCAGGGCGTAGGTGTAGGCGACCTCGGGCATCGTCATATGGAACGACGTATCGAAGACGGCCACGTTGGGCAGCTCCGGATACTTCTCACGGCAATACTCAATCGCTGCGGCCTCACCGTAGTTGTGCAGCGGGGCAAGCGGCGCCACCTCAAGGATCTTGGCCATGACCTCATCGTCGACGACCGCAGAATCATCGAAGTACCAGCCGCCCTGAACGATACGGTGGCCGATGCCGTCGATCGTAAAGTCGGTCTTCTCGAGCTCCTCGAGCACGCGCGCGATAGCCGAGCGGTGGTCGGGGAAAGGAATCTCCTCGGTCTGCTTGGCACCACCGTTCTCGGAGTGGCCAAAGATGCCCATTTCCGAGCCGATACGCTCGCAGTTACCCTTGGCGAAAACCTCGCGGGTATCGGTGTCCAAAAGCTGATATTTAAGGCTCGAGCTGCCGGCGTTGACAACAAGTACGTTCATGAGACTCCTTCGTGATTACAGAACGGTCGGCAAACCCATAAGGCGGCCGTATCCTTAATAAGAAGTTATCAGAATTCAATAAATATCTATTAAACTCTTCGCCCAAAGCGCATAAAAGGGGGCTGAACGGCACAAGGCCATCCAGTCCCCTCCCCTTGCATCAATTACTTGCCGTTGACGATGCGCTCAACGTCGGAAGCGATCATGAACTCCTCATCCGTGGGGATGACGAAGATCTTGACCTTGGAATCCTTGGCGGACAGGCACCACGCGCCGTCGCCACGCAGGGCGTTGCGGGCATGGTCCATCTTGACGCCCATAAAGGCCAGACGGTCGGCCACACCGGCGCGGACAGCCGGAGCGTGCTCGCCGATGCCGGCGGTAAAGACGAGCGTGTCCATGCCGCACATGGAGGTTGCCATCTCGGCGGCCTTGGCGGCAATCTTGTAGACAAACATATCGAAGGCGAGCTGAGCCTCGGGATCGCCAGCAGCGGCGAGCTCCTCGACGTTGCGGCAGTCGTTGGTCTTGCCACCGGTCACAGCCATGAGGCCGGACTTCTTGTTCATCATCTCGTCGACCTCGTCGAAGGTGTAGCCACCCTCGCGCTGCAGGTAGCACACGGTAGCCGGGTCGATGGAACCGCAGCGGGTGCCCATCATGACGCCGTCGAGCGGGGTAAGGCCCATGGTGGTGTCCATGCACTTGCCGTCCTCGATAGCGCACAGGGAAGCGCCGGAGCCGATGTGGCACACGACGACCTTGCGGGCCTCGCCGTTGGTCATCTCGGCAACCTTCTTGGAGATGTAGCGGTAGCTGGTGCCGTGGGCGCCGTACTTACGGATGTGCAGTTTGTCGCAGACGTCCTTGGGCAGGGCGTAGGTCTTGGCGACCTCGGGCATGTTGAAGTGGAAAGCGGTGTCGTAGACCGTGACGTTGGGCAGGTCGGGATACTGCTCCAGGCAGAACTCGATAACGTTGGCCTCGGGGTTGTTGTGCAGCGGGGCGAGTGGGGCGACCTCGCGGATCTTGGCAAGAACGTCCTCGTCGACGAGGGAGGAATCGCCAAAGTACCAACCGCCCTGAACGATGCGGTGGCCGATGCCCTCGATCTTGACGCCGTTGGCCTCGAGGTCCTTCAGGACGACCTCGATGGCGACCTTGTGGTCGGGGAACTCGATGTTCTCGGTCACCTTCTTGGAGCCGTTGGCAGCGTGGGTGAAGGTACCGCCGGTAAAGCAGACGCGCTCGCAGGAGCCCTTTGCGGACACCTTATGGGACTTGGTATCGATGACCTGATACTTAAGGGTCGAAGATCCTGCGTTGACGACCAGAACGTTCATGTGTCTCCCTACTAACAGGCGGTGTGGCGCCGCCAGGTTACATACGCTTCAATAATAAACCCAAACGCCCTCGCGCTCGGGTTTATTGCGTTGATATATAAGTTATCGATGCCTGGTCGCTCATGACCTTTGACTTGTAAGGCGAAATAGCGCGGGGACATACGCCAGAGAAGAAATCCCAAGCGCAACAAGCAGCACAACCCGAATACCCACAACGCTACTCAACACAGCGTTGAGCAGATAGAAAAGAACGGCACCCACCGCCACCATCTGGCTTTGAACCGAAATCAGTGAACAGCGCATCGAAGAATCGGCTGCTTTTTGAAAAATTGAGTATTTAATTGGAGCAAATAACGAGTACGCAACCGTCTGCAGCACATAGAACACGGGCAGCAAATTAGCCGGAGTAAGGGGAATCAAAAACAAAGCTGTCAGGAAAAGACGCACGATGCCGCAAATACGCGCAAAGCGGCCCTTGTCGACATGAGCAATCGCACAGGGCACAATAA
>CAKUEU010000078.1 GCA_934646865.1 uncultured Collinsella sp. | reverse complement strand
GGGCCCAGACCGTGTTGATCGATTGCTGGCTTGGCGCCCATATTTCACCCGAGGGCTGGTGGGATTGGAACAAGCCGACCGCACGCGATACCGCTTTGTATGGCGGCGGCGCCTTGTTTGGCCCGGCAGGGGATACGAGCGCCTGGGCGCCGTGGGCACATCGCCTGGGCGATCGGGATGCAGAGCGCTATGCACGTGGGCACGTGCTTGCCGGGGCGGATGACTGGGATCCCGAGGGCGGCGACGGCGATGCGGTGGAGACAGCCGACCTGTCTGCCGACGGCCGTACGGTGCATATCGAGACTTACTACGAGGACGAGCCTGCTCTGCGCGCCCGACTGAAGCGCGAAGGACGCAAAGCGGCCTTTGCGGGCAAGACGCCTGCGGACTTTGAGGCGTGGAAGGTTGCGACCAGGGCTCGCCTATACGATGTCTTGGGTCTTTCGCTTATGGATCGTGCCTCGATTGAGGTTCGTGAACTCGGCCGCGTACGGATTGCCGGCGGCATTGTGCGCACCCATGCATTGCTGCAGGTTGAGCGCGATGTGTGGATGCCGTTCTACCTGTTGGAACCGTCTCGCCCAAAGCTTGACGAGCAGGGACTCAAGCACTGCTATATCTGCCCACATGGCCACCAGGGCGCGGGCGCCGCAAGTATTGCCGGCGTTACGGGCGTGCCGGCGGTTGATGATGCGGTCCGCAAGTTTAACTACGACTACGGCCTGCGCTTGGCGCGTATGGGCTATGTGACCGTCTGCCCCGACGCCCGCGGCTGGGGATACCGTCGCGACTGGAAGGGTCAGGGCGACGACGAGAATAGCTTCCTGCGCGGCACGTGCCTGAACCAGGCACGCATGGCCGAGCCACTGGGCCTTACGGTCGCGGGCCTCAACGCCTGGGACAACATGCGTCTGATTGATTACCTGGAGGCGCGCGGCGACATTGCCATGGACGACCTGGGCTGCTTTGGCTTTTCGGGCGGCGGCTACATGACGCTGTATCTGGCTGCTCTCGACCCACGCGTACGCAAGGCGTTTGTCTCGGGCTATCTGTATGGTGTCGACGATTCCCTGATGCACCTTAACGGTAATTGCAGCTGCAATTACACGCCCGGACTCTGGCGCTTGCTTGACATGGGCGATATCGCCTCGCTCATCGCGCCACGTCCACTGCTGGTGCAAAGCTGCGAGGAGGACCATCTAAACGGCGTTCGCGGTCTAGCAAATGTCGATGAGCAGCTCGATATCGTGCGCGACGCCTACGAGCTGCTGGGTTGTGGCGAGGGATTGCGTCATGAGGTTTGTCCGGGTGGACACCATCTGGGCGTGACGCACCTTGCCGAGGATATCGAGTGGCTCGATTGTCATGCTGCGGCTGGCACTCGTGCATAGGCCCTCGGTATGCTGCGGATGAACGATAGATACCTATAAGACCGCCGATGGGCGGGTGAGGAGAAGATTATGGAAACGAAGGGCTTGAGCGAGTCGACCATTTGCTGTTTTGGCGACTCGACGACCTGGGGCGATAACGGCTGCGGTGGGGGAGGCAACGATATTTCGTGGACCTCGCACCTGGGCGCGCTGTTGGGTGGCGCTACGGTCGAGAACTTTGGCATCAAGGGCTCGCGCATTGCCATCAAGGCCGACCGCACCGATTCGTTTGTCGAGCGCCTGGACGGCATCGATGACGCGGCCGATGTCTACATTGTCTTTGGCGGCGTTAACGACTTTAGCCGCAACGTGCCGTTGGGACAGCTGGGCAGCACGGACGTGCACGAGTTCTACGGTGCACTCGACTACCTGATCCGCACCATCACCGCGCGCTCGCCCCAGGCGAAGCTGGTGTTTATGACCCCGTGCAAGACGAGTGGCAAGCACGAGAAGGATATCCCGGCAAGCGGTGAGCTCAACCACCTGGGCCTGACGCAGATCGCCTACGTAAAGGCGATGCTCGAGGTCTGCGATCACTATTCGGTGCCGGTGATCGACCTGTACGCGCAAAGCGGCATCAGCCCGTTTTTGCCCGAGCACCGCGAGCTATATATGCCGGACGGATTGCACTACAGCCCGGCCGGCTATGAGCGTCTAGCGCATCGAATTGCCGCGGGGCTTGTTGCCGTTTGCCGCTAAAAGCCTGCCGTTCGCGGGGAATGTAGGGTTAACGTTCACCCTACATTCCCCGTTCGCGTTACACTAAGGTTAACGTTCACCCATCATCAACGTCAGAGGGGACAGCAATGGGTTGCAATCAGATTCTGGATAGCTACATCGAGCAGCTGATCGAGACGTCTACGCCGCAGGCACCCGCTTGGAACATCGAAAAGCTCCGTGCCGGCAAGGAGAACACCTGGAACTACATCGATGGCTGCATGATCAAGGCGCTCATCGAGCTGTACGAGATCACGGGTGAGCAGCGCTATCTGACGTTTGCCGACGACTACATCGACTTCTTTGTCCAGGAAGACGGCACCATCAAGCATTACAAGCCCGAGGAGTACAACCTCGACAACGTCAATGCGGGCAAGACCCTCTACAAGCTGTACGACCTGGTGGGCAAGCCCAAGTACCGCGCCGCCATGGACACGATCTATCGCCAGCTCGAGACCCAGCCGCGCACCAAAGAGGGCGTCTTCTGGCACAAGGCCGTCTACCCCAACCAGATTTGGCTCGATGGCATGTACATGGCACAGCCGTTCTACATGCAGTACGAGCTGAGCTTCCACAACCGCCGCGCCTGCTCGGACAGCTTCCATATGTTCCAAGTCGTGCACGACCTTATGCGCAACCCGCTTAACGGCCTGTACTATCACGCCTACGACGCGAGCCGCAAGCAGTTCTGGTGCGATCCGGTCACCGGTCTTTCGGCCAACTTCTGGCTGCGTGCCGAGGGTTGGTTTGCCATGGCGCTCATCGATACCTGGGAGCTCATGCCGCCTTCGATGTCGGCCGAGAAGGACGAGATCCGCAAGATGTTCCACGACCTGATCGACGCCATGCTGCCGTATCAGGACGAGAAGACCGGCATGTGGCACCAGGTCATCAACCTGCCCAACATTGCCCCCAACTACCTGGAGGAGAGCGGCAGCGCCATCTTCGCCAACGCCATCATGAAGGGCGTGCGCCTGGGCGTGCTGGGCGAGCGCTACTACCAGCATGGCCGTCGCGCCTTCGACGGCATCTGCGAGACCTGCCTGTCCGAGCATGATGGGCAGCTGGCACTCGACAACATCTGCCTGGTCGCGGGCCTGGGCAACACCACGCACCGCGAGGGCACCTTTGGCTACTACATGAGCGAGCCCATCGTCAAAAACGACGCGAAGGGCGTGGCGCCGCTCGTGCTGGCCTATATCGAGACCATGCACCACGACAAGCTGGCCGGCAAGCGCGATCCGTTGGCCCCCTCGGGCGTGTGCTCCATCGAGGACCCGTTTGGCGGATACACCCCGGGCATCAACGCTTGCAAGGGATGTGAATAGCGTGGGGGCTATTACTCCGGGCGTGCGCCTGCACGACCTTCCGCAGGGGACGGTCGAGGAGCGCATTTGCATGGCAGGCGAGCTGGGCTTTTCGTGCATCCAGCTGCCGAGCAAGGTGCTCTATAAGTCGATGGGCATCAACCGTTTGGGCCTTACGCGCGAGCTTGCCGACCACCTGCGTGCGGTGCTCGACGAGGCGGGCGTTTCGGTCGCCGTGTTCGGTTGTTATAAGAATCTGGCGACCCCCGATCGCCAGCAGCTGCTGGATAACTATGCCGAGTACGAGGCATGCCTGAACTTTGCCAAGATGCTCGGCGGCTGCCCGGTGGGTACCGAGACCGGTCGTCCCAACGTGCAGAACGCTGTGGCGGACGATCGCATGACCGACGAGGCACTCGATGCGTTTGTTGAGGGTCTCAAGTATGTCTGTGGTCGTGCCGAGGCAATGGGCGGTCAGATTTTGATTGAGCCCGGCTGGAACGAGACGGTCAACACGCCCCAGCGTTGCCGCGAGGTGCTTGAGCGCGTGCCGAGCTCGGCGCTCGGCGTGATTTACGACCCGGTGTCGCTGCTGCATCCGAGCGTTGTCGGCGAAGCGCAGGAGATCACGTCGGACATGCTCTATCTGTGCGGCAGCAAGATTCGCGTGCTGCATGCCAAGGATTTTGAGGTCGTGGATAACGAGGATGAGGCTGGCTGGTGCGATGGCACGGGCTCGCGTCTGGTGTGCCACGGCGTGGGCGAGACGGGTCGTTATGACTTTGAGCCCGTCGTTGCCTGGGCCGCCGCTGCCTGTCCGGGCATTCCGTGTGTGGTCGAGAACAGCGTGCCGGCGACAGCAGCTGGTTGTCTGACGACGCTCGAGCGCATGTCTGCCCGCTGCGAAGGTACGCATCGGGAGATGTAGCGTGGCGGCCGGCCGCTGCGGGCGGCCGGCTTGCCGGTACTGGGCAGCATCTGGAACTGCCCGTTATTGTGTTGATGCGAATCAGAGGGGAATCGCGTGGCTATCCATATCGTCGAGGAAGCAAATCGTTGCCTGGGCTGCAAAAAGGCGTTCTGCCAGATCAAAGGCTGCCCGGTGCAGACGCCTATTCCGCAGGTCATCGATCTGTTTAAGCAGCGTCGTCTGGAGGAAGCAGGCGAGCTGCTGTTCCAGAACAACCCGATGAGCGCGGTCTGCTCTATGGTGTGCAACCATTCCGGCCAGTGTGAGGGTTCATGCATCCAGGGTCGCAAAGGCACGCCGGTGCATTTCTCGAGCATCGAGAACTACATCTCCACGGCGTACCTCGACCGCAAGGAATGGAAGCCTGCGCCGTCGTGCGGCAAGCAGGTTGCCGTGGTCGGCTCGGGCCCTGCCGGCATTACCGTGGCTATCAAGATGGCCCAGCTGGGCTGCACGGTCACCGTGTTTGAGCAGCGCCCCGAGATCGGCGGCGTGCTGGAGTACGGCATTCCGGAGTTCCGTCTGCCGCGTTCGCTCGTGCAAAAGTATCGCCATGTGATGTGCTCGCTCGGCGTGCGCGTGCGCCCGTCGACCACGATCGGTGGCGCGCTGCATATCGATGACCTGCTGCGCGACGGCTACGACGCGGTCTTTGTGGGTACCGGTACCTGGCGTGCCCGCAAGCTGGGCATTCCCGGCGAGTCGCGCGGCAACGTGCTGTTTGGTATCGATTATCTGGTCGATCCCACAAGCGTGGCGATCGGGCAGAACGTGGCGGTTATCGGTGCCGGCAACGTGGCCATGGATGTGGCCCGCACGGCGCTGCGCTCGGGTGCTCGCAAGGTCACCGTGTATGCCCGTTCGCGCCACATCTCTGCCATCGATGATGAGGTCGAGCTGACCGAGCTCGACGGAGCCGAGATCGTGTGCGGCAAGGCCATCTGCGCTATCGACGATAACGGCCCCGTGTTCGAGACGGCTATCTTCGACGAGGACAACAACGTGGTGGGCTACGAGGAAGAGCTCGACCATGCCGCGGCCGACACCATCGTCATCGCGGCCTCACAGGTGCCCAAGGACAAGCTCGTGCTGACGACGGGCGGCCTGGAGACCGATCATCGCGGCCTGTTATCGGTCGATGAGCACGGCATGACTACCGTGCCGGGTGTCTTTGCCGCCGGCGACGTGGTCAACGGACCGCTCACCGTGGTCCACGCCGTAGCCGGCGCAAAGATCGCCGTCGAAGGCATGACCTCCTACCTGGGCCTCTAATCCATCCCACCCTTATCAGTTGCGGTGAAATACGGACTGTTTTGGCTGTCAAAAGCCTCAATTGCTCCGTATTCCACCGCAACTTTTTTGTGGGTCGGGCAAAAGGTCGGGGAGTGCGTGCGGCTGTGCGCCGGGCGGTTGCTGGTACGATAGGGGAATCAGCAAGTGCCGCCACGCGGCTCAAACGAAAGGAAGCCTGTATGGAGTCCTCCGCCTATCCGATGCTCTTTAGCCCGATCAAGGTCGGTACGACCGAGGTCAAGAACCGTGTCTTTATGCCGCCGGTGTCCACCAACCTGGCCGACCACGGCTATGTGACCGACGACCTGGTCGATCACTACCGCGCTCGTGCCAAGGGCGGCGTGGGCCTCATCATCACCGAGGTCGTGACCGTCGAGCCCACCTATACCTATCTGCCGGGCGACATGTGCTGCTACGATGACACGTTCATCCCCGGTTGGGAAAAGCTCGCCGCCGCCGTGCACGAGTACGGCTGCAAGATCATGCCGCAGCTCTTCCACCCCGCCTATATGGCCTTTAACATCCCGGGCACGCCGCGCCTGATCGCCCCGTCCTTCGTGGGCCCGTCCTATGCTCGCGAGGCACCGCGCCCCATTACGGTTGACGAGATCCATGAGCTCACGCACCAGTTTGGCGACGCTGCCGTGCGTATGCAGGAGGCCGGCGTCGATGGCGTCGAGGTCCATGCGGCGCACGCCCACGGCATGCTCGGTGGCTTCTTGACCCCGCTCTACAACAAGCGCACCGACGAATACGGCGGTTCGCTCGATGCCCGTATGCGCTTCTTGCTCGAGGTCATCGCCGAGATTCGCGAGCGCTGCGGCAAGGACTTCATCATCGACGTCCGTATCTCGGGCGACGAGTACACCGATGGCGGCCTGACTCTCAACGATATGATCTATGTCTCGCGTCGCCTGGAGAAGGCCGGCGTCGATATGATCCACGTGTCGGGCGGCACCACCATCAAGCGCGGCTCCGCGATTCCCGCCGCCGGCACGCAGCAGGCCTCGCACGCCGCCTGCTCGCGCGAGATCAAAAAGCACGTCAACATTCCCGTCGCCACGGTCGGCCGCATTAACGAGGCATGGATTGCCGAGGAGCTGATCGAGGACGGCGCCGCCGACATCTGCATGATGGGCCGCGCCAACCTGTGCGATGCCGAGTTCTGCAACAAGGC
>CAKUEU010000077.1 GCA_934646865.1 uncultured Collinsella sp. | reverse complement strand
GAGGAACAGCGCCTGGACGAGGTGTTTAGCGACTACGCCGCCAACGCCATAAAAGTCAACCATCTGTTTGTGGGCCTCGACAGCTCCACCTTCTTTCTGATGAATATCGCCGAGGTGGCGGTACTGTGGGTGGGCGGCAACCGCGTGGGCGCCCACGCCATGCAGATCGCGAGCATCTCGGCGGTGCTGGAGTACGCGCTTCTGATCCTGTTCTTTGTGATGATGGCCCAGATGGTGGTGCTGACGCTTCCGCGTGCCGCCGCATGTCTGAACCGCGCACAGCAGGTGCTGGAGATTAAGCCGAGCATCGTCGATGGCCAGCGTACGCTCGATGCGGCCGCGTCCGACTCAAAGGACGGGGCCGATGCGGTCGCCGTGTTCGATCACATGTCGTTTCGCTTTGACGATGCCGACGAGGACACCCTGTGCGACCTGAGCTTTGCCTGTCGTCGCGGGCAGACCACCGCGATCGTGGGCTCGACCGGTTCGGGTAAGTCGACGGTGGCAAAGCTCTTGCTGCGTTTTCACGATGCCACGAAGGGCGCCATCCACCTGGACGGTGTTGACCTGCGCGACCTTTCGCAAGACGAGATTCGCGGGCGCATTGCCTATGTGCCGCAGAAGGCGTGGCTGTTCTCGGGCACCGTGGCAAGCAATCTGCGCTTTGGCAACGAGGACGCAACCGAGGCGGACATGCTTCATGCGCTGCAGGTTGCCCAGAGTACCTTTGTGCTCGATCAACCGCAGGGGCTCGATACCCCGGTTGCCCAGGGCGGTACGAACTTCTCGGGTGGTCAGCGCCAGCGCCTGGCCATTGCCCGCGCGCTCATGAAGCGCGCCGACCTGTATATCTTCGACGACAGTTTTTCTGCTCTGGACTTTAAGACTGATGCGGCCCTGCGCCATGCGCTGCAGGACGAGACGCGCGACGCCGCGGTGCTTATCATCGCGCAGCGCATCTCGACGATTCTGCACGCCGACCAGATCGTTGTGCTCAAGGACGGCGAGGTCGTGGGCTTGGGCACGCATGGCGAGCTTATGGAAACCTGTGAGGTATACCGCGCCATCGCGGAATCGCAGATGAAGGGAGGTGAGTAGCATGACCGAGGAGCTCAAGAAGCGCGGCGACGCTATCGATGCCGCCGCTGCGGACGCGGCCGAAGCGGTCGAGCAGGCTGCCGCGCCGACCGAGCTGGATGACGTTGCCAAGGCCGCGGCCGAGCGTGAGGCTCGCCGCCAAGCGCTGTACGAGGAAAACGAGCGTGCCGAGGACGAGCGTGCCCGCGTGGAGGCAGAGCGCATGCGCGATGTGGACGACGAGGATGAGGACGAGAAACCCCGCGATACCTGGGCGACGGTGCGCCGCTTGTGGGGCGAGGCCGCCGGCGACCATTGGCGCTTCTACATCGTGTTTGCGAGCATCGTGTTCTACGTCATCTTTAACACCGCCGCGCCGGCATACAGCGCTCACGTTATCGACGAGCTGTGGGGCCATATACAGGTGGCGTTTGCCAGCGGAACCACCTTCAGCATCACCTGGGACCAGTGCGGTAAGACCATCTTTGTCTACTTTTTGATCTGGACGGCCGCCGGATCGTTCTATGCGTTGCAGAGCTTTTTGATGTCGAGCGTCGCCGAGCGACTCAACCTGCGCCTGCGCAACCGCATCGCGCAGAAGCTCAGCCGCCTGCCGCTCGCCTACTTTGACGCGCATCGCCCCGGCGAAGTGGTCAGCCGCGCGACCAACGACTTGGACAAGATGTCCGAGAGCATGCAGCGCGGATTGCTGCAGCTGCTGGTATCGATCGGTACCGTGACGGGCGCCATCATCATGATGTTCGTCTATAGCGTTAGGCTCACGTTGATCTTTTTGGGTTTTACGGCGGTATCGCTGCTGGTGACCAAGGTGGTCTCGCGTCGCACGCATGACGTGACCGGCGAGCGCCAGGAGTGGGTGTCCAAAATCACGAGCGCGGTCGAGGAAGGCTATTCGGGCCGTCTGGTGATTCGCGCATTCAATCGCGAGCACCAGAGCTCTGCCGAGGTGCACGAGGCCTCGGGCGAGCTGGCCCGCGTGAGCACCAAGGCCGACTTTATGATCAACGCCGTCGGACCCGCGGTTCGCTTTATCGGTCGCCTGGCGCAGATCGTGATTGCGCTCGTGGGCTGCAGCATGCTGGTTGCCGGCCACATGACCGTCGGCGTGTTCCAGGCGTTCTTCCAGTTTATCTACGAGGCGTCCGAACCCATGACGCAGCTGTCGTTCACTTTCAACTCGCTGCAGAGCGCGCTAGCGAGTGCGGAGCGCGTGTTCGACCTGCTCGATGAGCCCGAGATGGAGGCCGATCCACTGCCGGACGAGGCCGCCAAGCTGTCGGGTCGCGTGGAGGGCCGTGTCACTTTTGAGCATGTGCGCTTTGGCTACACGCCCGAAAAGCCGCTCATGCGCGACGTGTCGTTTACCGCCGAGCCGGGCCAGAAGATTGCCGTGGTGGGAACCACGGGCGCAGGCAAGACGACGCTCATCAACCTGCTCATGCGCTTTTACGAGATCGACGGCGGCCGCATTACGCTCGACGGTGTGGATACGCGCCTCATGAACCGCGGTGAGCTCCGTCAGCAGTTTGGCATGGTGCTGCAGGACGCCTGGCTGTTCGACGGCACGATTGCCGAAAACATCGCCTATGGCTGTCCCGAGGCAACGCGCGAGGAGATTGTTGCGGCCGCTCGCGCCGCGCAGGTCGACTTCTTTGTGCGCACCATGCCGCAGGGTTATGACACGCGGGTGGCCAACGATGTCGAGAGTATCAGCCAGGGTCAGCGTCAGCTGCTGACCATTGCGCGCGTGCTGCTCAACAACCCGGCGATTCTCATCCTGGACGAGGCCACGTCGAGCGTGGATACGCGCACCGAGCTCGCCATCGGCCGCGCCATGGACGCGCTCATGCGCGGACGCACGAGCTTTGTGATCGCGCATCGCCTGTCGACGATCGTGGATGCCGACCTGATTCTGGTCATGGATCACGGCAACATTATCGAGCAAGGCACGCATAAGGAACTGCTGGCTGCCGAGGGTGCCTATGCCGACCTCTACTTGAGTCAGTTCGCCTAATGCGACAAAGGGACAGCCCCTTTGTCGCATCGGAAACAAGGCGCGCCGGGGATGAACTCCCTGGCGCGCCTTCTTGCGCTGATGCGGGTCTGTACCGTTCGCAGCCCTAGCGTTCGTCCACGAGCTTGGCGACGAGGGCCTTGAGCTCGGCCACCTCTCGCTCGAGTTCCTTGACGCGGCGGGCATTTTCGGTGATGCCTTGGCGGTTGAGGGCGGACTGCTCGGCGGCATCGTCGGGCATGTACTCGCGGTGCTGCTTGGCGTCGAAGCTCTCCTCGAACACGCGGCAGCCGTTGCGCTTGATGATGCGCCCGGGCACGCCCACGACGGTGCAGTTATCGGGTACGTCCTTGACGACGACCGAGTTGCCGCCGATCTTGACGTTGTTGCCGATGCGGATGTTGCCGAGCACCTTGGCGCCCGTGCCCACAGTGACGTTATTGCCGAGCGTTGGGTGGCGCTTGCCGGTCTCGTTGCCGGTACCGCCGAGCGTGACGCCCTGGTAGAGCACGCAGTTGTCGCCCACAATGGTGGTCTCGCCGATGACGACGCCCATGGCGTGGTCGATAAAGAAGTGCTTGCCAATTTGCGCGGCGGGATGAATCTCGACGCCGGTGATATGGCGGGTGAGCTGCGAGAGCACGCGGGCGAGCGAGCGATGGCCGTGCTCCCAGAGCCAGTGCTCGGGCACGTGATTCCACTTGGCGTGAAGACCGGGGTACGAAAGGAAAATGACCAGGCCGTTTTGCGCGGCGGGGTCCTGCGCCTGGACGGTCTTGATGTCCTCGCGAATGGTATTGATAAAGCTCACCGGCCGCCCTCCCTTAGCGCCATGGCAATGCGATTCAATAAAGTATAGCGATTCGCTAGGGATTAGGAAGAGCAATCTTTCACGGCTTTGCGTGACAGGTGTCAGTTATGCAAACTTGCTGGTAATGGAGTCATGCTTTTGTGGGGTCGTGTGCACGGTCGCGCCGCAACCGTATACTGGTCAACTTGGACGTGTCCGCGCCCACAACTGAGAGGTTTTACTTCATGGGTTTCATCAATTTCATTGCCGAGCTGCTTAAGGATCCGCGCACCGCGATCGCCAGTTGGATCGCCGCCGGCCCGCTTATGGCCTACGGCTGCGTGTTCCTGATCATCTTTATCGAGACGGGCGTGGTGTTCTTCCCGTTCCTTCCCGGCGATTCGCTGCTGTTCGCCTCGGGCTTCTTTGCCCACAACGGTGGCTTTAACATCGTGGCTTTGCTGGCCGTTGCATGGGCCGCTGCCATCTTGGGCGATCAGTGCAACTTTATGATCGGCCATTTCTTTGGCAAAAAGATCATTGCCTCGGGCAAGGTCAAGGCCATGACGCCCGAGCGCATCAAAAAGTCCGAGGATTTCTTGGACAAGTGGGGCCACCTGGCCATCTTCTTGGGTCGCTTCTTCCCGTTTATCCGCACCTTTGTGCCCTTTATCGCCGGCATGGGCGGCATGCACTGGCGCAACTTTGTCATTTTTAACGTGCTGGGCGGCATTACCTGGTCGACGCTCTTTACGCTGCTGGGTTACTTCTTTGGCGGCATTCCCTTTGTGCAGGAGCACTTTGAGCTGCTGATTATCGGCATCGTTGCCGTGTCGATCATCCCGACCGTGGTCGGTCTGGTTAAGGCAAAGCTGGGCAAAAAGAACGCGTAGATCGAGCCAGCGCGCAAACCGTGCAGTTGAGGCCCGTCACCGCTTACGGTGGCGGGCCTTTTTGCTTCGGTCAAATGAAAATACTTTACTTAGTTAAAGAAAAGCGTTTTATCAGACGCGTACGGGGAGTACAATCTCGTGCATGCGAATCGACGTGCCATCGGCTTTGATGCCGTTCGCGTGTCCCGTCCGGCTCTACGCTCCGGGCGTGCGACGTTGCGACGCGGTCGGCCTCGGTCCTTGCGTGCGGGTTCGCGAGTATGCAACTGTGTATGTAAGGAGCGACATATGACTGTCGAGAAGAAGGATATCGATTGGGGTAGCCTCGGCTTTGGCTACATGAAGACCGATTACAGCTACGAGGCTCATTGGAAGGATGGCGAGTGGGACGAGGGCGGCCTGACTACCGACCACACCCTGCATGTCTCCGAGTGCGGTGGCATCTTCCATTACTGCCAGGAGGTCTTTGAGGGCCTGAAGGCCTACACCGCCGAGGACGGTAGCATCGTCTGCTTCCGTCCCGACATGAACGCCGAGCGTATGTACAACTCTGCGCAGCGCCTCGAGATGCCCCCGTTCCCCAAGGACAAGTTCGTTGAGGCCGTCAAGCAGGTCGTTTCTGCCAACGCCGCCTGGGTTCCGCCCTTCGGTTCCGGCGCGACCCTGTACGTGCGTCCGTTTATGATCGGCTCCGGTGACGTGATTGGCGTGGCTCCCGCTCCTGAGTACACGTTCCGCATTCTCGTGACCCCGGTCGGTCCGTACTTTAAGGGTGGTCTCAAGCCCGTCAAGCTGCGCGTTTCCGAGTACGACCGCGCCGCACCGCACGGCACCGGCAACATCAAGGCCGGCCTGAACTACGCCATGTCCCTCAAGCCCACGATGGAGGCCCATCGCGAGGGCTATGCCGAGAACCTGTATCTCGACTCCGAGTCCCGCACCTATGTCGAGGAGACCGGTGGCGCTAACGTTCTGTTCGTGAAGGAGGATGGCACCCTCGTCGTTCCGCAGTCGCACACTGACTCCATCCTGCCCTCCATCACCCGTCGCTCGCTCGTTCAGGTTGCTCAGGACCTGGGCATAACCGTCGACCAGCGCCCCGTCGAGTGGGCCGAGGTCAAGGCCGGCACCTTTGTGGAGTGCGGCCTGTGCGGCACCGCCGCCGTCATCTCCCCGGTGGGCGAGATCGACAATAAGGTTTATGGTGCCGATGAGACCGTGACCTTCCCGGCTGGCTACACCGAGATCGGCCCTGTGATGAAGAAGCTCCGCGAGACCCTGACTGGTATCCAGTCTGGTGCTGTCGAGGATAAGCACAACTGGGTTTACACTGTGGCGTAAGCTGCCATAGCTGTTCGGCCCGAGGGCAACCATCCTTTCCGGCGCGTCCTCGGACATGAAAGAACCTCCGCTGCGCACTTCGTGCGGCGGAGGTTCTTTCGTCCTGCGGAGTGCGCCGGAAAGGAAGGTTGCCCTCGGGCCTGCGTTACCTCGGCGCTGCCGTTACGGGCAATATAGATCTGAATTAAAGATGGTGCGCGGCCTTTTAGGCCGCGCTTTTGTTTTGGTTCGCGCCATGTGGGGGTGATGGCGACGTGCATTTTTGCGAGTATTCTGCAATCGAAGGCCCCTGCATACCGACCTCGGGCAAAAAATCGGGATTTCTCGATGTTTTCTACGAATGATGGGCGGGGTTATGGGCTGACAGCGGGTGATTTGCAGGGATATTCGCAGTCTTTGGCCTTTGTCGTGGCGCCCGATGCTCTTGGTTATGTTGAATACTCCCAAAAATGCACGGCGCTTAGAGGGGGACCTACGCGAAAAAGGAAACCGCCCCGTCGAAGTATGCATTCGACGGGGCGGTTTATGCATATACCCGATTAAGACTCGGCCGTGATTGTTAGAACTTGACGGTCGGTGCCTGGCGGGCGGCTTCGGCGGCCTCGAAGCCCTGGCGCTCCTTAAACTGGAAGATGCCGGCAAAGATGACGGCCGGGAACGTCTGAATGGCGTTGTTGTAGCTGAGCACGCAATCGTTGTAGCTCTGGCGTGCATAGCTAATCTTGTTCTCGGTATCCTCGAGCGATGCCTGGAGCTGCGTAAAGTTGGTGTTTGCCTTAAGATCGGGATAGGACTCGGCAACGGCGAAGAGCTGGCGCAGGGCACCGGTCAGCACGTTGTCGGCTTCCATCTTGGCCTC
>CAKUEU010000076.1 GCA_934646865.1 uncultured Collinsella sp. | reverse complement strand
TGCGCGCTGTGCACGATCTTTAACCACGTGATGCTCACCAAGATGCGTCCCGACATCCTGCCGTCGCTGCTGTTCTTCAACAACTGGTGGCAGATTGCGCAGGACGTCTCGTACTTCAACGCCTTGGGCGATCCCTCGCCGCTCACGCACTTTTGGTCGCTCGCCATCGAGGAGCAGTTCTACCTGATTTGGCCGCCGCTGCTCCTTGCCATGGTATCCATGCATATGAGCAAGCCCAGCACGCGTCGCGTGGTCCTGGGCCTGGCTGCCGTTTCCGCCATCGCCATGATGGTGCTCTACAACCCTGCCGCCGACCCCAGCCGCGTGTACTACGGCACTGACACCCGTGTGTTCTCGCTGCTGCTGGGCGCCTGGATGGCCTTTATCCCCGATCGCGACCTGGCGCCCGTGCGCCTCGCGCATCGCCTGGGGCTCGACCGCCTCGCCGCCAGGAACGGAAAAAATCCCGAGGACAAGCAGGGCACGAAGGACGACAACGCAGCCGAAGCCGCCCCGGCCCAGCCGAGCGCGCTCGTGCGCTTTTGGTCCTCGCCCGCATCCATCGATGTACTGGGCATCGTGGGCCTGGTTGGCCTTGCCGCCATGGTCGCGCTCACCAACGGCTACACGGCGTTCCAGTATCGCGGCGGCACGCTGCTGTGCTCCATCCTTACGCTCATGGTCATCGCGGCCTGCGTGCAGCCCCAGGGAATGGTGGCCCGCGCGCTATCCGCCGAGCCGCTCGTATGGGTTGGCAAGCGCTCGTACAGCATCTACCTGTGGCACTATCCGCTGCTGCTGCTCATGAACCCGGTTGCCAACATTAACGATACGCCCTGGTGGCAGTATATTTTGCAGGTACTGCTGGTGGTAGCCGTGGCCGAGTGTTCCTACCGCTTTATCGAGACGCCGTTTAGGAAGGGCGCCTTCGGCCGTACCGTGTCCGAGTTCCGCGATGGCACCACCACGCCCGCCAACTGGGTACGCGCGCACGTTCCTGCCTGCGCGGCCTGCGCTGTCGTGCTTGTCATCGCGCTGGGCGGTCTGGTCTTTGTGCCGGAAACCTCCGCGCTCAGCGGCGAAGGCGCCGAAGTCCTCAACAAGGAAGCTAAAAACGCCGCGCCCACGGACCAACAGGCAGCCGACGACACCGACAAGGACAACGATGGCCTCCCCGATGGCTCCTACGACCTGCTCATGATCGGCGACTCCGTGTCGCTACGTGCCGTGGACGCCTTTGACGGCGTATTCCCGCACAGCCACATCGATGCCGAAAAGGGCCGCCAGTTCGATGCGGGCCGCGCGACATTTGAGGGTTATATCCAACAGAACCTTGCCGGCAAAATCGTGGTCTTTGCCCTGGGCACCAACGGCTTGGTGACCGATGACCAAATCGATGCCATCATGGCCGATGCGGGAGACAAGCGCATTGTCGTGTTTGTAAACACGCGCAGCCCGCAGCCGTGGGTTGGCTCGACCAACCAAGCCATTGCCAACGCCGCCACGCGCTACAAGAATGTGCGCGTTATCGACTGGTACGGATACAGCGCCAACCGAAATGACCTGTTCGATGGCGACGGCACGCACCTGTCGACCACCGGTGTGACCGAATACCTCAACTTGATTCACGACGCGGTCAAGAAGGACCTGCCCGTACACCCCGAGGATCACGTCAACGACCCGCAGCCGGCGGCCGTCAAGTCTGCCACCGACGCGCTCGTCAATGCCCTCGCCTTCAAGCCGCACAAGCTGGGCACCGACAAGTAACCTGCAGCTAGGGACGTTCCTTTTATGCCGGCACCTGGGGACGCTCCTGCGACAAGCGAAAGCCGCCCCTGGGCTGTCAAATTCCAGTCCAGGGGCGGCTTCGTAACAACATGCCAAGGGGCTGTGGGCAAAAAAGGGCAAATATGAGTACTGTTGCCATTTTAGTAGCAGGCAAATCCGCCCAAAATGGCGCCCGAGCGATCCCTGTAAACCCCTAGAGCGGCCAACCTAGCTGGACTAAAGCCTGTTGAGGCGAATTTTAATGTACACACTCTAGATTATGTATATTATCTTCTTGCATATAAATGCTATCGCCCTAGCAACAGTACTCATATTTGGCATTTTTTGCCCACTGCTATATAACTAACCCCCTATAGCAAGCAAAAAACAGGCCGCAGTCCATCGCTACGGCCCGCTCGAAGCCCCAAAAGAAACGCTAGACGCTGTAACCCATCGCCTGCAGCACAAACATGACAACTGTCAGCACCGTAATCACGCCGATGGTCGCCCACGTGAGCACATTCCACACGCGGCCGTTGCGGTTGGCACCCATAATGTGACGGTCGGCGGCGATAACCACCTGGAACACCAGAACCACGGGCAGTAGCACGCCGTTGATGACCTGCGAAGTCATCATAATCTGGAACAGATCGACACCGGGCATGAGCACCAGCACGGCCGAGATACCGATAATGGCCGTAATGATGCCGCGGTAGACCGGAGCCTCATCCCAGCTGCGATCGGCACCGCGCTCCCAGCCAAATGCCTCGCAAATGGCGCTGGACGTAACACCCGGCAGCACGCAGGCGGCCAAGAAGCTCGCGGCGACCAGGCCCGAGGCGAACAGCACCGTGGACCACTGACCGGCGATGGGCTCCAACGCGCGAGCAGCGTCGGCAGCATCGCTAATTTGAATACCAGCCGGGAACAGCACCGTGCCGGTCGTGATAATGATGAAGCCGGCGATGATATCGGCGGCGATCGAGCCGCTCACGGTATCAATACGCTGCAGCACGATGTCGTCCTCGCCCGCGTTCTTATCGACCACGTTGTTCTGCGCCAAGAAAATCATCCACGGCGCGATGGTGGTACCGATCGTTGCGACCACGAGCGACACGTAGCTGGGGTCATTTTGAATGTTAGGCACGACCAGGTCGACCGCGACCTCACCCCAGTTGGGGCCAGCCATAAACGCGGCGACGATATAGGTCACGAACACGCAGCTCACCAGCAGCAGAATCTTCTCGATGCGCTGGAAACTACCCGACATGGTAAGCATCCACACCAGCAGCGCCACCAACGGCACCGAGATGCTCGCCGGCACGCCAAACAGGGCAAGGCCGCTCGCGATACCCGCGAACTCCGAGATGGTCACGGCCGTGTTGGCGATCAACAGCGCCGCCATGGCCAACACGCTCTTGCGCACGCCAAAACGCTCGCGAATGAGCGATGCCAGGCCCTTACCCGTGACGCAGCCGCAGCGCGCCGCGGTCTCCTGCGTCACGATGAGCAGCACAGTCATGACAGGAAGCATCCAGAGCATCTTGTAGCCATAGCTGGCGCCCGCGCTGGAATACGTTGCAATGCCGCCGGCGTCATTGCCCGAAAGCGCCGCCAGCAGACCGGGACCCATAGCGCCAAAGATGGCCGCGATGGTCAGCTTTTGCTTGGTGCCCGATTTTTGCTTGGTATTTTGCACGCGACCACCTAACCCATGACTGACATGGCGAGCAGCGCCGCGGCGATGCAATACGCCACACACGAGATCATGACGGCAATGACGTTCATGGCGGTGCCCGACGTGTTGAGGTCATGCTCGTCACGCCAGAACAGCACCATCAGGTAAATCACGGCGCTCATGTTGCCAACCAGGCAAATGATGGCAGCGATATTAAAGCACCCGGTAAAGAGCTGCTCCTCGAACATGGGGGCATCGGGGAACGCGGCGGTGCGCACCAGCTGAGCGCACAGGTAGGTCACGAGCGACAAGATCAGGCCCATGCCCGTGCTCTGGAAGAAGAATCCAAGGTACGGCTTGGGCTCGTCGTCGTGGCCGTCGTACTCCAGGAAGTAGTTCTTGACGAACGACACCATGCGCGAGGCGGCCAGCAACACGAGCGGCATGGCGCACATGGGAAACACCACCAGATGCGCGGAGCCGAGCGCCGTCCCCAGTACTGTTGCCATGATGCACGAGGCAATGCCCCAAACGACAACCCAGTACTGGCGATGCACAAACCAGCTGAGCACGTTCGTCGAGTCGTCCGACGCGCTGTCGCCCGAGCCGATGCCGGCGATCTGCAGGTCCTCCTGGTGCTCCTCGGCGATAACGTCCATGGCGTCGTCGAAGGTCACGATGCCCAAGATATGGCGGTTCTCGTCGCAGACGGGGATGGCGACCAGGTCGTACTTGGTCATCTCGTCCGTTACGTCTTCCTGGTCCTCGTCGGGCGACACATAGACCAGGTCGCGATAGGCGAGCTGCCCCAGCGTGGCGTCGCGGTCGGCCACGATCAGCGTGCGCAGCGAAAGCACGCCCGTCAGCATACCGCTCGGGTCCTCGGTGTAGACGTAGTAGACGCTCTCGAAGTCCTCGTCGAGCTGGCGAATCGCCTCGATGGCATCGCCGACTGTCGCCGTGGCGGGTAGGGCGACAAACTCCGAGGTCATGATACGGCCGGCGGTGTTTTCCTCGTAGCCCAGCAGGTTACGAATCGCCTTCTCCTCCTTGACGCCCATCAGGCGCAGAAGCTTTTCGGCCTTCTCGTAGCTGAGCTCGTCGATCAGGTCGGCGGCGTCGTCCGGGTCCATCATGGCCAGCATCGACGATGCGTCCGTGTCGGACAGGCCCTCGAGCATCTCGGTCATGAGCTCGTCGTCATCGAACTCCGAGATGGCCTCGGCGGCCTGGGCGGTATCGAGCTGTGCGAACACCTGCGCACGCAGGCGCGGGTCGAGCTGCTCGATAATGTCGGCGATGTCGGCGGGATGCAGCTCGCCGAGCGTCTTGTGCGACACCGAGAGCTGGATGTTCTTGGTCGAGCGATCGAGCAGGTCCATGTAGGACCAGGCGATGATGTCCTCGCTGAGCGGCTTGCCCAGGTGCTTCATAAAGCCCTCGACGACATGCTCGAGCGCGGGGCTGATGGCGCGCAGCAGACCGCGAACGCCGACCTCGGCACCCAGCAGGCGCAGCTGGTTTTCGCCCGACATGGAGAACTTGATGTCGTTTACGCGCACGACCTTCATGCCCTGCGTGTCGACGATCTGCTTGTTGAGAACGTCGCGCGCGAGCAGCAGCTCGGTCGGCTGCAGGTACGAAAAGCGGATTTCGGTGGCCGACGTCTTGAGGTACACGCCCGTCTCGTCGATACGGTCGACCCATTTGCGCCAGCTGATCATAAACGGCGTCTTGCCGGGACCGCGAAACGCGAGCGACGTCACGTGCGGAAAAACTTCGCCGGTAGCAATACCAAAATCGTTGACCACGCCGAGCTTCTCGCCGTCGACGTCCAAGACCGGCAGTTTGAGCATCTCACTCAGATAATTCAATGGTGCTCCCCATCATTATTCCTGCGGATCGCGGCAAAACGGGCACGCCATCCGTGGACAATTGGATATGTATACGCATGCGCGGGCGGCACGCCGCTCGACGCTCACACCCCGTGCATGCGCAAAAAGCACCTGCATGGGGTCATCGACTGTATGGTCGAGGTTTGGATTTCACCTGCAACCTTTCTCTTGACCCTCATTAACCGCAGTAACTATAGCATCAGCATCGCGCTGCGGCACCGAATTTATGCGCTGCACATTGCAGGCATACCAAACGCTGACGTATCCGTGACATAGTCGTTGGGGACGTTCTTAAACGACTACCCAATGACTACTCTGTGGTGTCATCGTCCTCGGCAAGTTGGGGGAACACGGCGTCCTTGGGCATGGTGACCTTCGTCAGCGAGGTGAGCTTTTTGCTCAGCGACGTGTCCGTCTTAACCAGGTCGCTGAGCGTCACGATCTTGTAGCCGTCGGCGACAAGGCCGTCGATGATCTGCGGCAGCGCCTCGAGCGTCTGCTCGGCGCATTCGTCTCTATCGGTGAGCAGCACGATATTGCCCGGCGTCACCGAATCGAGCACGGTCGATACTTGCTCGTCAGCGCCGTTGAGCAGCCAGTCGCCCGAATCGATATTCCACGAAACCACGGCGGACACCAGGTCCATCGAGTCAATCCAGTTTTGCTCGTCAAACGCGGCGTAGGGGGCACGCAGCAACATCGTCTTCACGCCGGTCGCCGATTTAATCGCCTCGGTGCCCTTCGTGATCTGCTTGCGCACCGTCTCGCGATCCTCGCCCTTGAGCGAATCATCGCTGTAGCTATTGGAGCCGATCTCGCACCCGGCATCGACAATCGCTTTGGCGGTAGCGGGCGAGGCTTCCGCGGCATCGCCCGAAAGGAAGAACGTCGCGGTGACGCCCTTTTCCTTGAGCACCTGCAAGATCTGCTTGGTCGCGCCGCTCGGACCCTCGTCAAACGTCAGCGCCACGTACTTTTCGTTGCCCTTGGGCGCCACGCTGGCGCACGCAACAACGCAATCGGTGGCGGGCACGACCTCGCCGCGGTCTTGCGTCTTGCCCGACTGCTCACCAACCCACACCTCGGAGCGGCCCTGAACGCCCCACGTCTGCACATACTCGATAGCGCCCGTGCCCTCGACCTTGAGCTTGGGCTCGATAACCGTAGCCTGAACCTCATGCTTCTCGTAGGTGTTACGGCCATCCTTGACCGTCACCTTCTCGCCACCCTCAAGTTCGCGGCTATCCCATTTGCCCTGTTTTATGCGCTTGCCGTCCACCTTAACCGACAGCTTTTCGCCGCCATGGCGCTTGAGCACGCTGTCATCGACGGCCAGCAGGTCGCCTGCGTCGTAGGTGTCAGTCAACTCCTGGTCGTCGATGAGTTTCTGCAGCGTAGAGCCCACGCGCACCGCGGTCTTTTGTCCGTTGAGCTCCACGTCCACGCTGCGGTTGACGTAGCCCACGACGGCAGCGATAAACAGTACGAGTGCGCAACCCACGGCGATGAGCGCATAGGGCAGACGGGACGGTCGGCGCGGCGAGCGCCCGTTGCCGATGCGCGCACTGCGATCGCTAAACCCGCGGCTATGGTTGAGGTACATCGCGCCGGGCTTACGGCGACGGCGGCGCTGACCGCTGGGCAGCTGCCCCAGGTCGCGGCGCGCCGTCGGACGCGCACCCGAACGCCCGTTTAAGTTGGATCCGTTTTGGCGCATGTGCCCTCCCCCATAAACACAGCAAGCCGGAGCAACAGGTCTCCGGCTTGCCTCCCATCATTTGGTACGTCGCTATTTTGTAGCTTTTGACGAGCCTCCGCTCGCCTTTTG
>CAKUEU010000075.1 GCA_934646865.1 uncultured Collinsella sp. | reverse complement strand
GCCCATGACAAAGCCCAGGCCGATGGAGAGCGCCAGGCCGTAGATGACCTTCATCCACTCGTGGACGTTGACGCTGCTCGCACCGCCGAGGGCGATGGCGGCACCGGTCAGGCCGGCGATAAGGCTGTGGCTTTGCGAGGTGGGGATGCCAAAACGCGACGCTGTGGCGCCGTAGACGACGATGGAGAAGAGTGCCGCGCAGAGGCACGCGAGCGCCATGGTGCTGTTTCCGCCAAAGTCGACAATATGGGAGATGGTGTTGGCGACGCTCGCGTTAAAGTGCGTCATGATGAGCACGCCCAAGAAGTTGAATGCGGCGCTCATGAGGATGGCGGCGCGGGCGGGCATGCAACGCGTAGTGACGCAGGTCGCGATGGCGTTGGGTGCGTCGGTCCATCCATTGACGAAGATGGCGCCGAGCGCGAGGATCACGGTGACGGCAAGGACTGGGTTCGACACAAGTTGGCCGAGGAAGGTTGAGAACGTTACGTCCATATATGGGCTTTCTCGAAGTTTGCAGGCACGTTACAGAAACATGATAAATCGTATCACCTCCTGCGGGTTTCTTTACCGAGTTCTGATGGGAGCAGTGAATTTTTTGGCACTAAAAATGAATATTAGCCCTGTTGACCGCGGGTGTTCTTTTTGCTAACACGCCATGAGGACACGTGCGCGCGTCCCAACACCCCAAAACCACAGTCTGTTCGCTTTACAATATACAAACATGCGTTCGATAATAGGGGCCATGGAATATCGACAGACAGATGGCAAAACTCGACGCGTGCACAAGCAGTATGTGGACGTCGTGGCCCGTATCCTTGCGGGCGGACAAGTCGTGCCGGTCACCGTCTGCTGGGTCGACGGCCGTTGTTTTACGATCGACGAAATTATCTCGACCACCGGGTTTGGCCTGACGGTTCACGGCATTCGTACGGCAACCTATAAGGTACGTTTTGGCGGACATGCGACCGAGTTGTATCTGGAGGACCAAACGCGTGAGCGGGCGGACGGCTCGCAGGCGCACGTGATGCGTTGGTGGGTCTGGGCTTTTGATCGTACGCTCGAGGGCGAGCGCCGCAGGTAAGAGCGCGCGGCATTCGGGTACAATGGCAGGAATCTTGTCACCTACGGCGCTGTTGTGGCGCTTTTTGAAAGGACGAAGTATGAACGATATCCAGGGCTATCAGAACGGCCCCATCGAGACCGGCGCAAGCCGCGCCAAGGAGATGTCGCCGCGCGCGTACAATCTTGCCATGTCCGCCCTCATCTTCTTGGGCTTTTGCGCCATGGGCGCCGGTGCTTACTTTACGAGCACCATGGCGTTTGCCCGCATGATGATGAGCGGCGCCGCCCTGCCACTGGTCTTTGGCTCGTTTATTTTAACCATCGTCGGCATGGTCATGATGTCGGCTGCTGTGGGCAAGCAGTCCGTGGGTCTGTCCCTTGTGGGCTACGTAATCTTTGCGAGTACCTTTGGCCTGACCGCGTCGTTTGGCCTTGCCAACTACGACCTGCCCACCATCAACACTGCCTTTATCGCCACGGCCGCCATCACCTTTGTCTTTGGCGCCTTGGGCGTGACGTTCCCCAAGTTTTTCCAGCGCGTATATGGCATCGGCTTTGGCATTCTGCTCGCCACTATTCTGGTTGAGATCGTGCTGATGTTTATGGGCGTCTCGCAGACCATCACCGACCTGATCGTGATCGTGGTGTTCGCCGGCTTTATTGGCTACGACACCTATGTTGCCACGACAGTGCCGCCTACGCTGCCCAATGCGGTGCTCATGGCGTCCAATCTGTTCGTGGACATTATCAACGTGTTCCTGCGCATCCTGAACATCCTCGGTCGTCGCGACTAGTGCGATGCCTTGCGTGACTCTTGTCGGGCACGGTAAAACGATGCGAAAGGCGGTCCTTCGGGGCCGCCTTTTTTATGCGTGGCGGGGTATCATGGATTGGGAAAAGCCGATAGCGGCAGCGACAGGAAAGGTGACCACTTATGGCAGACGTCGACAACAGGAACCGTAACCGCAGGTCCAACCGAGCGGGTCAGCCCAATCCCAAGCGCGAGGCCCGTGCCAAGGCCGCCGAGCGCCATGTGACGACTGTGTCCGAAGCGTGCGCCAAGGATATCGAGCGTTCGCTTGCTGGTGTTCGCGAGTTTGACGGCATACCCGCCGGCTTTGTCGCGGCGATGAAGGCCAAGGTTCAGACTGCTGTGGCCGCCGAAGAGCCGGTTGCCGAGGGCGTCGAGGACGCGGAGACTGCCGAGGTCGAGGCAGCGCCCGAGCCCGTCGAGGAGCCTGCCGAGGAAATCGCCGAAGCTGAGTCCGCGCCTGCTGAGGAGCCCGCTCCGGTTCTGCCCGAGGTCACCGTGCTCGATGCCTCCGCCACGCAGGTCATCTTGGACAACGGCCGTGGCTATGCGCAGTTCTGCGACATGGCCGTGCTCGCCTTTGCCTCGTTCACCAACCCGGGCGGTGGCTATATTCAGGGTTATCTGGGCCAGGAGGCGACGCTCTGCGCCGATTCGTATCTGTACAACGTTCTCGATAAGCAGCGTAAGTGGTACAGCGAGAACCGTCGCCGCAACATCAACTGCGAGCTCTATCGTAACCGCGCCCTGGTGGTGCCTGCGGTGCGCTTCGACCGCAACCACGTGCATGCATACGCCGACGTGATCGTGGCCGCCGCGCCCAACGTTAAGCGCGCCCGCCAAGAGTATCGCGTGAGCGACGATGCTCTGCTGGATGCCCTGCGCGACCGCATCCGCTTTGCGCTCGCCATCTGCGACGAGTTGGGTCGCGAGAAGCTCGTGCTGGGCGCATGGGGCTGCGACAGCAACGGCTTTGATGCCGAGGCCGTGGCCGAGCTCTTCCGCAAGGAACTCGCATCGGGCGACTTCAAGGTCAAGCAGGTCTTCTTTGCCGTGCCCTCTACGCGCTGGGACGAGGACTTCGCCAAGTTCGAGCACGTGCTGGCAAACTTCCCCGAGCGCAACGAGGAGTCCTATGCTCAGGTTGCCGCCCGCGCCGCAGCCGCCCGTGCCGCCGAGCGGGCTCAGGCCGCTGCCGAGGATGACGAGGATGACGACGACTGGCGCAAGTACCTGTAAACGGTGCGCGTGATGCGATATACCGAGCCGATGGGGGCTGCTCCCGTCGGCTTTTTATTGAGTGGGGAGCTTACGATGAAAAACGTTCTGTGCTTTGGTGACAGCAACACCTATGGCTATGATCCGGCTGGTATGCGCGATGGCACTGCGGTGCGCTATGCGCAGGATGTGCGTTGGTGCGGCGTGGCGCAGCGTGATCTGGGCGAGGGCTGGCATGTAATTGAAGAAGGCCTCAACGGCCGCACGACGGTACGCGACGACATGTGCCATCTGGACACCAATCTTAACGGCATCCGCGCGCTGCCGATGCTGCTCGAGGCTCATAAGCCGCTGGATGCAATCGTTATTATGCTGGGAACTAACGATTGCAAGACGGTCTTTAACGTGACAGCTTCCGATATCGTCCGTGGCGCCATGGCGCTGATTCGCGCCGTCCGCGCGTTTCCGTGGACCGACGCTGCGCCTTGCCCGCGCATCCTGCTGATGGCTCCTATCAAGATCAAGCCGCAGATCGCCGATGTGTATATGACCGACTTTGACGAGCATTCCGTTGAGGCATCTGAGCATTTTGGCGAGTACTATGCGCACGTGGCCGAGCAGTTTGGCTGCGACTTTCTGAATGCCGCTGAGTTTGCCGAGCCGGGCGATATCGACTATCTGCATATGATGCCCGAAAGCCACGAGAGCCTGGGTCACGCCGTGGCAGCCAAGCTCAAAGAGATACTCGGTGAGTAGCACGGCCCCAAGCCATCACAAAGGTACCCTTGTGGTGGCTTGTTTCGTTGGTTTGTCTCGATCTGTAACATCTAGGGTCGATTTAGCCGAGGTTACTGTTACAGATCAAGACTATCTTCTCAGTGGAATTTGAATGTCTCGATCTATAACAGGTGGGCTGAAAAATGGGCTCTAACTGTTACAGATCGAGATGTTTGTGGGAGCCACCGCAAAGATGCCTGTCCCCTTTGCGGCGGTTTTGGGCTGCGAATCTTAATACTGCCACATGTGGTTGACGGGGCCAGAGCCTTTGCCCATGTCAAAGCCGGCGGCGAGAGCGCCGGTTAGGTAGGCCTTGCCGGCGTTGACGGCATCGGCAAGATCCATGCCCTGGGCCAGCGCGCAGGCGATGGCGGACGAAAGCGTGCAGCCGGTGCCGTGTGTGTTGTCGGTCTCGATGCGCTTGTGGCGGAACCACGTGGTGAGCGGATCGCCCAGATGGTTGCCCTCGTCATCGAGTGGCGCGGGTTCGGCCAATACATCGTTGGCCTCGTTGACAAGATGCCCACCCTTAACGAGGGATGCGCAACCAAAGCGGCGGGTGAGGAGCATGGCAGCATTTTGCTGTGTGCGCTCGGAGTCGACCTCGTAGTCAAGCAGGGCCATGGCCTCGGGAATATTGGGCGTGATAACCGTCGCCAGCGGGAACAGGCGGCGGGTGAGCGCCTCGGCGGCATCTTCGGCAATCAGCCGTGCGCCCGAGGTGGCTACCATGACGGGGTCGACGACCACGTTTGTCGCGTTCCAGGCGCTCAGGCGGTCGGCGATAACCTCGATAATCTCGGCAGAGGAAACCATGCCGATCTTGACGGCGCTGGGGCGGATATCGTCAAATACGGCGTCGATCTGCGCAGCGACGATATCAGGGGAGATATTCTGCACGGCGGTGACACCGAGCGTGTTTTGTGCGGTGATGGCGGTGATGGCCGTCTCGGCATACAGGCGGTGCGCCGTGATGGTCTTGATGTCGGCCTGAATGCCGGCGCCGCCGCTGGAATCGGATCCTGCGATGGACAGGACGGCAGGTACCTTACTGCGATCCATGTTTGCTCCCTTGTTCGGTCGGAATCAAATGGGTCTTTAAGCCAGCATTATAAAGATGCCCGGGCCGACTCTATGTCGAACCCGGGCGGGCGATGCAATCTTTACGCAAATGTAAGCAAATGTTCACACGTCAACAATTGACAGGCACCAGCTCGCCGCCAGAGGCGGCCGCGGCGACAGGGCTAGTCCTCCATGCCGAGGTCGATCGTCGTGCCTTCGAACACCTTGTTAACGGTGCGGACGGCGCACATCTTGCCGCACATGGTGCAGGTGCCCTCGGTGGCGGCGGGGGATTCTTCGTAGCGTTTCTTGCCGGTGACCGGGTCGAGAGCACACTTCCACATGGCATCCCAGTCGAGCTTGCGGCGTGCCTGGCCCATCTTGTCGTCCATGTCGCGGGCATGCGGCACCTTCTTGGCGATATCGGCGGCGTGCGCGGCAATCTTAGTGGCCATGAGGCCATCGAGCACGTCCTGGGCGTTGGGCAGGCACAGGTGCTCGGCCGGCGTCACGTAGCACAGGAAGTCGGCACCGGAGCTGGCGGAGATGGCGCCGCCGATGGCAGCGGTGATGTGGTCGTAACCCACGCCGATATCGGTCACCAGCGGCCCGAGCACATAGAACGGGGCATTGTGGCACAGGCGCTTCTGCAGTTTCATGTTGGCGGCGATCTCGTCGAGCGCCATGTGACCCGGGCCCTCGACCATGACCTGGACGCCGGCGGCCCAAGCGCGCTTGCACAGCTTGCCCAGCTCGATCATCTCAGCGGTCTCGGTGGCATCGTTGGAGTCGTAGAGGCAGCCCGGGCGGCAGGAGTCGCCGAGCGAAATCGTCACGTCGTACTCGTGGCAAATCTCGAGCAGCTCGTCAAAGTACTCGTAGAAGGGGTTTTCGTTGCCGGTGACCTCCATCCAGCCAAACAGCAGCGAGCCGCCGCGGCTGACGATGTTCATGAGACGGCCGGTCTCCTTAAAGGTCTTGGTGACCGACTTGTTGATGCCGCAGTGGATGGTCATAAAGTCCACGCCGTCCTCGGCGTGCGCGCGCACGACCTCGAACAGGTCATCCTTGGTAAGCTTGACCAGCGGCTTTTCCATGTAGCCGATGGCGTCGTACATGGGGACGGTGCCCACCATGAGCGGCGTCTCGTCGATGAGCTGCTGGCGGAACTGGCGCGTCTTGCCCGAGTTGGAGAGGTCCATGATGGCGTCGGCGCCAAAGTCCTCGGCGATCTTGACCTTCTTCCACTCCTCGGCGGCATCGGCCTTATCGCCCGAGATGCCTAGGTTGACGTTGACCTTGGTGGACAGGCCCTCGCCGACACCAAAGGCGCGCATGCCCTTTTTGATATGCACGATGTTGGCGGGGATGGCGATGCGGCCGTCGGCCACGCGCTCGCGGATGTACTCGGGGTCGCGATGCTCGCGCTCGGCAACCTCCTTCATCTGCGGCGTAATCTGCCCGGCACGGGCGAAGTCGATTTGCGTGACGAGCTTGGGCTCGGTCTGTGTGCTCATTGGCACGGCTCCCTTCGTTGGCATTACCCATATCAGGTTTGCGGGTCAGGGCGGGCGCGCCCAGTCTCAGCCTGCCGTCTTGTCCTGCAAGCTCCCCGTTATGTCATGGGCTCAAGTATAGCCTGAATGGGTACGATTGGGCCAACGAGCGTGCCTGTGGGGAGGCGAACATGGAAGACAAGCATCTGTATCGAGAGACGCAATGGGATGTATCGGCCGAGGAAAGCCGTGCGCACCATGGCCTTGTCGCGATTGGTTTTGCGGTGCTTGCCGTGCTGGTGATTGCCTTTTGTATCTGGACGTTTGGTGGTCGCGGCGGCGTTGCATGGGAGTTCGAGGCTGATGATAGCCTACCGATTATGACGATGAAGGTCTCTGGCGGCAATACCGTTGCCGCGCCGGGCGACTATTGGTATCCGCGCGATGGATTTGTCCAGCTGCAGCTGAGCGGTGGTTCCATTCCTGGTGAAGAGATCGAGCGCGTGACCTTCGATGCGTCGCTTAAGACGCTGTTGGTCGAGCTCAAAGATCAAGGGGATATGCCCACGACGATGGATATCGCCCTGACGGAATGGCGCCTGGAGCCCCCGTCGGGCGTCAAGGTGTCCGAGGTGGAGCATGTCAAGATTACCTACCAAGATGGCTCGACGAGCGAGATTGTAAAGGCCGATGGCTTGGCGGAGTAACGGGGGGGTGTTCCTATAGTTTTGTCAACCGGGAAATGCCGTCCGCGCGACTGAATCGCGGCATGCTAGCGCCAGGCCA
>CAKUEU010000074.1 GCA_934646865.1 uncultured Collinsella sp. | reverse complement strand
TTGTTGACGTTTTGCCAGAACTTTGCGGCGCCCCACACACTTCCATAGCCATCGGTGAGTTTGCTGCTGCCGCCAATGTCACCGCGCTCGACGTTCTCGAGCTTGTCGCGCAGAGTGTAGCGATTGCCATGGCTACCGTTAGCTGCCATATAGACCTCGCTGCGCGTGGCAAACGTCGTGGGGGTATCGGTGGAATAGGGGCCAACGGTATCGGCCGGAATGTCCTCGTTCGTGCCCAGGCCCAGGTCGCTATAGTCCTGCTCGGTCATATCGGTGATTGCGGGCGTGTCCGCCGCCTGAGCAACCTGGGGTGTGGCAGTGAAACAGGCGACGCTCGTGGCGATCAGCGCAGCAAGCGCCGCCGTCCCAACAAGCGGGATTTTCGACAACCGACGAATGTGGGGGTATGGAACGTGCATGGGAGACCTCGCTTTACTCGAGTGGAGTCGGCTCATTTGCTCAAATGCTACGCCTGACACCCAAAATTCCGTGTCTCATTTTCGCCAACGGCGTGTCTCATTTTTGAGAATCCGAGATGCCGCGGAAATCTTATCCCAGCTCAAAGGCCATTTCTGGGATGTATTTTCCGTCGAGTTCCTCATCGGGAAACGGCGTCCCATTTCAAGCGTCGATTCTGGGACGCATTTTCCCCTTAGACCCTCAACCGGAAACCGCATCCCACTTTGAGCGCAAATTCCGGGATGCATTTTCCGCTTGAGCCTCATTGGGAAACGGCGTCCCACTTTGAGGGCTGATTGTGGGATGCATTTTCCGGTTTTGCTCTCATTGGGAAAATGCATCCCGTTTCTTGACCGAATAATGGGACGCAATTTCCCGTTGGAGCGCCTTTGGGAAAGTGTGTCCCACTTCGACCGCCCAGAGTGGGATGCACTTTCCGCAAAGCACCTCAACGGGAAACTACGTCCCATTCCAAAGGCAAATTCCGGGACGCATTTTTCGAAAGCCTGCCCATCCGGAAAGCCCGTCCCACTTTGGACGCATCCGGGCACGGAACCATCGACCTATCAGGCCTCCCATCAATAAAGAGGCGTCCTCCCGGACGGCGGGGCACGAAGTTCATCGCGAGTTCCGCACGCAAAGAAGGCCACTTAATGTGGCCTTCGTCTTGCGCAGGACTGTAGAGCAGGGAACTTCGTGCCCCGACGCCCGGGAGGACGTTTCATTTAGAAAGATGGACCGACCGCCGTCAGCGATGGGAGCTACTCCCCCAGCACGGCCTTTTTGGCGGCTGCAGCCATGTTATCCAGATCTTCCTTGGTGGGGTGATCCTTTGCGGCAACCCAGTTGTCGAGCAGCAACTTAGCGCGGGCGTTGTCGGGATCTTGCTCGAGCATGGCCTCGTAGCGCTGCTTGACCGCGGGACCCATCTTGCCCTGGCACATTGCCCAACCCACAAGCTCGACATCCTCGGCCAAATTGGAGGTCACGCGATCGATAATCTGCTGATAATAGCTCTGGTCGGCACCAAAGCCGCAGGTGCCAAACAGGAAAACGCGCTTGCCGTGCAAGGCAGAGAGCAACGCCGCGACCGAAGGCGTGCACGAGCCCTTGTCGCACCAAAAACCGACGAGCACCGTGTCGGCCGCGCAGGCGCCCTGCGCCTCGAGCGCAACCTGCTCTGCATCCGCATCGTCGCTCAACGCCGCGGCATGAACAAACTCAACGCCCGCAGCCTGCAGAGCGCGCTTGATCGCGCCCGAAACCATCCTGGTATTACCGCTCTTGCTGTTAACCACCAAAGAGCACGTCATAGTCACGTTGCCTCGTTTCCCCCAAAACTAAAGCCACTAATGCAATTTATTAGATGAATATCTTAGTACTAACGACGCAGATGTAAACCGACTTCTACCGATTGGCAGCGCGGACAACACCAATGAAGGGCTTTTGGACAGCATGCACCTCGGATTAATACCACCGCAGGGTGTTCCACGGATGGCCCGAAAATTGTTTCACGGATCATCGTCAAAATGTTTCACGCGCTGGTAGAACGCTATATAACAAGATGGCTCTATGGGACAAACACTTCTGATTTATTTGTCCCACGACCGTGCTTATTGGGCGAATTGGCTGCGGTAGAGCTCGGCGTAGAAGCCGCCTGCTGCGAGCAGTTCGTCGTGCGTGCCGCGCTCGATAATCTCGCCGTCTCGCATGACCAGGATGCAGTCAGCGTTGCGAATCGTCGACAGGCGGTGCGCCACGACAAAGCTCGTGCGGCCGGCCATAAGCTCGTCGAATGCCGCCTGCACCTGCAGCTCGGTGCGGGTATCAATGCTCGAGGTGGCCTCGTCCAGCAGCAGAATCGCCGGGTCGGTGAGCATGACGCGCGCGATGCACAGCAGCTGCTTTTGGCCCTGGCTAAACGTGCCGCCGTCCTCGCCGATCACCGTGTCGTAGCCCTGCGGCAGCTGCACGATAAACTTGTGCGCGTGCGCGCGCTTGGCCGCCTCGATAATCTGCTCGCGCGTGGCTTCGGGGCAACCGTAGGCGATATTGTCCGCCACCGTGCCCTCGAACAGCCACGTGTCCTGCAGCACCATGCCAAAGGCGCGGCGCAGGCTCTCACGCGTGTAGTCGCGCGAGGAGCGACCATCGACCACGATGCGGCCGGCATCGATATCGTAAAAGCGCAGCAGCAGGTTAATGAGTGTTGTCTTGCCACAGCCCGTGGGGCCGACGAGGGCAAACCGCATGCCGGGTTTGGCGTCGATGCAGATGTCCTGAAGCAGTTTACGGTCGGGCACATAGCTAAAGTCCACATGCTCAAACGAAACCTCGCCCTTCGGGGCCGCGAGCTCAACGGCATCCGCCGCATCGGGCTCCTGCTCGCGCGCGTCGAGCAGCGCAAACATGCGGCGCGCCGAGGCATACGCGGTTTGAATCTGCGTAATGACGTTCGTGACCTCGTTGAACGGCTTGGTGTACTGGTTGGCGTAGGACAGGAAGATCTGCACGCCGCCCACCGTGAGCGCCGCGGGCACGCCCGTGATCACGCCCACGCAGCCGATCACGGCCACCACGGCATAGATGATGTTGTTGATGAAGCGCGTGCCGGGGTTAGAGAGCGAACCCATAAACTGCGCGCGCTCGCCCGCCGTGTAGAGCTCGGCGTTGAGGGCATCGAAGCGCTGCTGAGCGCGTGAACCGTAGGCAAACGCATCCACAAGCTTTTGCTCGCCCACATATTCCTCGATATGACCGCCCAGCTGTCCCTGAATGCGCTGCTGCGCCGTAAAGCTCTTGTTGGAGAGCTTGGCGATGGCGCCGGCCGCAAAGATGGAGAGCGGCGTGACGAGCACCACCACGAGCGTCATGGCTAGGTTGATGGAAAGCATAAACGCGAGCGTGCCCACGATGGTAATAACACCGGTGAAGAGCTGCGTGAAGCCCTGCAGCAGACCGTCGCCGACCTGGTCGACGTCGTTGACCACGCGACTCATAAGGTCGCCGTGTGCGTGGCTGTCGATAAAGCTGAGCGGCATACGGCTGAGCTTGTCGCTCGCCTCCACGCGCATGTCGCGCACCGTCTCGTAGGACAGGCGGTTGACGCAGTAGCCCTGCAGCCA
Source organism: uncultured Collinsella sp. (assembly GCA_934646865.1). Classification (GTDB taxonomy): domain Bacteria; phylum Actinomycetota; class Coriobacteriia; order Coriobacteriales; family Coriobacteriaceae; genus Collinsella. The sequence continues at coordinate 3,780 of CAKUEU010000074.1, read as the reverse complement.
CTGGAAGGCCGCGGCTCCCACCACGACGAGCGCGAGCTTGGTGACGAGCGGCAGCAGCGCGTCAAAGTCCACCTGCCCGGCGGCAACGATAAGATCGATGCCCTCACCAATGAGGATGGGCGTGTAGAGCTGCAGGATAACGGAGATGGCGGCACTCACAAACGAAGCCGCAAACGAGACGCGGTGCGGGCGAACATAGCCCAGCAGGCGGCGGGTCACCGCACCCACGGGATAGCGCTCGGGATCACCGGGTTGGCGCGGACCGTCGCCCAGGTCGTTAAGGTTATCGTTGCCGGACACGTTAGCGGTCATCGTGGCGACCGAACCGGAGGAAGTATACGGATTCATCTAGCAGCCCTCCTTTGTGCAGATAGGCGCAGGGGCAGTCGGGGCGGGTGTGGGCGCCATACTCCCCTGCTGGCCCTCGAGCTCCTCGCGGCGCAGCTGCGACTGGCAAATCTCGCGATAGAGCTGGCAGCCTGCGTAGAGCTCGTCATGCGTACCCAGGCCCGCGACCGAGCCGTGGTCGAGCACGCAGATCATGTCGGCGTCGCGCACGGTCGATACGCGCTGGCTCACGATGACGGTCGTGAGTGGCAGCCCGCCCTCGGCGGCACCGCGCACACTGCGCTCGCGGATGGCATGGCGAAGCGCCGCGTCGGTCTTAAAGTCGAGCGCCGAGGCGGAGTCGTCCATGATCAGAACCTGCGGCGAGCCCACCAGGGCGCGCGCGATGGTCAGGCGCTGGCGCTGGCCACCGCTAAAGTTCTTGCCGCCCGCCTCGACCGGGGCGTCGAGCCCCTGCGGCTTGTTGCGCACGAACTCGCTCGCCTGCGCCATATCGAGCGCCGCCCAGAGCTCATCGTCGGTCGCCGACTCGTCACGCCAGGTCAGGTTGCTGCGAATGGTGCCGCTCACCAGCGACGCGCGCTGCGGGACGGTCGCGACCACATGGCGCAGCTGGTCGAGCGGCCAAGTGCGCACGTCGGCACCCATCACGCTCACGCTGCCGGTGCCCGCATCGTACAGGCGCGGGATAAGCGAGACGAGCGTAGACTTGCCGCTGCCCGTGCCGCCGATAATGCCGAGCGTTTTGCCCAGCGGCAGCTCCAGCGTCACATCGCTCACGGCATTTGCCGCGCCCACGCCAAACGAAAAGCTCGCGTGGTCAAAGCTCAGCGCAGGAACGGGAGCGACATTGCCCGGCTCGGGCAGTGTGACCAGCTGGTTGTCCTCGTCGGTGATGCTCGGCTCGCAATTGAGCACCTCGTTGAGACGCGACGCACTGGCGCTCGCCTTGGTAAAGACCACGACCAGGTTGGCGACGTACACGATGGAGGTCAGGGTCTGCGTCATGTAGTTCACAAACGCCATGACCTGGCCCTGCGTAAGCTCGCCCACGTTGACCTGGATGCCGCCCACCCACAGGATGGCGCACACGCCCAGGTTCATCACAAGAAACGTGACGGGATTAAGGATTGACGAGAGCTTGCCCACCGCGATGGCGGTATTGGCCTGGTCATCGGCGGCTTGGGCAAAACGCTCGCGCTCGTGGTCCTCACGCACAAAGGCGCGAACAACGCGGGCACCCGAAAGCCCCTCGCGGCAGATAAGCGCGATGCGGTCGAGCTTTGCCTGCAGCTGCCTGTAATACGGAATGCAGCGCGCCATGACAAACCAAAACACCAGGCCGATGGCGGGCGTGCAAATCAAAAAGATCATGCCGAGCTTAAGGTCGATGGCAAGGGCCGCGCACATAGAGCCCACCGCCAGGAAGGGCCAGCGGATGAGCATGCGCACGCCCAGCGCCACAGCTAGCTGCACCTGGTTGACATCGTTGGTGATACGCGTGATGAGCGACGGCGTGCCAAAGCGATCGAGCTCGGCGTAGCTCAACTTATTGATGTGCTGGTAGAGCGCGCCGCGGATGTCGGTGCCCATGCCCTGCGAGGTGAGCGCCGCCATCTTTTGGCAGACGAGCGTAAACGAGATGCCGATCACGGCCATGGCGGCGAGCACCACGCCGTAACGGACAACGGCGTTGACATCGTGCGCGCCGATGCCCTTATCGATCATCTGGGCAATCACCAGCGGCGTAAGCAGGTCAAAGATCACTTCAATCAGCTTGCACGCAGGGCCAATCACCATATACCGGCGAAACTTACCACCAAAACGCCTGAGCAGCTCAATCATAAAAAGGCGCTCCCTATCATCATTCACACTCAATTCGAACCATGATAGTACCGCCACCCCAAAAGAAGCGTAAACAACTCGTCATTTCTAACGGGATTCGGTTTCCAAAGAAGCGGAGAGGCGTGCATGCCCGGCCAGCGGCGCGCCAACCGCTTGGTATACTTACATTAGTGCTACCAAGTTAGTCGCCGACCCTTGAAATGAGGTGCCGAGATGAACGACATTCTCGCAAGAAGAGCAAGACGAGCAACTGTGGGCATCGCCCTTTCCGCGGCACTTGTCGCGGGAATCGCCCCTGCAACGGCGATCGCGGCAGAAACCAGTTCCCCCACCGGTGCGGCCGTTTCGCAGACGAGCGCCGCCAACGGCAATTCGGGCGCCCCGCAGACAGAAGACGCGGCCGCCGCAAAAGAAAAAGCGTATGCAGCCATGCAGGAAGCGCTCAAAAACCTCGAGGCCGCAAAAGACGCCGCAAGTCCCGAGAAAATTGCGAGATTCAATGATGACATTGCCCGTTTTCAAGAGCTCCGCGACAAGATGGCGGCGCAAGCCGCCGAATTGAGGGAATCCCTTCCCGCCATGCAAGCGGACGTCGATGCAGCCCAAGCCAAATACGACGAGGCCATCAACCGGGTAAGCGAGCTCCAGGCAAAATTAGACAAGAAACTTGAGGCGCTTAAGGAACTCGAAGCACTCGGCGACGAGGAGCTTGTCGAAACTGTTAAACAGCAAATAAAGCAGTTGCGCCAAGAGATCGTAACGGCAAAAGCGCGAGTTGACTTTTGCGAAATGGAGCTCCGCGAGGTCAAGGGCCGCCTCGAAAGGCAGGAAAGACAAGTTAATGACTGTGAACGTGCTGCAGAGAAATATAAAGCCCATATCGACCAGTTCATAGCCTGGCGAGATGCGCTCCTCGACAATTTGAAAAAAGCGCAAACGGCCTATGACGACGCCTGCAAGGCATACGAAGAGGCAAAGGCCGCGGCAGACAAGGCCACCTCGCCCGAGATAACGCAACCGACCGAGACGACGCCTCCCTCCGGCTCGACGCAACCGGCCGAGACGGCACAGCCCGCAGGCTCGCCCGCGACCGGCAAAGACACCGCACCGAGCTCCGCCAAGCAGGCGAACACGAGCAGCGGCAAGCAAGCAGATACGACCGCCGGCAAGCTCGCGAACACGGGCGACGCAGCGCCGAGCGCAATCGCACTCGCAGGAATCGCCGTCGCAGGCCTCGGAATAACCGCCACAGCCACACGTCGCATCAAGAACTCAAGATAGCTACCAGCGAACGTCGCCTTTGCCAATCTGCAAGCCCAAAACCAAAAGAGGCCCCGCTTCCCCAACTCAAACGAAGGAAGCGGGCCTCTTTACTTGTTAAAACAGATGCCAACGCCGCCGTCTCTTGAACCACGTAGCCATCAATGCCCAGACAACACCAGCAAGCCGCATTCCTTAAGGGATAGATTTAATTAGACTAACGCGCCTTTACGGGTGATTTTTGGACGAAGTGGTCCCGGTGCCGGCGGGCTGTTTGGTAGTCGAGCGATTCCGCAGGCAAAGCCGAGGACCAGCGAGACACCAAAC
>CAKUEU010000073.1 GCA_934646865.1 uncultured Collinsella sp. | reverse complement strand
GCGGGCTGTGGCAGATGGGGCGCCGCATCGGCGCCCGCTGGTGAGAACCCAAACGATCCGCCCTGTGCGGGATCGTCTGTCGTCACCCACGGCAGGGGCACACGGCAGCCGTCGCGCCCCTTCTCGCGCTTCGGTCCGTGTGTATTGGTTGCACTGGGATCTTCGAGCGCAGCCCACGGGATATCCGCCACCTCAAAAAGGCCGAGCTCCTCACCCTGGTACACGTATGCCGACCCCGGAAGCGCCAGCTCAAGCAAAAGGGCCGCCCGTGCGCGACGCTCGCCGAGCTCACGGTTCTCGTCATAAGACGACCCGTCGCGCAAGAGCCAGTCGAGTGCGATCTGGTGGTAGCGCGTTGCCTTGATCTGCGGCAGGGCATAGCGCGTCGCCACGCGCGGCACGTCATGGTTGGAAAGCACCCAGGTCGAAGCGGAATCGGATTCGACTGCCGCCTTTAGGCCCTCCTCGATTGCGGCGTGCATGTCGTCATAGGTCCAAGTGGCCTTGGCGAACTCAAAGTTGAACGTCTGGCCGAGCTCACTGGGGCGCGCGTAGAGATACTGACGCTCGGGCAGCACCCACGCCTCGGCAACGGCACTGCGCGGCGGATCATAACGGTCGAACACGCGACGCCACTCGCGATAGATCTCATGGACCTCGTTGCGGTCCCACAGCGGATGGGTGCCGTCGTCAACCATATCATCGCCCTCGGCGAGATGCCACCGGTCGAGATCATCGCGATCGAGGTCCTTGGCGAGACCATGAGCCACATCGATACGGAAGCCATCAACGTCCCGATCGCTCCAAAACGCGAGGACGTCGCAGAAGAACGCGTGAACCTCGGGGCATGACCAGTCAAAGTCGGGCTGCTCGGGCGTAAACATATGCAGATACCACTGACCGTCCGCAACACGCGTCCAGGCGGGGCCGCCAAAGTTGGCATTCCAATTGGTGGGAGGCAGCTCGCCATGTTCGCCGCGACCATCGCGGAAGATATAACGGGCGCGCTCGGGCGATCCGGGGCCGGCGGCAAGAGCAGCTTTGAACCAGGGGTGCTGATCGGATGAGTGGTTGGGCACGATGTCGACAATGACCTTGATGTCGCGCGCGTGGGCAGCAGCGACCATGTCATCGAAGTCGTCAAGCGAGCCAAGACGCGGGTCGACATCGCAGTAGTCCGCCACATCATAACCGCCGTCGACAAGCGGCGATGGGTAGAACGGGCTCAGCCATATGGCCTCGATGCCCAGCTGCTCAAGATAATCCATCTGCTGGGTAATGCCCGCGATATCGCCCAGACCCGAACCGGTCGAATCCTTAAACGAGCGCGGATAAATCTGATAGATCGCGGCATCGGACATCCATGAGCGCGAAGAGGTTTTTTCTGTAGCCATGGGGCGCATCTCCCTTGCAACGAGGTTTTGCGAGATGTCCACGATGATACGCCCAAGGCAGACATTCGCGACAAACAACGCCCCACCCACACCCCAAAATAATGCTCGCCCCCTCTCGGGTTCGAGCCCCCCTGGAGCGGATTGACCAATGAGGCGAAAGGAATGGAAGACTCACTCCCCCGGCCACGACAGCGAGCGGGCTCCGGGTGCCCCAGGTTACCGTGAAAGAGGAGGGAAGCGTACTTTATGTACGCGACCGACGATTGAGGGGCAAAATGGGGTGCCCGGGGCTCGCGCGGCGTCAACAAAAAACGCGGTTCGTTAGAACCGCGTAACATAGTTGGAGCGGACAACGGGGCGTCCGCGTATCCGCTTCGCGGATACGCACCGGCTTCGGTCGCCTGCCGGCGCCCTCGCCAGCTCGCTACAAACGCTCCGCGTCTGCTTAACGCTCGCCCCCTCTCGGGTTCGAGCCCATGCAATGGGTACGAAAAAACCCGGCTACCTTAGTAGTCGGGCTGTGGCGTTTGGAGCGGACAACGGGGCTCGAACCCGCGACCCCAACCTTGGCAAGGTTGTGCTCTACCAACTGAGCCATGTCCGCATATGTAAAACAAAACGGGCGCCGGAGCGCCCGGATGTTGCCTGGAGGCGAAGCCCGGATTCGAACCGGGGGTAAAGGCTTTGCAGGCCTCTGCCTTACCACTTGGCCACTTCGCCGAAAAAGGACCGCCTAAACGGTCCGGAAATGCAATGGAGCGGACAACGGGGCTCGAACCCGCGACCCCAACCTTGGCAAGGTTGTGCTCTACCAACTGAGCCATGTCCGCTTGCGGGTTATTAATTTACGCGAGTTGCCCAAAAGACGCAAGTACTTTTTTCAAAAAAGTTGTCCAGCACAAGCTCTTGGCAGGTAAACACGCCAAAACGATGTACTAGGCGCACGATTCCAACGCTCCGCTAAACAGCTTCACCATCCGGACACGCGTCCCGGCGCCGTCCGTGCGACGGGCAACCTCCACATTGTCGACCAGCATGCGCATAAGCTTGATACCGCGCCCACGCTCTTCGGTCGCAACCGGCTCACTCGACCCGTCGATCGAATAGCCCATCCCACGGTCAACGACCTCAATCACCACTCGATCGCCATAAGCCTGAACCGTCAGGATGCACCCGATGCCGCCCGCATGGTCATACGCATTGCCCAGCGCCTCCCCCGATGCCAATGCGACGTCGTAGCGTTCGTCGCGGCGTAACGGAAGCGACTCAAGTAGCTCGGCAATGCGATGACGATAGTACGGAAGGTTCTCGATACCCTGACGCACCTCGACGCTCTTGCTCCAGCGCGGCAGCTCCCCCACCGGAATGGCGGGAATCGACTCCCGCGCCGGGCCCGCAACATGAAGGATATCGACGAGACGGGCGATCTCCAAAAAGCGAACGACCTCATCAGATGCGTTGACGAGCGAAAGCAGGCCCTCGCGCCTCATGAGTTCACGAGCGCGCGTAAGCAAGAACGCCAAACCTGTCGAGTCGATAAAGCCGACGGCCTGGCAATTGATGACAACGCGCCGCACGCCTCGGTCGATCAAAGCATCCAGCCGTCGGCGCAGCGCGGGCACCGAGGCGATGTCGATATCACCCGGTGGCGTCAAAACCGCTATGTCATTCCACTCATTCATACGACCATGGTTCCCCAAAAGAGCTTGTTCGATGCATGCGTTTCCGCGACTGCGCGGATTCGGCCCGCCCAGCGCCACTGTTTAGGACCGCCCCCGCAAAAACTCAAGGGACACTAATGCGATGTCGTCGTCCAAAGCCGATTCGGTAAAGCGATCAAGCTCTCCCAAAACCTTGCCGCAGATACCCGATACGCCCTCGCCCGAAACCGATAGTAAAAGATCGCGTAGGCGCTGTTCGCCAAAGAACGCCCCCGTGCGGTCGCGTGCCTCAATCGTTCCATCGGTATACATAAAGAGCATGTCACCAGGAGCGAAGGTAAAGGCGCCCGTCTCGTACACCATGCTTTCGAATGCGCCGATCACGCCCGACTGGCATCCAAGGAGCTCGACCTCTCCCCCACGAGCCTCGTCGCCGCCAAGCGGCATCGACTCGGGCCTGATGACCATGGTGGGAGGATGGCCTGCCGAACAATAAGTAGCGCGACCCGCCTTAAGATCGATTTTGGCGATAAAGGCCGTCACGAACGTCTCGACCCTCGAGAAGCCCATGAGCATGCTGTTGAGGGAACGTGCCATGCGAGCAGGGCCCGCGCCTTCCCAGGCATAGGCCGTCAGGGCTGTCTTGACGAGTGCGGACATGGATGCCGCCTCGATACCCTTGCCGGACACATCACCCAGAATCATGACGGCGCAGTCGTCGGGAAGACGGATGAGCGTATAGAAGTCGCCGCCGACCAGCGCGGAGTTCGTGGCCGACAGGTACACCGAGTCGGTCGCGATGCCCGGAACATCGCCGAGCGAATTCCTCATACCGACCTGAAGGGTCTGGGCGATATGGCGCTCCTCACGCTTTTGCGACTCACCTTCATAGATCAACTCAAAATCGTGGGCCAAGTGCACCAGGTAGTCGTATTCAAGGTCATCAATCGGCTCTTGGCTGCCATCACGAAGCAGCAAGGCGCGGGTCGTCGGCCCCTTGGCAACGTCGGCCGGAACGATCGCATCGTTGTTGCGCCTGCTGTCAGCATCCGAGCGATAATGCCCCGCCTCGATACCGGAGTCGACATAGAGGCCTTGGCACGGCAGGCCGTGAGCCCTCAACCATCCGCCCATGGGCATAGACTCATCAACGCGCGTCAAGCGAACGTGCTTCAGGTCGTCGGCGCTCGCACCGCCCAGGACCGACGCCTCAAAGCCATCCGATGCCGCACCCAAACGCGCAGCAGGCGCCGTAGTCGAAAAGAAGAGCGACTCCGGGTCCCCCGGCAAGGCCACGCGACTACCGCCCTCAAAATCGATGACATAGGCCTCGAGGCCTGCATCGTACTCCACAGGGCAAAAATGGCAATTGAGTACGGCGCAGATCTCGGACGATACGGCGCGCGAAGCAGCGACCGGATCATCGAGATAGGTAAAGAGCTCATCGCGCAGGACGTTCAGTGAACGACCAAGCTCTGCGGTACGACGCGAGCGCAGACTCGATGCCATGCCGACCAGCTGGATAGACAGATAATCGCAAATGACTTCGAGCACGTTTACGTCATAGGCAAGCGGAGCCTGCGGACGTTTCCAGCCGACCTCTAGCACGCCAAGGACCTGCGTGCCGTAAAACACGGGAAGACAGATTTCGCTGCGGTATGGAGGCATGTCCTGCACGCGCAACAGGTGCTTGGAACGATTGTCCAGATCCATGAACATGCCCGAGGCGACTCGATCGCCCTCAAGGTCCTGTTGGATCGAAAGACGGCAAGCGCGCGACTCACGAAGCACGTACGTCGGAATACCAGCGCCATAGGGCATGAACTCGGGCAGATAGCTGTCCTCAAGCTCCTTGGAAACGCCGCGGAGCTTAAAGCCGCCACTCTCGGAAAAATAGATAGCTGCGCCCGATGCATCGAGCGTTCCGACAAGCTGATTCAAAACGGTATCGAGCAGGCTGGGGAGCTCATCGGAGCCAACGGTACTCATAATGACCGAAAGCGTGCCCGAAAGGCGCTTATTTGCCACCCTGAGCTCCGACAGCGCACGCTTGAGCTGACGATCGTGGGAATACTGCTCTTCGATGCTATGAAGTGCCACCAGGACACGCGGCGCACGGCGTCCAAAGATGCGCGGAGGCGTAACGGAACCCGCGCGAACCAAGACGGGAATAAACGACCCGTCGCTCAGCTTGAGCATTAACTCACTCTCGGAGCCATCGGTCTCAAACGGCAAGCGATGTTCGGTCGCGCGCTCAAAGGCAGACGAGTACAGTACGTCCTTAACGTCACCATTGATGACATCGGCGCGCTCCTCGCACATCAGGTCGAGCAAACGATTATTCACATGCAGAATGGTTCCGTCGAGTTCGCAGATGATGACAGCATCGCTCGTGATCTCGACCAGTTGGGCAACATCTGCCCACTCGTTGCGCTCAAGCGTTTCCATCGTGGACCTCACCGTCTATCGGTAACAAAAAAGCCTCCGAAGAGGCTTCTCAAATGCGATGGTGTCGGAGGCGGGACTTGAACCCGCATGACCAAAAAGCGGTCACTAGCACCTCAAGCTAGCGCGTCTGCCAATTCCGCCACTCCGACATGCTATGTTGTTGATTCGCGGTTCGTTTTGTTGGACCCGCGCGTTCAACGAGGAAGATAATAACCTATGATTCGAGAACTGTGCAAGCACTTTTTTGAAAAAAGTTTTCGAATTTGTGAATGCGCTGGTAGATGTTTATGTCCGGGTCGGAATGGGGTAGCTTCCCAACGCGTCCTCGGGCATGCGATACATTTTGATTCGCGCTTCGCGCTACAAAATGTACCGCCCCCTGCGGAATGCGTTGGGAAGCTACCCCATTCCGACCCTACAACCACGTACTCCAAGTACGATTCTCAAACGTATTCTGGGGCTGAATAGAAGTTTGTGGCTCGGCAAAGCCGAGCCCTTATATAAGGAGGCCGGAGCTTAAGCTCCGGCCTCGCTCAATTTCTTATTAGGTTAAGTGAGCGATCAAGGAATCGCACTCCCCTCTGCAGCGGTAACGCAGGGCCCGCCCTGGAGTTAGTTTTCAGAACATTCCGCACTGACATCTTCTGAATTGAAGACGCCGATGGCGTATCCATATACCATTGGCGTCGACACCATCAGATGCGGACCGCGCGGTGACCCCACATTCCGCTGGCGCCCATGGGGCTGCCCTCGTTTTCTGACATGTCCCGCGCGGCCCGCGGCGAGCCGAGACCGCCGCATGACCTAATAGGAGCATGGAGCGATACCGCGGACCCGAACAACCGCATTCTATCGCGTCCCCGTCAGTGTGCCGTCTGCCCGGTCCAGGCGAGCACGGAAAGAACGGAGCGAGACATGCGAACCGAATCGACACCCGACGCCCGCGGGCCGGTCTTCTGCGGGGTCGACACCCACGCCGACACGCACTGGCTGTGCGTCCTGGACTGGAGGGGCCGCAAGGTCCTGTCCCGCCAGTTCCCCGCCGACGCGGCGGGCTACGAGGCTCTCGCCGGGGCCATCGCCGGGGCCGGCGAGCCCGCCTGCATCGCGATGGAGGGGACGTCGTCCTACGGGGCGGGCCTCACCAGGCACCTCGCGTCGCTGGGGATGCCCGTGCGCGAGGCGCTCTCCCCGGCGAGGATGCAGAGGAGGCGCCCGGGGCAGGGCAAGTGCGACGAGGCGGACGCGGAGAGGGCCGCCCGCGCGGCGATGTCCGGCTCCAGGCTCGGGACCCCCAAGAGCCAGGACGGCTGGGTCGACGGGGTGCGCTGCATGCTCGCGGCCCGCTCCGGGGCGGTGAAGGCGCGGACCTCGGCGATCAACACCGCGAGGTCGCTGCTCACCACCGCCCCGGAGGGGCTCAGGTCGAGGTTCCGCGGCATGGGCGGGCCGAGGCTGATGGAGGAGCTCCCCTCCGTGCGGTCGGAGGGCGCGCTGGGCGCCGCGCTCGGCGCCCTGGCGGACCTGTGGGCGGCGGCGCGCGACGCGGCGCTCGACATGGAGCGCGCGATCGAGGCGTCCCTGGAGGAGAACTGCCCCGCGCTGCTGGCGATGTACGGGTGCGGGCCCGTCAGCGCGGCCAAGCTCGCGGTCGCGGCCGGGGACAACCCGGGCAGGCTGCGCTCCGAGGCGTCGTTCGCGGCGATATGCGGCGCCAGCCCCATCCCCGCCTCGAGCGGCAAGACCGTGAGGCACAGGCTCAACAGGGGCGGCGACCGGCAGGCGAACAGCGCGCTGTACGAGATCGCGAGGCAGAGGGTCATGCGCGACCCCGAGACGGCCGAGTACGCCGATAGGGCCAGGGCGCGGGGGAAGAGCGACAGGGAGGTCATGAGGTGCCTCAAGCGCTACGTGGCCAGGGAGGCGTACCGGGCGCTGATGCACCCGCATGAAATCAGGAGGCCCGAGGACGCCTCGGCCCTCGTGGCGGCCAGGCGCGCGGCGAAGGTCAGCCAGGTGAGGGCGGCGTCCATACTCGGAACCAGCGAGAAGTACATCTCGATGCTGGAGAGGGGCCAAAGGGACCTGAAGCCCATAAGGAGGGCCTACGAGGCATGGGTCGAGGC
>CAKUEU010000072.1 GCA_934646865.1 uncultured Collinsella sp. | reverse complement strand
GAGCGCAACGCCAAGGCGGCCGGCATGCCGACCAAGAAGCGCGCACCTCGCATGAGCGAGGAGGAGCTGGCGGCCGATGCTGCGGCCTTTGCGCAGGCGGCTATGCAGGAGGATGCCGAAGTTGCATCCGGGGCTGTCGGAGATGCCGAGAGCGATGACGAAGAGAACGCCGACGGCAACACTGACGTCGGCGAGTAGTTTTTGCTATGAAAGCCTCCGTGGGGAAACCCGCGGGGGCTTTTTGCTTTTGGGCGATATGGGGCCGTCTGTTGATTGGGGACAGACTTAAATGAGCGTTTTCACGCATTTAAGTCTGTCCCCAATCAACATTGATGCGGTGCTTTGCTCAACTAAAGCGTACAATACCGCCTATGCGAAAGGGGAACAGATGATCAACGAAACTATGTATGCGCGCGGTGCGGAAAGCTCCATCATCCGCGAGATTTTTAGCTACGGCCTTGAGCGCAAGGCGCAGATCGGCGCGGAGAATGTGTTCGATTTCTCGCTGGGCAACCCGAGTGTTCCGGCGCCTGCAGCCGTCGCCGAGTCCATTAAGAGGGCGCTTGAGCTGCCGAGCGACCAGCTGCACGGCTACACGCCTGCACCGGGTCTGCCGCAGTGCCGTTCCGCCGTGGCCGAGTCGCTCAACCGCCGTTTTGGCACGAGTTATGAGGGCAAAGACGTCTTTATGACCGTGGGTGCGGCTGCATCGCTCACCTGCACGCTCAACGCCATTACCAATCCGGGCGACGAGGTTATCGTCATTGCTCCGTATTTTCCGGAGTACCGTGTCTGGATCGAGAAGGCCGGCTGCACGTGTGTTGAGGCGCTCGCCAACGAGGATACGTTTCAGCTGAGCGTGGGCAACGTGCTCAAGGCTATTACCGACAAGACGGCGGCTGTCATCATCGACTCGCCCAACAACCCGACCGGCGCCGTGTATACGCGCGATACCTTGACGCGCCTGGCCAATGTCTTGCGAGAGGTCAACGCCAAGCGTGATCCCGAGAACCCGATCATGCTGATCTCGGATGAGCCATATCGCGAGATCGTCTATGGTGCCGAGGTTCCTTGGGTGCCTTCGATCTACGAGCACACCATCGTGTGCTACTCGTATTCCAAGTCGCTTTCGCTTCCGGGCGAGCGCGTGGGCTGGATCTTGGTCCCCAATACGAATCCGGAGGCCGCCCGCTTGATGCCCGCCGTTGCCGGTGCCGCCCGTACGCTGGGCTTTGTGTGCGCACCGGCACTCTTCCAGCGCGTGATCGTCGACTGCATCGATGAGCCGAGCGATGTTGAGGCCTATGCGCGCAATCGTTGCGCACTCACCGATGCGCTGGCGGAGTACGGCTATACCTACGTTGAGCCAGACGGTGCCTTCTACCTGTGGGTAAAGGCGTTGGAGCCCGATGCGAACGCCTTCTGCGAGCGCGCGAAGAAGTACGAGCTGCTCGCGGTGCCCTCGGACAGCTTTGGCATGCCGGGTTGGTTCCGCTTGGGCTATTGCGTGAGCCATGAGACGATCATCAACTCGCTGCCTGCGTGGAAGCAGTTGGCAGACGAGTATCGTCCAAAGTAAAGCGCTCTGCTTACAATGTTTTACGTGAAACGGGGTTTGGTGCTAAGCCAGACCCCGTTGTCTATGCCGTTGTGTGATTGGGATGAAGCAGTTTTACGACTGCCGAAAGCTATGCGTACAATGAATATACGCGACGGCCATACTGGACAAGGAGACCCGATGCCCTACCTTCTTTCTTGTGATATTCATACTCATACGATGTTCTCTGCGCATGCGTACTCAACCATCGAGGAGAACATCTATTGGGCGGCAGAGCGCGGCCTTCAGGTGCTCGGTTCCGCCGATCATTTAAGCTCGATGGTTACGCCTTGCCCCAATGACCTGCGCAGTTTCCAATTCTTTATTAACCAGGATATCTGGCCGCGCATTTGGAGCGGCGTGCTGGTGCTTCGCGGCGCCGAGGCCGATATCGTTTCGCTGGACGGAAGACTGTTTGGCGAGGATACTCCTGTCACGCTCGATATCGCCGGCGATTCGTATAGTCGTGAGCATTCGCTGTTCGATTTGGTGACGCGTAATTTGGATTATTTGGTGGCAAGCGTGCATAACCCGCAGTTTGCCGAAGGCGCGACGCTCGTCCAAACGACCCAGATGTACATCAATGCCCTGGATCACCCCAAGGTGTTCATGCTGGGGCATACGGGGCGCTCGGGCGTGCCGTTCGATATCGATGAGGTGCTGCTGGCGGCCAAGGCCAAGCACAAGATTATCGAGATCAATAACCATAGTCTTGAGCATGGCAACGATGCTGAGCATTGGGACGTGTGCCGCAAGATCGCCGAGCGCTGCGCCGAGCTGGGCGTGGGCATTGGCGTGTCGACCGATGCCCACATTGGCATGGCCATTGGCAAGCTCGATCATGCCCGCAAGATGCTCGACGAGATTCATTTCCCGCTGGATTTGATCGTGACACGCGACCGCGAGACGCTGCTGCGCGAGATGGCGGCAGCCGGCGTGTGTGACCTGCGCAAACGCATGTAACGAGAGGCTCAACGTGTAACGAAAAAAGGGCGGTCCAGACGGGCCGCCCCCTATTTATGTCGGTGGTTAGCGGCGCTCGAGGACCGCTACGGTTTCGGTGTGGTCGGTATGGGGGAACATATCGACCGGCGTGATCTTGAGCAAACGATAGCCTCCGTCGAGGAGCTGGTGCAGGTCGCGCTCCTGGGTCACGGGGTTGCAGCTGATGTAGGTGATGCGGCGCGGCTTGAGTGCGCAAGCGGCTTCGAGGAACTCTGGTGTGGAGCCGGCGCGTGGCGGGTCGATGGAGAGAACGTCAACGCGCTCGTTGTTGTCGGCGGCGTCTAGGATGTAATCGGTCGCGTCGTCGGCCATAAACCATGCGTTGCGGGTTAGGCCGTTGAGCTCGGCGTTGCGACGCGCGTCGGCGATGCCGGCGGGATTGCGCTCCACGCCGAGCAGCATAATGCCGGCGCCCTTGTCCTGGGCATCTTTTGCGGCGCACAGACCGATGGTGCCGCTGCCGCAGTAAGCGTCCATAAGCACGTCGCCCTGCTGCAGGTCCATGCCGTCAATCGCGAGCTGATAGAGCAGCTCGGTCTGCTGCGGGTTGGTCTGGTAAAACGCGGTGGGGGAGATATCGAACTCGCAGCCGAGCAGCTGGTCGCGCATACACTCGGCGCCATGGACGATGCGGGTCTCCTCGCCCAGAATGGCGTTACCGGGACGGCCGTTGATATTTTGGGCAACGGTGACGATATGCGGATCGAGTGCGGCGACGGCTTCAAAGAACTCCTGCGCATGCGGCAGGTCGCGTTGAGCGGTCACGAGGGTGACCATAATCTGGTCGGTGCGCCAGCCGCAGCGAACGACGGCATAGCGAAGCAGCCCCAGATGCTTGTCTTCGTTAAAGGCGGGAATATGCAGTCGTTCGGCCTCGCGAGCGATGCCGTTGAGAATCTGACGAGCGCTCGGCGCCTCAACGGGGCATTTGGGAACGGCAACGATCTTGTGCGTGCCGCGCTCAAAAAAGCCGCAGCGGACAGCGCCCTCCTTACCAGGAGCAAACGGTGTGGCGGCCTTATGACGAAAACCACGCGGCGCAGGATATTTACCCGGGTCGCCCAGGGTGACGCCCATACCGCGAATGGGGTCGACGGTTATGCCCTCACGCTCGCAAAGAGCAGCAAAAAGCTCCTCCATAGCAGTCTGCTTAGCTGCCAACTGCTTTTTATAAGGACGATTGAGCGCCGTGCACCCACCACAAGCCCGCATGATGGAACAAGGCGACTTGGGATCCACGGCCTTACGCGAGGACGGAACCGAATCGTTAAGCGGGCGCTTGGGGCGAGCCTGAGGCGCCTTATCCCCGCCCCGACGAGAGCCAGAACGCTTGGTCTTAGCCCTGCTCTTGGTCGATTTGCTTTTTGCAGCTTTAGAAGACTTGGATTTCGTAGAAGATTTCTCCTCCTTCGACCCCTCAGCCGCTTCCACCAAAGCACGACGAGCCCTACGCTCCGCACGAGATTCTGCCATGAATTAACCCCACTAATTTACAAATTGAAATCTGAAAGCATTGTACCGTGCCAAGCTAGTGGACGATATGCAAGCGCCCATTTCATGTTAGTGATAAGCCCAACGACGTTTGCCCGCCGGGTGCCGGGGCAGGGGTTAAGTTTGTCGCGAGTTCCGCACGAACAGGAGAGCACTTAATGTGCTCTCCGTCGTGAGCAGGACTGTAGAGCAGCAAACTTAACCCCTGCCCCGGCACCCGGCGGGCAAGCCCTCCCTTGTACTCCATCTCACTAAAGTGTATGATTCTGAACGTTACATGACTCACTTTACCTAACTAAAGTGCTATCGAGGGGAAATACCATGAATACCGATATGTCTCGTCGTCAGTTTGTTGGTCTAGCCGGCTCGCTCGCCACGGTGCTTGGCCTTGGTCTTGTCGGCTGCGGCGGTGGTGCCGGCAAGGGCTCCGCTGCTGGTTCTGCCGCGGCCAAGGATGTGAAGGGCGCTGCGGAGTCCAAGAAGCTCGTGGTGGGCTTTGATAAGTCCTATCCTCCGTATGGCTTTGTAGGCGACGATGGCGAGTACACCGGTTTTGACCTCGACCTTGCCAAGGCCGTTGCCGACAAGCAGGGCTGGGACGTTGAGTATGAGGCTATCGACTGGGATGCCAAGGACACGCTGCTCAACTCGGGTGCCATCAACTGCATCTGGAACGGCTTTACCATGGAGGGCCGCGAGGACGACTACACGTTCTCCGAACCTTACATGCTCAACGAGCAGGTGCTCGTGGTCAAGAAGGACGCGGGTATCAAGAGCTGGGACGATCTTGCCGGCAAGACCGTGATTACCCAGACTGATTCCGCCGCGCAGGACGTGCTCGAGGGCGACCAGAAGGATCTGGCCGCGACGTTTGCCACGCTCGATACCATCGGTGAGTACAACACGGCGTTTATGCAGCTCGAGAGTGGTGCGGTCGATGCCGTTGCCTGTGACCTCTCGATCGCTCAGTATCAGCTGGCCGCCAAGCCCGATGCCTATACGCAGCTCGACAAGCCGCTGTCCAGCGAGCACTACGCCGTCGGCTTTAAGAAGGGCGACACCAAGTCGGCCGATGCTGTAACCGAGTCGCTCAAGGCGCTCTACGAGGACGGCACGGTCAAGGACCTCTGCGATAAATATGCAGATTACGGTCTTTCCTTCGACAACTGGGTTCTCAAATAGCGGCTTTCCCAGGCACCCGATTTTGCCGTTCAAACCGTCGCTTGCGTACATTTAGTACGCGGCGCTCCTCTTTCACGGCAAACCCGGGCACCTGGAAAACCCGCTTTAGCATTGGGTTTGCTGTTCCGTTACTGCGAAAGAGAGGGTAGGTTGTCTATCCAAGTCATGATGCAGATGCTTGGCCAGGGATTCTTGGTCAGCTTGCAGCTGTTTGTGCTGACGTTGCTCGGGTCGATTCCGCTGGGAATCCCCGTGGCGTTTATGCGCATGAGCAAGGTCGCGCCGCTGCGTTGGATTGCGCGCATCTATATTTCGGTGATGCGCGGCACGCCGCTTATGCTGCAGATGTTTGCGATCTACTTTGCCCCGTACTACGTGTTTGGCATCTCGCTCACGCCCGATTCCAAATGGACGGCGTGCGTCGTGGCATTCATCATCAACTACGCCGGCTACTTTGCCGAGATCTATCGCTCGGGCCTGCAGTCGATTCCGCGCGGTCAATATGAGGCCGCCGAGGTGCTGGGCTACTCGCGCATGCAGACGTTTCTGTATATCGTGATGCCGCAGGTCGCCAAGCGCATTTTGCCGGCGATGGGCAACGAGATCATCACGCTGGTCAAGGACACGTCGCTGGCGTTCGCCATCGGCGTGGGCGAGATGTTCTCGACGGCCAAGGCGCTGGTCGCCTCGCAGGTGAGCATGGTGCCGTTTGCAATTGCGGCGCTGATTTACTGGGTCTTTAACTTCGTCGTCGAGATGCTGCTGGGCGCTGCCGAAAAGAAGCTGGACTATTATCATGACTGATTCGTTCCGCCGTTCTAACGAACGGCGGACTGCTCGACGCTGCGCGCGTGTCTGACGGCCAATCTGCTTCTCAAGCCGTCGCTTGCGTACAGAAGTACGCGGCGCTCCTCTTTCGAAGCACATTGTCTCGTCAGCCACACGCTCGCTGACTTCTCAAACACATGGAGGTTCCCGTGTCCGGAACGGTAATGATGATAACGAACGCCCGTAAGGCGTTTGGCGGCAATGAGGTGCTTAAGGATATCTCGCTCGAGGTGAAGCGTGGCGAGGTCGTGGCGATTATCGGGCCTTCGGGTGGCGGTAAGTCTACGCTGCTGCGCTGTGCCACGCTGCTCGAGACGCTCGACGGCGGCTCGCTCTCGTTTGGCGACCTTGCGGTCGCGACGGACGCGGGCTCAGGCGCGGTCTATGCGAAGGGCGATGTGCCCAAGCAGGCGCGCTCGCGGTTTGGCCTGGTGTTCCAGAACTACAATCTGTTCCCGCACTATACCGTGATGAAAAACATCACCGACGCACCGATCCGCGTGCTCAAGCGCCCGCGCGAGCAAGCGGAGGCCCGTGCACACGAGCTGATTGCGCAGATGGGGCTTACGGGCAACGAGAACAAAGTGCCCTGCGAGCTTTCGGGCGGTCAGCAGCAGCGCGTGAGTATCGCCCGCGCCCTTGCGCTCGATCCGGAAATCTTGTTCTTTGACGAGCCGACCTCGGCGCTCGATCCCGAGCTGACGGCCGAGGTGCTGCGTGTCATCAAGGACCTCGCGGCGCAGAACATGACGATGGTGATCGTGACGCACGCGATGCAGTTTGCCCGCGACGTTGCCGACCGCGTGGTCTTTATGGATGGCGGCCGCATTGTCGAGGAGGGCCCTGCCGAGCAGGTGATCGACCATCCGCGCGAGCAGCGTACACGCGAGTTCTTGAGCCGTATCGAGGGATAGGCTCAAATACTTATTGAGGCGAAACCGCCGCAGGTCTTTTGGTCTGCGGCGGTTTTTATTTGCATCGGTGGGGCCCAACAATCGCCTTCCATGCCCGCTTTCTCCTCTCGCCGCCCGTATCCATACGCGTGCCGAAAGGTGTGCATGGACAGGCGGCTGCAAGGGTAGGGTGGTGACATAGGACATTTGGAGGGTGAGTCGGCTCGGTTGCCGACCATGCTGCTCCCGGGACGGCACCGACCGCGAACTCTCCCCGTTGGCGTCGCGCATAGCGCGCGACCCTGCAAGGAGGTCATCATGGGTGCTCCCAAGACCGGCAACGTAAGGAACGTGGTGCTCGTAGGCCAAGGCGGGGTGGGCAAGACTTCACTCGCCGAAGCCATGCTCCACCTTTCCGGCAAGACCGCCCGTCTGGGCGGCCACGACGGCACCAAGCCCACGCTCGACTATGACCCCGAAGAGGTCAAGCGTGCATTCTCCATCTCGACGACCATTGCGCCGATCGACTGGAAGGGCGCCCGCATCAACGTGCTCGATGCCCCGTGCTACCCCGATTTTATCGGCGACGCCTTCGCCGCGATGAGCGTCTGCGAGACGGCTCTGTTTGTGGTCGACGCCGAGGCCGGCCCGCAACCGACGACCGTCAAGCTTTGGTATGCGGCCGAGGACCTGCGCCTGGCGCGCGCGGTGTTCGTGAACCGCCTGTCGCGTCCCGAGGCCAGTTTTGCGACCACCATGGAGCTGCTGCAGGAGCGCTTCGGCACGCGTCTGGGCGCCGTGACCCTTCCCTGGGGCGAGGGCGAGGACTTTGACGGCATCATCGACCTGGTGCGCATGAAGGCGCGCCACTGCAACGGCGCCGAGGCTGTTGAGTCGGAGATTCCCGAGGAGTATCGTGTCCAGGCCGAGGAGGCCCACGACCATCTGTGCGAGCTGGTGGCCGAGGCCGACGACGAGCTGATGATGAAGTATCTGGAAGGCGAGGAGACGCTGACGCAGGAGGAGCTCGAGGGCTTGTTGTCCAAGGCGATCGCCGAGCGCATCTTTGTGCCGGTCTTTGCGGGCGATTGCATTAAGGAGCAGGGCGTCAACTCGCTGATGGACGACATCGCCACGTACTTCCCGGCGCCGACCGACTACGGCGAGATGCCGCTCATCGACGGCGATTCGCTCAAGATCTCGAGCGATGATGACCGTCCGGTGGCGTTTGTGTTTAAGACGCTGGCCGACCCGCAGCAGGGTCGTATCAGCTTTATCAAGGTGCTGACGGGTACGCTTGAGCCGGGTCTTGAGCTCATCAACGCGCGCACGCGCAAGAGCGATCGTCTGGCTCACCTGTATGTGATGTGCGGCCGCGACATGACCGAGGTCGGTCACGCCTATGCCGGCGATATTATCGTGGCGCCTAAGCTGGCCGCCGAGACGGGCGACACGCTCTCCATTACCGGTAAGGTCGAGGCAGCGGCGTTCAAGTTCCCCAACTCGCAGTACCGCATCGCCATCGAGGCCGAGAACCGCGGTGACGAGGAGAAGCTCTACACGTTTATCGAGAAGGCGTGTAAGGCCGATCCGACCATGAGCATCGACCGCGACGAGGAGACTGGCCAGACCATCATCTCGGCAGTAGGCGAGGCACAGGTTTCGGTGCTGCTCAACCGTCTGGAGGACCGCACCAAGGTTGCGGCCAAGAGCGTGCCGATCCGCATTCCGTACCGCGAGACCATTCGCCGCACGGCGAGTGCCCAGGGCCGTCACAAGAAGCAGACCGGTGGCGCCGGCCAGTACGGCGACTGCTGGCTGCGCGTGGAGCCGCTCATTGGGTCCGACGGTACGAGCGACGGCTATGAGTTTGTGGACGAGGTCGTGGGCGGCCGCATTCCGCGTTCGCTCATCCCCGCCGTGGACAAGGGCGTGCAGGAGACCATGAAGGACGGCATTATCGCCGGTTATCCGCTCACGGGCATTCGCGTCGCGGTGTACGACGGCTCGTATCACAGCGTCGACTCCAACGAGATGGCGTTCCGCGCGGCGGCTCGCATTGGCCTGCGCAAGGCGTGCGCCGATGCCGACCCGGTGGTGCTGGAGCCCATCGAGGAGATCACCGTGACCATTCCCGAGAGCTACGCCGGCGCCGTGATGGGCGACATCTCGGCCTCGCGCGGTCGCGTGACGGGCATGGAGACCGATGA
>CAKUEU010000071.1 GCA_934646865.1 uncultured Collinsella sp. | reverse complement strand
GCCTTTAGCGCCGCAAGCGACTCGGCAGGATCGGTCGCCTCGCGGAAATGCGCGGTGTACTGCACATCCCCCTCGAGAACAAACGTGTAGGACGGGCCGTCGTCGCCGGTAAAGACGACGTTGCCGAGGGCATCGGTCGCGTAGTCAAACACATAGCCGGGCATTGGCACCGCCACGACCGTGACGCGCGACCCAATGCCATACAGGTCCGTGGAGAGGAACTGTCCGAGCGGCTGGCCGTTTTCATCGACTCCGTCCACGCTCAGGACAACGCTCGCCTGCGGGGCGCAGTAGCGCGGCGTAATTTCGATCCTCGCGTCAGTCTTGTCCTCGGACACCATCGCGTCCGCCTCGTCCACCGTATAGGTAAAGTCGAGCTGATCGCTCACGGCGTATGCATCATCGCCCTCGCCCAGGAACCAGCCCAGGAACAGCGCGTTGTCCGTGACGGCAGAAACCTTAACCGTCTCACCGGCATTGCGATAGCAGTTTTGAGCGATAACGCTCAGGTGCGCAAAATCCTGCGATGAATCGGTCGCCTGCGCATCGTTGACATGCACCGCATAGTCCTTGAGCTTAAAGCGCGCCTCGAGGGACAGGTCCTTATCCGGCGTAAACGTGTAGACCGTCTCTTTGGAGATGTACTCGCCGGACTCGGTGTCATACCAACCCTTAAACGTTATGTTGTCGTTGAGCATCCCCGAGGCACCGGCATCGAGCGTGACCTCGGCGCCCGCATCGATCGTCATCGAGTCGGAAACATCGGGCAGCTCAACGCCGTCCATCAGCTTGCGTTCGCCTTTATCGATCGTTTGGGCATAGGAGATTTGGAACGACGTCGGCTCAGGCTTCTTGAGCTGTAAGGTGCCCTTGGTTTGGGTTTCGAAATGCAAATAGCCGTCATCATACACGAGCTTGATGGGCTGCCCGTCCATCGACTCGTCGAAGACGTCGCCGTCACGGGGGGTTGCCGTTAGGTACTCACCCAGCTCCTCCTTTATGAGGGCTTCGTAGTTCCAAATCGATATCGAATGCGGGTAATCGAGCTCGACATGCATGCCCTCGAGCGAAATGGTCTCCCCCAGCTCATAGGTCATGCTGGTGGGATCGGACGAGATTTCAACGTTCTTGAGCACTTTGCCCACGGGGAC
The DNA here is from genome assembly GCA_934646865.1 of uncultured Collinsella sp. GTDB lineage: Bacteria > Actinomycetota > Coriobacteriia > Coriobacteriales > Coriobacteriaceae > Collinsella. The sequence goes on along the minus strand of CAKUEU010000071.1, from coordinate 8,288 downwards.
AGGCAGGCAGCCATTGCACCTCTCCCAGACCTGCTTGGGCTCCCCTTTGCTGTACTTTGAAATCATCTTGGCGGGAACCATTACGGTCATGTTGTACTTGGGAAACGTGTCGGTATCAATGAGCACCACGTGGTTGCACCCAAGGAATACGGTCTCGAGATTGGTGTCGTAAAACGCCTTTTCCGGCAACTCCTCGATCTTGGAGTTATAGGGAAGCGTCAGTCCGCCACTCAAGTCGATGCCGTAGAAGCAGGTATGGCCAAGCGTTTCGACCGTTGTGTTGCTCTCAAGTCCTGTGGTGGCAAGGTTCGAGCAGTGTCTGAACGCGCAAACGCCAATCGATGTAATGGAGGTGTTCTTGTCCAGGCCGGTATCGTTCAGAGCTTTGCAGCCGTCGTAGGCTCTGTCGGGAATCGACGCGAGGCCAACAACCTTGTCGAGCCCCGTGGACTCTAACCCGCTCTCGGCAAACGCGGCATAGCCCATAGATCCGATGGTAGCGGTCTCGTTGATGTTCAGGCTCGTAAGCGACTTGCAGCCAAAGAACGCCTCTTTTCCGATTTGACCGATGGTCATACCGGAAAGGCTGATATCGGTGAGATTCGGGCAGTTATAGAAGGCGTGCATTCCAATTTTAGAAATGGAGCTATTCTCAAAGCGCACTGAGCACAAATTGGTAGAGTCGGCACAGAGCTGTGCGTCGACTTCATCCACCCCGGAATCGACAATCAAATTCGTTACCATTCGACCGTCGACAGAGTTCTCGCGTGGGTTGTTTTCATCAATCTCTACTGTAAGATTTCCGTTTGCGTCGCACGGATACAGATAGTAGTTCGGCATGAACTTGGCGTACTCGCAGGCCGCCTGCTGCAGGTCGCCCTTGCTGTACGTGACAAGGTGTGTGTAGCCGTCGTCATACACCAGCTGTATGGGCTCTCCGTCCATCGAGCCATCGAAGACGTCGCCGTCGCGGGGAGTCGCCGTGAGGTACTCGCCGAGCTCTTCCTGTATGAGGGCTTCGTAGTCGCCATCCATCGTCGAATGAGGATATTGAAACGTGACGCTCATGCCCTCGAGCGAGATCTTTTCTCCCTGCTGATAGGCCATCTTGTCGGGATCACGCGAGACCTTAATCTTTTGGAGCACCTTGCCCACGGGGACGGGCAGGCTGCCATTGCAACTCTCCCAGACCTCTTTAGGGTGGCCGCTTTCGTATTGCGAAACCATCTTGGCAGGGACCATGACAGTCATATATTGCTTGGGAAACGTGGTGGAATTAATGAGCACCGCATGGTCGCACCCAAGGTACACGGTTTCGAGCTTAGAGCCATAGAACGCACGGCTCGGTAGCTCTTCGATCTTGGAATTAAGAGCCAGCGTCAGCCCGCCGCTCATATTGGTCCCAGAAAAGCAACCTTCGCGGAGCGTCTCGATTGTCGTATTGCACTCGAGTCCCGTCGTCGCAAGGCGAGAGCAATTTTTGAACGCATTAACGCCGATAGATGTGATGGATGTGTTCCCGCCCAGACCGGTATCGGTCAGAGCACTGCAGGCATTATAAGCGTTCTCGGGAATCGAATTGAGGCCAACGACCTTGTCGAGCCCCGTAGACCGCAGCCCGCTCCAGGCAAACGCCGCTTCGCCCATCGAGCCGATGGTGGCAACGTCGTTAATGTTCAGGCTCGTAAGCGATCCGCACCCAGAAAACGCTTCTGTTTCGATGCCCCCAATGGTCATACCGGAAAAGCTGATATCGGCAAGATTTGTGCACCCAGCAAAGGCGCGTAGTCCAATTGAAGAAATAGAACTGTTCTCAAAACGCACCGAACGCAGATTGGAGGAGTACTCACAAATATATCCAGGGACCCTATCCGCTCCGTAATCAACGATCAGGTTGGTTACCAATTTACCGTCGACAGAGTTCTCGTGCGGATCGTTTCCATCAATCTCTACCGTAACGCTTCCGCTAGCATCGCACGGGTACACATAGCCGTTCGGCATAAGCTTTGCATACTCATAGACCGTAGGGTCCTCGTATGTGGGGGCGTCGACTTCGCTGTCGTCGGACGGGGACTCCGCCGTAGCAGCCAAATTCTTTGCAGCATCGGAATTGGTCGCAGCACCTGCGAGATCCTGCGTCAGACTCGTCCCAGGAGTGTCGGATGCCGCGTTGGATGAGTCGTCCTGCGTATTATTCGTTTGGTCGGAAGTTGTGGATGAACTGCCCTCATCGGCCGATGATGTGTCATCGACCGCATCGACATCAGCGTCGGAACCCGAGTCGGTCTCTTGGGCTTCGCTCTCGACAGCAGTCGCCCCGGCATCATCGGCATAAGCCGCGCGGGGCGCAAGCGGTATCGAGGTCACGACCATCGCGACCGAAAGATAGACGACTAAAAACCTATAGAGAGCAGCAGTGATCCTGTTCATAGGAACCTTCCCGCAATTCGCAACGATACAGGGGCCCATGGAGGGTAATTATTCGACATTACCTTATATCGGCGACATTGCGGGTCAGGTGCGTAAACGGTTTATCAGGGGGCGCAAAAGGTTGCTTTAATTACGGCTCAAATCGCGCAGCGCTTCGACCGCCAAGTCGACCTCTTCGTCCGTGTTGAAATACCCAAACGAGAAGCGGACGACACCTTGGCGCTCCGTTCCCAGCGCGCGGTGCATGAGCGGAGCGCAGTGGACGCCAGGACGGGTCGCAATTCCCCACCCCTGCATGAGCGCGTCCGAGATTTCGGCGGAATCGACATCCTCCACGTTGAGCGACACGATTGCCGAGCGCGTCGGCTGGTCAAAGGCACCGTAGAGCTTGATCCACGGAATCTCGCGCACGCCAGCGAGGAAGCGATCGGCCAGCGCGCGTTCGTGAGCCGCAATCGCCTCGACCCCGCCTTGGGCCTCGATATAGTCGAGGCCGGCGGAAAGACCTGCGATACCGTGCCCGTTAAGTGTGCCCGCTTCCAGTCGCGTAGGCCACTCCATCGGTTGCAACGCATCGAAGCTGTGCACACCCGTGCCGCCCATGGCCCACGGCGCCACGTCGACGCCCTCCGCCACGGCCAGGCCGCCGGTGCCCTGCGGGCCCATCAGCCCCTTGTGCCCGGTAAAACACACGATGTCGAGTCCCATGGCCTGCATGTCAATCTTCGCCGTGCCGGCAGACTGCGAGGCGTCAACGATCACGAGCGCGCCCACCGCATGAGCCATGGCCGCCGCGCGCGCAACATCAACGGCATTGCCAGTCACGTTAGAGGCATGCGTCACCACGACGGCGCGCGTACCCGGTGTGACCAGGCGTTCAAGCTCGTCATAGTCGAGCGCACCGTTCGCATCGCAGCCGGCATGCTCAACGGTCACGCCCTGCTCCGCAGCCAGGCGGTTGAGCGGACGCAGCACGGAGTTGTGCTCGAGCACCGTCGTGACCACGCGGTCGCCGGGGCGCACCACGCCGTTGATAGCGGTGTTGAGCGCCGCCGTGGAGTTGAGCGTAAAGCACACATGATCGGCCCGCGGACAACCCAGCAGGCGCGCGAGCTTGGCGCGGCAGCCGTGGATGGTACGCGCCGCATCGAGCGCGCCCGACGTGGCGCCGCGCCCGGCATTACCGAGCGAGCACATCGCCTGCGTCACGGCATCGATCACTGTCTGCGGCTTGTGCAAAGTCGTCGCCGCGTTATCCAGATAGATCATCGCACGACCTCCCACATGTCGATCACGGTAAAGCCCTCGGTGGGAACGCCGGCCGCAGCAAGCTCGCCGCGCAGCAGTTCCTCATCCGCAGGCAAGGCCTTCCACGCCAGGCCACAGCCGGCAGCGACCTCCCCCGGCACGGGAATCGTGCGCCCGGGAAGGCCGCGCTCGATGCACAGCGACTCGCAGCCCATGGCGGCCGCCGTGGTGGGAAACGTGATGACCAGTGCCGGGCGTTTCTCCCTCATGGCAATCCCATCCAATGAGCTACGGGCGCACGACGCGCACGGCCTGCTCCATCTTCTCCACGATCACGTACATGTTGGTGACCTCGCCCACCGCGAGCTGGTCCTTAATGCCAAAGTGATCGAGGCAGGTGCCGCAGGTAAGGATCTCCACACCCTGCTCGGCCAGGCCCTTCAGGTCGTCGAGCACCGGCGAGCCCTCGACGGTGAGTTTGGCACCGCCGTTGTAGAACAGCATGGTCGCAGGCAGCTCCTCCTGCTGCGTCACGGCAAAGATGAAGGCCTTCATGAGCTTGTGGCCCAGTTCGTCGTCGCCACGGCCCATGCAATCGGTGTAGACGGAAATGACGAGCCTACCCTTGCCGGCGCTGGCGTCGCAGAAAGCGGCACCGTCCTGCTCGGGGTCCGCAACGGCCACGGCACCGGCGGTCGCGACGGTCACGTGCCACTCGGCGTCCGCGACCTTCTCGACCGAGGCCGTGCAGCCCTTCTCCTGCGCCATCTTGGAAATGTTCTTGACAGCGGTCTCGTTATCGACCGAGGTCACGACAGAGCCCTCGCCATCGAGCTGTTTGAGCGCCTTGAGCGTCTTGACAACGGGCAGCGGGCAGGCATCGCCCATAGCATTGACTTCAATCTTGGTAGACATAGTTTTCCTTTCGGTTGCATCGTTCTGAAACGATAGATAGTTGAATACATGGACCGCTAACGGACAACGCGGACAGCGGGACCGCCCGGCACCGGCTCGCACACGCGACCGACAACGGCGGCGATACGACCCTCGGCATGCAGACGGCGCGCAAGCTCATCCACATCGGCGGCAGGTGCCGCAATAAGTAGGCCGCCCGAGGTCTGCGGGTCATAAAGCGCGTCCAACATACCCGGCTCCAGGTCCTCGTCAGCCACCACGCGCGGGCCAAAGAAGTCCTGATTGCGGTAGGCACCCGCCGGGATAATGCCCAGACGCGCCATGTCGAGCACCTGATCAAAGAGCGGCACCGCACCCGACACGAGCTCAATCTGCACACCCGAGCCCTCGGCCATCTCGCACGCATGTCCGATCAGACCAAAGCCCGTAACGTCGGTGCAGCCGTGGAGTTCGAGCCCCTCGGCAAGGCGAATCGGCGCCTCGTTCAGGGTGCGCATTGAATCAAACATCGCTGCGGCCTCATCCTGCTCGATAAGCTCGCCCTTAATGGCCGTGGTGATGATGCCCGAGCCGACCGCCTTGGTCAGCAACAGGGCATCGCCCACGCGCGCGCCACTGTTGGCAAGCATCCGATCGAGCGGGACAAAGCCGCTCACGGAGAGACCGTACTTGGGCTCGTCGTCGTTGATGGTGTGGCCACCCGCGATGGTGCAGCCGGCCTCAACGCACTTGTCGGCGCCGCCCGCCAAAATCTGCCCCGCAACCTCAACGCCCAGGCAGCTGGGAATGCACAGCAGGTTCATGGCGTGGCTCGGACGCCCGCCCATGGCGTAGATGTCCGACAGCGAGTTTGCCGCCGCGATCTGGCCAAACAGGAACGGGTCGTCGACCATCGGCGGGAAGAAGTCGATGGACTGCACGAGTCCCAGGTTCTCGCCAACACGGAAGACACTCGCATCGTCGGAGGTATCGAACCCCACGAGCAAGTTGTCGTTGGGCACATTGGGTAAGTCGCCCAGGACCTGGGCGAGGACTCCAGGAGCCAACTTAGCGGCTCAACCGCTCGCGGCGGTCATAGACGTGAGCCTAATCGTGTCCTCTGCCATCGATACCTCCTCTCATCGATCAGTCATTTCTTCCCAGTATACGCATGAACGCGAATCTACGTCCGGCATATCAGACGAGTTGCTGCGCGCGAATGGCCGCGCCGATCGCGCCGGCAAAACGGGCTTCGGGCGAGGTGGTCACCGGCGAGCCCAGCAGCGCTCCCAGCCGCTCCACAACATAGGCGTTCTCGCACAGGCCGCCGGTCAGGTAGTACGGGGCGCCCGCTGCCTGCCCGGTCATAGTCGCCACGCGCGAGACAACGCTTTCGATCACACCGCGCGCGATGTTCTCGCGAGGCTCACCGCGACCGATCAGGCTAATGACCTCGCTTTCGGCAAACACCGTACACATGCTGCTAATCTTGGTTGGCTCACCGGAGCGGGCAAGGTCTGCCATCTGCTGCTGAGAAATGCCCAGACGATCGGCCATGATCTCCAAAAAGCGCCCCGTACCGGCAGCGCACTTGTCGTTCATGGCAAACTTGGCCACGCGGCCGCCTTTAAGTTGGATGACCTTGGTGTCCTGGCCGCCCACGTCGATCACGGTGCCGTGGTCGCCAAAGAGCGCCACAGCGCCGGTGCCATGGCAGGTGATCTCGGTCACGACCTTGTGCGCATAGGGCACGGCGACACGGCCGTAACCGGTCGCGACCACACGCACGTCGTCGGCCGCCACGTCGTAGCCGGCCGAAGCAAGCTCTGCGCGCAAGCGCTCGGCCGCATCGACCGACGAATACCCCGTCGGCATAACGCAAGTCCACGCGATGGCGCCATCCGCCTCCACCGCCGCGGCCTTCGCAGCCGTCGAGCCTATGTCGATACCAATGCCAACCACGGCATCCTCCTTCACATGCGGCAAAGGGACTGTCCCTATGCCGCATTCGTCCTACAGTGTCTCGATAAAGGCGGCGATGCGCGTCTCGATCTGGCCTATGTCGCCGTTGCTGTAGTCTGTCTCGATCTTCATGTACGGAATGCCCGCGCCCTCGACGGCCTCCTGCATGCGGGCGCTTTCCACATTGAAGGTGTGGCACGCCTGCAGCACGCTCTCAACGACGCCGTCGACGTGGTACTTCTCGCACATGGCTAGCGTGTTGTCCATGCGGCCGTCGTTGGGCGTCATGACCGAGCAGTTGATGTCCAGGTAGCGATCGGCAATGGCGCACAGAATATCGGGCGCGTCGGGGTCAATCATCATGGCCGCCGTGCGCTCGCCCGAGCAGTCGTCCATGCACACGACCACGCCGCCGTTGGACTCGATGGTGCGGCCGATCTTGTTGATCACGCCACCCACCGGACAGCCGGTAATAAGGATGCGCTTGGCATCCGCCGCAACGGGGCGCTCGCCCGCGTCGTAAGCCTCGCGCAGGGCAGCGACCTTCTGCTCCAGTTGCTGCGTATAGGCCTCGATATCAAAGCTAAACGTACCGGCGAACATGGTGCTCATCAGGTCGACGCCGCTCATGGCCGCCGGCTGGTTGGCCTGCAGCGCAAACATCTCGAGCTGAGCGGCGCGCAGGCGGTTGCGACGACGCACGGCAGTGCGCAGGTCGTCATCGGTAATCGTAATGCCGTAGAAGTTCTCGAGCTCCTCCTTGAGCAGGCGACACTCCTCGTACCAGCCCTCGCGCTCGTAGGCACGGTCACGGCTCTGCGGCAGATGCAGAATGTACGTGCGTTTGAGCTCATTGAGCAGCTCGTACATCTTCTTCTTGCCGTCGCAGGTGGTCTCGCCGATGATCATGTCGCTAAAGTACGTAAACGGACACTTTTGCGAGTAAGCAAAGCCGTAGGTCGATTTGATGAGCGGGCATAGGTTTGCTGGCAGCACCTTCTCGGCCTCGGGAATCACCTCGTCGGACGTGCCGCACAGGGCCACGCTCGCAGCGCCCGCGGCATCGATAATCTCAAGAGGCGTATAGCTGCACAAAAAGCCGACCAGGCGATTGCCCGCCTGCTTGTAATCCTTAACGCGAATAAACGCCGCCTTGCGCTGCTCGTTGAACTCCTCAAACGTGCGCGGCAACGGCTGTTCAGAAACCTCGGACATACAACTCCCAAAAAAGAAAAAAACTAAGAAATCCGACAACGGAGACGGCTTTCCCAGGTACCCGAGGTTGCCGTGAAAGAGGAGCGCCGCGTACTTGAGTACGCAAGCGACGGTTTGAACGGCAAGATCGGGTGCCTGGGTGCCGCAGATTCCGAGCGACAAGCCCGACGCCGCGAACTTTGGTACGCGAGGAGGGTTGGAGCCGGAAGGTGCGGTGCCTGGGGAAGCCGCGCAGTTTAAATGGTCTCCAAGAAGGCCTCGATACGGGTCTGCAGCTGGCCTGCGTCCTCGCCGGCGTAGTCGGTCGTGATGTGCATAAACGGAATGCCAGCCTCCTCGGCGGCCTTCTCCACGGCGAAGGACTCCATCTCGTAGAGCGTGCAGAACTGCAGGGCCACGTCGACGATGCCGTCGGCATGCAAGTCCTTGGCCATCTGAACGATATCCTTCATACGCTGGTCATTGGGGGTAAAGACGGCGCAGTTGATCTTAAAGTAGCGCTCGGCGATGGCGTCGAGCATCTCGTCGACCGTCTCGCC
>CAKUEU010000070.1 GCA_934646865.1 uncultured Collinsella sp. | reverse complement strand
TGGAAATCGCGGTCGAAGATGGCGCCGGTCTCGCGGGCCATGCCGATCATGGACAGGCAGTCGGGGCGGTTGGGCGTAATCTCGCAGTCGAGCACGGTGTCGCTCGAGCCCACGTACTCGGCAAACGGCATGCCGCAGGGCGTATCCTCGGGCAGGATCATGATACCGGAGTGGTCGCCACCCAGGCCGAGCTCGCGCGCGGAGCAGTTCATGCCCATGGACACAACGCCGCGAAGCTTGCTCTTCTTGATCTTGACGTCGCCGGGAAGCACGGCGCCGATCATTGCCGTGACGATGTGGTCGCCGGCCTCGAAGTTCTGCGCGCCGCAGACGATCTGCAGCGGAGCGGGATTGCCGTCGGGGTCGAGGTTCTTGTCGCCCACGTCGACCGAGCACACATACATGTGGTCACTATCGGGGTGCGGGGTCTTAGTGAGCACCTTGGCGGTCACCACGTGGTCGAAGGACTCGCCCACGGTGTCGATCGCCTCGACCTCGGTGCCGGTACGGATATATTCGTCCGAAAGGGTCTTGGGATCCTCCGGAATATCGATCATGGTCTTGAGCCAGTCGTAAGAGACACGCATCTAGCTCTCCTTTCATATTGAAAGCCTGCAGAAGGATGCAGGTGGAAACTTCAACCTTGTGAACATTTCTTACAAAAGCGAGGGTTGTCCAAGTGCGGCAGATCGGCCCGAAAGAGGAGCGCCGCGTACTTAGGTACGCAAGCGACGAATGAGCGCCGAGGTGCCGTGCTTGGGCAAGCCGCAGCCTAGAACTGGTTAAGGAAGCGCATATCACCAGTCATCAACGTGCGCAGGTCGGGCAGGTCGTAGCGCAGGGCCGCGACGCGCTCGGCGCCAATGCCAAAGGCGAAACCGGTGTACTTCTCGGGATCGATGCCGCAGTTGATCAGGACGTTGGGGTCGACCATGCCGCAGCCCAGGATCTCGATCCAGCCGCTGTGCTTGCAGAAGTTGCAGCCCTTGCCGCCGCACACGTGGCAGCTCACGTCCACCTCGCAGCTCGGCTCGGTGAAGGGGAAGAAGTGCGGGCGGTAACGCGTCTTGCGGTCCTCGCCAAACATGCACTTAACAAAGTAGTCGAGCGTGCCCTTAAGATCGCCAAAGGTGATGCCCTCGTCGACGACCAGGCCCTCGATCTGGTTGAACTGCGGCAGGTGGCAGGCGTCGGCCGTGTCGGGACGATAGACGGTGCCCGGGCAAATCATGTAGATGGGCGGCTTCTGCGACTCCATGGTGTGAATCTGCACGCCCGAGGTCTGGGTGCGCAGCAGCACGTCGGACTCGCCATGGGCGTGGGCCTCGGGGTGCGCGACGCTGCCGGGGTTGTTGTCGACCACATAGAACGTATCGCGGGCCGAGCGGCTCGGGTGATCCATGGGCGCGTTGAGCGCGGTGAAGTTGTAGTAGGAGGTGTCGACCATGGGGCCGGATTCGACGGTGTAGCCGATGCCGCAGAAGATATCCTCGGCCTCCTCGATAATCTGCTTGATCAGGTGCTGGTGACCGATCTGCGGGCGAATGCCCGGCAGCGTGATATCGACGGCCTCGTGCTCAAGCGCGTGCTTGAGGGCGGCGGCCTTCATCTCGGTCGTGCGCTCGTCGAGCATACCCTCGATCAGCTGGCGCATCTCGTTGGCGCGCTTGCCCATGACGGGGCGATCCTCGGGGGCGAGCTTGCCCATCATGCGCATCAGGCCGGTGATGCGACCCTTGCGGCCGAGCAGCTCAATGCGTGCGGCCTCGAGCTTGGCGGCGTCGTCGGCACCTGCGACGAGCTCCTTGGCCTCTTCCTCGAGTTTGACCAGATCATCAATCAGACTCATGTCTTCCCTTTCGTCTCTCGCACGTCCACTTACCGCGGCGGCTGGAGCCACCCGGCGCTGCGGATGTGCGGCCCGGTTCGGTAACAAAAAACCGTCCTCGGGCATGTGCATTGCCCAAGGACGGTTGAATTCCGCGGTACCACCTTGTTTGACCCGACGGATGTCTGGCCCGCCGTGCCCACTCTGTGCCCCTTGTCGCGAGGCTCACGGCTTCCCTACTGGGGCTATCGCCGCCGCTGGCCGCGCGCCCGTTGAGGTCGCTGCTCGGGAGTGAACGCTTGGCCCTTGCCACCGCAGGAAGGCTTGCAGCCCATGACCTTCCCTCTCTTGCCGGCGACGCGGCGGGCAAAACCCTCTCCGTCAACGCATTGGGCTATAGGATAACACATTCTGCGCAGCGCTTGTCGCGTTCCGTTTTGTTCGCGCTGGGTACAAGGCAGGTAGCTGTGCAAACTGGCCGCGCCGCCGCGTGCGACGGGCGGCCTGCGAGATCAAGGATATGGTATGGGAAAAAAGCTCGATAAGAAGGCCAAGGCCGCCGTGGCAAAAGCCGCCAAGGGCATCAAGGCCGAAAAGGCCGTCAAGAAGTTCCGCAAGCTCGAGGGCAAGCTGTGGACCCGCGAGTATCTGCTCAAGATCGCCGAGTTCGATGGCGCGACCATCGCCCCCGCCAACGGCGCCGCCGCCCGCGCCGACGCCATGGGCACGCTCGCCGGCGAGCATCATAAGCTCCTGACCAGCGAAAAGTCCGTTGAGCTCGTGCGCTCACTGGCACGCGAGACGGTTGTGGGCGGCAAGATCGACGATCCGCAGCTGCTCGACGAGATCCGCGTGCTCGGCCGCGACCAGCGCGAGGCCAGCGCTATCCCCACCGAGGAAGCCGAGGCCTGGACCAGGCTCACCTGCGAGGCCGACGCCGTGTGGCACAAGGCCAAGGCGGCCAACGACTGGGCGAGCTTTGAGCCCTACGTGGACAGGATCGTCGGGCAGCTTAAGCGCCAGGCCCAGCTTATGGACCCCAAGCGCGACCCGTACGACGTGTGGCTCGACCAGTACGAGCGCGGCCTTTCCACCAAGAGCTTCGACGCATTTTGCGACGAGGTCAAAGCCACGGTCGTGCCGCTCGTGCACGCCATCGGTGAGCGCGGCCAGCAGCCGGCAGCCGACTTTTTGCACGCCCATGTGCCCCAGGCTGCCCAGCGTGCCATGAGCTTCGACCTGATGAAGCTTGTGGGCCTGGACCTGGACGACACCACGCTCGCCTTTACCGAGCATCCGTTTAGTGAGGGCTTCTCGGTGGGCGACGCACGCATCGCCACGCACATCTATGAGGACGATTGCATCTCCAACGTCTACAGCATCATCCACGAGGCCGGCCACGCCATGTACGAGCTGGGCGTGAACCCGGCTTATGCGCGCACGTGCCTGGAGGGCGGCACCTCCATGGGCATCCACGAGAGCCAGAGCCGTTTCTTTGAGAACACCGTGGGCCGCAGCCGCGCCTTTATGGGCCCGCTGCTCGAGGTGCTGCGCCGTCACGCGCCCGAAGCCTACGGCAACGTAGACGAGGATATGCTCTACCACGCCGTGAACATTGCACGGCCGTCGCTGATCCGCACCGAGGCCGACGAGCTCACCTACCCGCTGCACGTTATGGTGCGCTACGAGATCGAGCGCATGCTGTTTGCCGGCGAGGCCACGGCTAAGGATATCCCCGCGCTCTGGAACCGTTTTATGGACGAGTACCTGGGCATTCCGGTTCCCGATGATACGCGCGGCTGCCTGCAGGATACGCACTGGAGCGGTGGCTCGTTTGGCTACTTCCCCACGTATGCGCTGGGCAGCGCCTACGATGCCATGTTTGTTCCTGCCATGTGCCGCGACGGCATCGACCTTACCGGCGCTTGCGCAAGCGGTGACCTGGCGCCCGTCCGTGCCTGGCTGGGCGAGCACATTTGGCAGTGGGGCCGCGCCAAGGACGCGCCGGAGCTCATCAAGGACGCCTGCGGCATGGACTTTGACGCCCGCTACTACTGCAGCTACCTGCAGGACAAGTTCACCACGCTCTACGAGCTGTAGGACACAACCGACACGCCAACGCCAACCAGGTTGACGCCAATGTTTTGGCAACGTCAGCGAAAACGACCCTAGGCGAGCAAGATGACGTGAAATGAAAGGGCGCTGACCTTCTGGTCGCGCCCTTGAAATTGAACGTCAGATTGCCGCTTAGGGTCGTTTGCAGCGTCGAGCAGTTGCGCGGTTTGGTAAAACCGCGCAACTATAAGGCCTCGAGCGCGCTGGCGATGCGCTTCATGGCGGCTTCGGCGGCTGCTTGGTCGGGGGCTTCGGCCAGGACGCGGATGACCGACTCGGTTCCGCTCTTGCGCACGAGCACGCGGCCCTCGCCTGCCAGCGATGCCTCGGCCTCGGCGATGGCGTTCTGCACGCCCATGCTATCAAGCGCGGCGTCCTTGTCCGCCACGCGCACGGCGACCTGCGCCTGCGGCAGCAGCTTGCACGGTGCCGTGAGCTGCGAGAGCGTCTCGCGCTCGGCACGGATCACTTCCATCACGCGCAGCGAAGTCATGATGCCGTCGCCCGTGCGCTCGATATCGCCAAAGATCGTATGGCCCGTCTGCTCGCCGCCCAGGCTGTAGCCGCCCTCGCGCATCTTGGCGTACACGTGACGGTCGCCCACGCCGCTGGTCACGGCGCTCAGGCCGGCAAGCTCCAGCGACTTGATCAGGCCAAAGTTGCTGGCGATCGTCGGCACCACGGTACCGCCCGAAAGACGGCCGTGCTTGTTCAGGTACACGCCGCACACATACAGAATCTGATCGCCGTCGACCACGCGGCCGCGCTCATCCACAGCCAGGCAGCGGTCGGCATCGCCATCGTAGGCAAAGCCCACGTCCAGGCCCTGCTCCACCACGTGGCGCTGCAGGCGCTCCATATGCGTGGAGCCGCAGTCGACGTTAATGTTGAAGCCATCGGGCGCGGCGTTAATTACGCGCACGTCGGCGCCCAGCGCGTCGAACACCGGCTTGGCGACCGAGGACGCCGAGCCGTTGGCGCAGTCCAGGCCAATCTTGACGCCCTGCAGCGAAAAGTTCGCGCTCGCGATGAGCGAGGCGATGTAGCGGTTGCGGCCCTGCATGTAGTCCACCGTGGCACCGATGTGGTTGCCCGTGGCCAGCGGCACCTCGCTCTTGCCATCGATATAGTCCTCGATGAGCTCCAGCACATCCTCGTCCATCTTAAAGCCGTCGCTGTTGACGAGTTTGATGCCGTTATCGCAAAACGGGTTGTGGCTCGCGCTGATCATGATGCCACAGTCGAAGCAGCCCTCGACCGTCTGATGCGCCACGCCCGGCGTCGGGATCACGTGCAGCATGTAGGCGTCCGCGCCGCTCGCGACCAGGCCACTCACCAGCGCCGCCTCGAACATATAGCTGGATCGACGAGTGTCCTTGCCCACGATGACGCGTGCCTTGCGCTCGCGGTTGGCGCCGTAATACCAGCCCACAAAACGGCCGATCTTATAGGCGTGCTCTACCGTCAGCCCAACGTTGGCCTCGCCGCGAAAGCCGTCGGTGCCAAAGTACTTCATGCGCTCTCCTTATAAAAATGGGGCGAACAGATTATCCGTCCGCCCCAAAATGGTACTCGATTATCTGGTCTACCAGAAAAACCCTACGCCGAAGCGCTGTCGCGAGCCGCCTGGCACGTGGGGGTCTGGCGCAGCGCAAGCGGCTTGTCTCCCGCCTCGGCCGACGTGGTCAGCGTATAGGTGATCGTCGTCGTCTCGCCCGCATGCAGGTCAACGGTTCCCGAATAGAAGGGAATGCCATGCCACGTGGCAGCGCCAAGCCCAAACTGGGTGCCCTCGACGGTAAGGTCCGAGATGTTGCCACCCGTCGGGGCGAACAGCGAGACATTCAGGCGCTCGTCATCACGCGCGGCATCGGGTGCGCTCGCTGCAACGTAGTCGGGCAGCTTGCCGGCCTCTTCCTGCGTCATGATGTTCGTCAGGGTGACGGTGATGCGATAGGAGCACGTGCCGTCGCCATTCTTGACGCCCTGGCCAATCTGCGTGTCGGCGTTGAGGTACCAATCGAGCTTGGAGAAGCTCAGGTTGTTAAAGTAAACACCGGCAACGGGATCCTCGCTCGGGTCGTCCGGATCGGGCAGCGAGGCGTCGATGTTCATTTCCTTGATAGCGTTCTGCTCGTCGTCGTTTTTCATCCACGCGATCAGGCGGCCTTCTTCGGCGCCGCGCTCAACGGCGCTGACGAGCTTCGTAACATCGACATCGCCGATGCCGCCGAGAATCTTGTCGAAAGCAGCGCTGGCAACGGATGCGAAGATGCCGTCCGACTCCTCGACCGGATAGTTCCAGTACACATCGTGCATGAGGACCTTGGCCGCATTGGTGCCATCGACGACCGTGCCATCGGGCAGCGAAACATTACCGACAAGGCCCAGCAGATACTGCAGGAACACCGGGTCGATACCGATGACGCCGTCAACGTCTTGGCCATACTCGGACTTCCACAAAGCGGCGACACGCTGCGAGTTGCGGGGCCAGTCGGGCGAATAGGTGTTACCCGAGTTGTACAGGTTACTGTGATTGCCGAACAGTGCCTCGTCCTCTTCGTCGACGCTCTCGACTGCCTCATCCTCGCTACGTGCGATGCAGGCGACAAAGTCGTTGATCGACATCTGGCCGTCGGTAACCGAGATCAGGCCCTGCGAGCCACCAAAGCCGCCGCAGGCACGAATCTCAACATTGTTCATGGCATACACGAGGTAGTTGCGCGTCTGGCCGTTGGCACCGAGCATCTGGGGAAGGACGGGGGCGACTTTCTCCGCCGCGTCAACCGCGCCGCTGAGAGTGGCAAAGCCGTCCTTTGCCTTATCGACCAGCTCGGTCACCTGGGAAATATGCGTATCGCCAATACCCTGGATCTTCTCGTTGGCGCTCTTGAACACCTTCGAGCTGCTGGAAAGCGAATCGGCGACCGCCTGCAGCGCAGACACGTTAATCATGCCGTCCTGAAACAGCTTGCCGGGCGTGGCCTGCGAAAGTTTGTCGGCCATGGGAACCAGCGCGTTGCTCGAAACATCAGACAGGGCGTCGATCATGGTACGGGCCGCGTTGATGTCGCTGCCGTACACCGGAATAAACGAAGCCGCCGTCCACAGCGGGCTCGAGGTCTCCGCCTTCATGCTATCGCAGAGCTCGTCGATCTTCTTCGCATCGTCGGGCAGCGTCGAAAAATCGCCCGACGTGACCTTATCCTTAAGGCCGCCGACAATCTCGACAGCCTCCTTCGCTTCGCTCTTTACGGTCTTTGCCGAGTTAAGCAGCATAAAGCCACTCGCACCAAGCGCAACGAGAAGCACCGCGACAACGGCGGCGACAACGGCGCCAGTGTGACGCTTCTTGCGCTCGCCCTTGCGATGGCGATGACGGACCAGACCGTCCGAGGTTGAACTCGACGAAGCGTCGTTGCCATAGTTCAGGCCAAAATCGTAATAATCTTCCTTGGAACCGGAGCCCTTAAACTCGGCACCGTTATCTTCCAAACGGGCGAATGTGCCGGTCTCAGAGGCACCCGTATAGATCGTACCAAGGTTACCCGTAAGCCCCGCGCCACCGGCAGAGGGAGTATTGTTGGCGGCATTGCCGGTATTAATGTTGCCGGCGGCATTCGCGGCGTTGGCAGTGCCTGCGGTGTTCGCAGGTGTCGAAGGAGCCCCGCTCGGCTGCGACGTGGGGGTCGCACCGCCCGCAAAGACATTCCCTCTTGCTCGACCGGTCTTTTTAGCCTTCTGAGACTGCTCATACAGAGCGGTAAACATCGCCGTCTCGCCCGGGGACGTGCGCTTACCGGCACTGTTCTGACCAGATCCGCTCGGCATGCCAGCTTTTCCTGTCCCATTCGAACGCGGCGGAACCGCAGGACGGCCACTATCGCTGCCCTTAAAGTGATTACCAGCCATAAAGAAATCCTCGCAATTGAGTCGCAATGAAAAAGTCCATAACGTTACTAGTTTATGGCATATTGGGCATCGACAGCTAAACTCCAGACACGGACATCAATTGGCGAAAATGTGGCGCAACACCTTATCTGTCTTGGCGGCGCCAGCTACACCGTAAGGAACATCATCACGATGATCATGGCAAAGCCGATAAGGTCGGTCGGCAAAAATACCGTGCCCAGCATAACGGCACTAGTGATAGTCGCCGAAACCGGCTCCACGGTTCCGATGAGGCTCGCACGCACCGAGCCGATGTCCTTAACGCCCTGCATATAAAGCATGTAGGCAAAAAACGAACCGATGACCACGAACACCGCGAGCGCCTCGATACCGGCAGCGTCGAGCGCAGGCATATGCGCCCAGGGCTGTACGAAGATGCACGAGACCACACCCGCCGTGAGCATAGCCGAACCCGTGACGATGGGGCTGCCGTATTCGGGCAGAATCTTAGCGGGGATCACTGCCATGCAGGTGGCGCTGACCGCACACATAAGGCCCGCGATCAGGCCGAGCGGCGAGATGTTCAGGCTGGTGGGGTCCCCGCCGGTAGCGATTAAAAAGGTGCCGCCGAGGGCCAAACCGATGCCGACCGCCTCGCGCACGCGCGGCATGCGGCAATCGACCACGCAGGTGTAGCCCATGATGATGACCAGCTGCAGGCATTGAAGCACCGTCGCCGTTCCAGCGTTGGTCAGGCGCACGGCCGAGAGGTAGCAAAACTGGTTGAACAGCAGGCCAAAGGCGGTAAAGAGCAGTAACTGCTTGCGATCGGCGGGCGTGGTCCAGAGCTTAACCAGACGCTCGCGATCGCGCGTAACGACCACGGCCATAAAGAGCAAGCCGGCGAGAATCTGGCGAACGCTCATAAGCCACAACGTGTCGACATGGTAGGAATCGAACAGAAAGCTCGCGCTGGTGCCCGAAAAGCCCCAAAACGAACCGCCCACCAGAGTGGCCAGAACGCCCGTGATCATCTTACGCGTCGAAGCACTGTTCAGGCGGTCGCGCCAGGCGCGGCGGGTGTTGCGGCTCAGCTCGTCGGTTCCCTCCGGCACGACAAAATCCGACGCCGCCGTCATCGGCACCGAAGCCTTCGCGTTGGCATGCTGCACCGAGCGCTCCTGTTTCATTCCACTCCCCCGAAATCAATTGGCAACAAAGCGTCCAAACTGTAGCACGAATAGTGGTATGAAAAAGCAGATGATACGGATCATCTACGAGCGTCCAAATTGTGGGGACGAAAGGAACGGGCAAGCTATGGCGAGTGGTCGGAATCATCCAGGGCATCGAGGCCGGCTTCGGGTCTGGCGCCGACGCCGTCCCCCGCATGGCCCTCGGCGTCACCCTGCTCCTCCTGCTCGCGGCGGCGTTTTTCGCGAATCTGCTCCACGGCGGCGCGCAGGGCGGCTTCGTCCTCGGCACGCGCCACATCTTGCGTGGTCTTGACCATATGGCGAATCTCGAGCACCAGCAGCACGATCAGCGGCACCACGATGAGTGGAAAGAACAGCAGCGGATTGGTGAGCAGCGACACCACCACGCCCAGGCCTGCCGAGACAAAGACCACGCGGCCCACCACATCGGCGGCGGGCACGGGCGCGGCGTC
>CAKUEU010000069.1 GCA_934646865.1 uncultured Collinsella sp. | reverse complement strand
CATACATGCGTTTGAGGACGAGGATTTTCTGCACGCTTGCTTCGTGTGGGGGATGGTCGTAGTCGGCGTGTTTGCCGCATGCCTGGTGCCGGTGTTTATGCTGCTGGGCGGGCCTGTCGATCTGGATGCGGCCGATGCTGGCGGCTGGACGGCGGTCGTGGGCTGGATGGTCGGCTTGGTTGCGGTTTGCGCGGCGTCGTTTGCCGTGCACGAGCTGGTGCATGCGGTGTTCTTTAAGCTGCTGGCGCCTGCGGGCGCGCGCGTGACCTTCGGGGCGAACCGCGAGACGGCGATGATCTATGCCTGCGCCGAGGGCGTTGTGTATTCGCGTGCGCGGTACCTGGCGATTTGCCTGGCGCCGACGGTTGTTTTGACGGCAGCGTTTGCCTTGGGACTTGCGTTCTCGGGGTATCCGCTGCTGTGTTACCTGGCGGCCGGTTTGCACCTTTCGGGATGCACGGGCGACTGGTATTACGTGCGAACCATCCTGCGCGATCGCCGTATCGTCGCCTGCGAGGACACGTCCTTTGGCGTTCGCTTTTTCGCAAGGTAGACTCGATGATTTTTCTGGGACGGGGATGCTGATGAAGCCGTTGCTGTTGCATGCTTGCTGTGCGCCGTGCTCGCTGGAGCCGGTTCGCTTGCTGCGCGAGGAGGGGTTTGAGCCCACGATTTGCTGGACCAATCCCAATATTCAGCCGCGCGATGAGGGGCAGCGTCGCCTGGACGAGCTGCGCCGGTGGTGTGCTGACGGCGGTATCGAGCTTATCGAGGCGGGGGAGGATCGCGAGCGCTGGGAGGCCGGCGTGGCCCCGCTGGGAGCCGATCGGCCCCGGCGCTGTCGTGCGTGCTATGCCCTGCGCCTTGCCGAGGCGTGCCGTGTGGCCCAGGAGCGCGGGTTTGAATATGTGGGCACGACGCTCGCCGTCTCGCCGTATCAACTGTTCGACACCTGCAATGACGTGCTTGAGCGCTTGGCGTCCGCTCGTGGGCTTACGCCGGTGATTCGCGATTTTCGTCCGTATTATTCCGAGGCCACGCGCCGTTCGCGCGAGCTGGGGATGTATCGGCAGAACTACTGCGGCTGCCGATTCTCGGCCGTCGAGGCTGCCATGGACCGCGCTCGCATCCGTGACGAGCGCAAGGCTGCCAAAAAGTAGTTCATTTGAGACGTCGGCCTGCTAGGATGTAGGGCGGACTTTAGCTATATAAGGAGAATCTGACGTGTCTATGCGTACCGATGATTTTGATTACAACCTGCCCGAAGAGCTCATCGCTCAGGCTCCCGCCGAGCCGCGCGATTCCTGTCGCCTGCTGGTGGTGGACCGCAAAGGTTCCGAGGCGGGGACGCCGCTGGAGCACGGTGGTACCGTCGAGCACCGCATCTTCCGCGACGTTATCGACTACATTGAGCCGGGCGACGTGCTCGTCATCAATCAGACGCGCGTGATGCCGGCCCGCCTGATCGGTCGCAAGGCCGGATCGGGCGGCGTGGTCGAGACGCTGCTGCTCAAGCGTCGCGAGGACGTGGATCCGCTGGGCCATGTTTGGGAATGCCTGGTCAAGCCAGGCAAGCGCCTCAAGCCCGGCGCTCAGATTGAATATCGTGCCGGTGGCGCCCATGCGCCCGAGGGGGCTCCTGTGGTTCTGACGGCCGAGGTCGTCGACTTTGTCACCGACAGTCGCGGCGGTCGTCTGGTGCGCTTTGAGCCTGCCGGCTGTAATGCCGCCGGCGTGCCGCGCACGCTCGATGAGGCCATTCACGCCGCCGGCCATGTGCCGCTGCCGCCCTACATTACCGACTACGAGGGCGATCCCGAGAAGTACCAGACCGTCTACGCCATGAAGGAGGAGCACTCGGCTGCCGCCCCTACGGCGGGTCTGCATTTCACTCCCGAGCTTATGGCCGCTATCGAGGCCAAGGGCGCAAAGTTTGCCGCCGTCGAGCTCGAGGTGGGTATCGATACGTTCCGTCTGGTGGAGGAGGACGACCCCACGCAGCACGTGATGCACACCGAGCGCTACCACGTGTCGCAGGAGGTTGTCGACGCCGTGCACAAGGCCAAGGCCGAAGGCCATCGCGTGATCGCCGTCGGCACCACTGCGGTGCGCTCGCTCGAGAGTGCATTTGATGCCGATGCGCCGGTGTCCGATCCGGCCGTGACGGCGCGCTATTTTGAGGGCCGCGAGGACGGCGCCGACACGCTCGGGCGCGGCGACATCGTGGTGCGCGAGAACGCGACGACGCAGCTCTACCTCATGCCCGGCTCGACCTATCACGTGGTCGACGCGCTGATCACGAACTTCCACGTGCCGCGCTCCACGCTCATGATGCTCGTGAGCGCGCTCGCCACCCGCGACCAGATCATGGATGCCTACGCCGCCGCCATCGAGGAGCGCTACCGTTTCTTCAGCTTTGGCGACGCCATGCTCATTTTGTAGTTACGCGGTTCTACGAACCGCGTAACGGCTCGACGCTGCGCGGGCCGCATTTGGACAATCTGACGTTCAACTTCAAGGGCGCGACCAGAAGGTCAGCGCCCTTTCGTTTCACGTCACCTTGTCTCAAATGCGACCCGCTCGCTGACTTATGCTCAACCTATGGCGTCATCTCGCCCCAAAGGTGGGTAGTCGTTGGGGACGTTCTTGTTTGACTAGTCATTTAAGAACGTCCCCAATGACTACCTAAAAGTTGCGGTGAGATAGTTCTTGGATTGGCCTTTTTGAGGGTTAGACAGGAACTATCTCACCGCAACTGCGTTGGGGCGTATTTGATGTTTGGCTTACTTGCTCGTGAAGAGCCAGATTGCGATGATCACCAGGATCACGGCAACGATGCAGACGATGGCGCCGGTGAATTTGACGCGTGAGTCGCGGGTGCGCTCGCGCACGTCGTCCTCGGCGGCTTCAAGCTGGGCGACTTCGCGCTCGGTTTCGGCGTGCTCGGCTTTATCGCGGGCCAGCGAGCCGGCGAGCGATTCGGTGATCTCGGGGTGGTCGTGTACCTCGGTCGCCTGCTCGATAATCGACTGCGCATGTGAGGCGTCTGCCTGGGCGTTGGCGATAGCCTGCTCTTGCTCGCGGCGCGCCTTGTCCTCGGCAGCGACCTTCTCGCGCAGTTCGCGCTGGCGTGTCGCGGCGGCAGTTTTTGCGGACTGCAGCTCGTCGCGCGCGGCATCGGCCTCGGTCGTTACGGCCTGATGAGCGCGCTTGGCGTCGGCGATGGGAGCCTGCGCCTGCTCGACGGCTTGCTCGGCGGCGGCGAGCGAATGCTCAAGGTCGGCGCTGATGCGCGGGACGTCTTCTTCGGCTTTGCGCAGGGCATCGGCCGTGTCGGAGATCTGCATCGAAAGCTCGCTGGTGCGCACCGTATAGTTGGCGGGATTTGCCGAAGGATTGCGCTGAAGCTCGGCGTACTCGCGGCGCAGCGTCTCGAGCTGGGCGCGCGTGGCGTCGACGGTTTGCTGTGCGGCGGCAATGCCGGCGTCTCGCTCGGTTTGGACCTTGTCGCGGATTCGCTTGGAGTCCTCGAGGCGGCGAACGAGACGGTTACCAGTCTCGCGCGAGCTCGCCTCGCGGGCCTCCACGGCGTCGAGCGCGGCCTTCAGACGGAGCTCAGCCGCATCGTCTTCTGCCTTCATTTGCTCGAGCTGGCTCTTGAGATCCGTCGCTTTGGCGGCATGGGCGTCGCGATCGATTTCGGCTGCCGCGACGGCCTTTTGCGCCGCGGCGATGGCCTGGCGCTGATCGGAGACGATCTGGTCGTAGCGGCCTGTGATGTCCTGACGCGTTTCGAGCTCCTCGGCCTGGTCTGCAATGCGCTGCTCAAGCTCAGCCAGATGGGCGCGGGCATCGGCGAGCGCCTTCTTGGCGGCGTTCATCTCGCGCATGGCCGATGCGCCCTGGGCGATAAACGTGCCCACGGCGTTGGCGGTGTTCGAGACGGCGGTGCCTAAGTCGTGGCTTGCGGCGGGGGTGTGCGAGGCGGTCGAGTGCGCGGCATCGGCGGCGTCCGTATCGGCGGCCTGCGGCGCGGCGATGTTGCCGGTGCCGCCCTCAATCACGGAAAAGCCTGCCGTATGCGGATCGACTGCATCGGCGCCGATCGTAGGGTGCTCAAGCTGCAGGAACGAGGGCATGGTGCTGCCCTGGTCGGCAACTGGGGTCTCGCCGGGCACAAACGTCGAAGCGGCCTCGGCGGCTTCCTCTTCCTCGGCGTCGACATCGGCATCGGCGACGGCATCCTTCATGGCCTTGACGGCATCCATCATGGAGTCCATCACAGCGTCGAGCTCTTCTTCCGAGGACACCTCGATGGGGCCCGCTGCTTGCGGGGCGGCATCTTGTACGGGGGCGTCGTCCTGAGCGGGCGCATTGTCGTTTTGCTCGTCGGCGTCTTCGGCGGCAGGGGTTTCGGTTGTAGCGCTTTCGTTTAGAGCGGTGTCATCGACGCTAGTGTCATCGCAGGTAACAGCGTCAGTATCTGCGGTGACGTCTGCGGAATCATCAATATGCTGTTGAGTCTGGGGGTCCAGCTCGTCTGTCATAGGCATGTGCTCCTCATCGTTGTTCGTCACCCTATAATAAAGTTTCGCGCCGACATCCCGCGCCCCGCAGCAAAGTTTCAAAACGTGTTCGATGGCTCGTTTCGACAACAAAAACTCGGCCGCTTTATCCAGTTTGTACTTGACATTCCCTTCGCCGAAAGACGTTATGCCGTTCGCCTGCCGAGGTCTTTTATTTTCACTTGAACACGCTAAAGTTGCATCTCAGCTTTTGGCGCGTTTATTTGGATGCGCGCAGCCGGCGGGTTCGCCCGTCGCGATTTTGAAAGGACTTTGTATGGGACTTTTCACTGGTAAGACCGTGATCATCACCGGCGGCGGCAAGGCCACGCTCAAGGACGGCTCCGCTGGCTCCATCGGCTACGGCATCGATATCGCTTTTGCCAAGGAGGGCGCAAACCTCGTTATCACCGGCCGTAACGTTGCCAAGCTCGAGGCTGCCAAGGAGTCTCTCGAGGCTGAGTACGGCGTCAAGGTTCTGCCTGTTCAGGCCGATGTCTCGGCTGGTCAGGACAACGAGGCCGTCGTCCAGAACGTTATCGACCAGGCTATCGCCGAGTTCGGCCGTATCGACGCTGTCGTCAACAACGCCCAGGCCAGCGCCTCGGGTGTGACCATCGCCGATCACACCATGGACCAGTTCAACCTGGCCATTTACTCCGGTCTGTACGCCACCTATCTGTATATGCAGAAGGCCTATCCGCACCTGAAGGAGACCAAGGGTTCCGTGGTCAACTTTGCTTCGGGCGCCGGCCTGTTTGGCAACTATGGCCAGTGCAGCTACGCCGCTGCCAAGGAGGGCATCCGCGGCCTGACCCGCGTCGCCGCCAACGAGTGGGGCCCCGACGGCATCAACGTCAACATCGTGTGCCCGCTTGCCTGGACCGCTGCGCTCGAGAACTTCCAGGATGCCTACCCCGAGGCGTTCAAGGCCAACGTCCACATGCCGCCGGCGGGCCACTACGGCGACGTCGAGAAGGAGATCGGCCGTGTGGTCGTTCAGCTTTGCGGCCCCGACTTTAAGTATATGAACGGCGAGACCGTTACCCTCGAGGGTGGCATGGGCCAGCGTCCTTAATGGTTACGGCGTTTTACCAAACGCCGTAACGGGCCGACGCTGCGCGGGCCGCATTTGGACAATCTGACGTTCAACTTCAAGGGCGCGACCAGAAGGTCAGCGCCCTTTCGTTTCACGTCACCTTGTCTCAAATGCGGCCCGCTCGCTGACTTATGCTCAACCTGCGGCGCCATTTTGCTTGAGGGCACTTTGCTCGCTTTGGCGGGTTTTCGCTGTCGGTGCCAAAACATCGGCGTTACCTTGGCTGTTGCAAGTTGATAGTCATTGGGGACGTACTTAAATGACTAGTCAAAAGGGACACTCTGCCGGCACTTGGGGACAGTCCCTAAATGCCGGCAGATGGGGACACTCCTTTGCCTGGTAGTCCTAAAGACTGTCCCTAACGACTGGTTGTTTAAGAACGTCCTCAATGACTACCTTGCACCAGTTTCTGTCGAGTCGGTGCTTCTTGCGGGTTGCCCGTATAATGGTCTGCGTATGAACCGCTACCAAGGAGTTCCAGTTTATGGACCAGAGCCTCTTTAAATTCGACCTGATCGCCGAGGACCCGACCACACACGCGCGCGCCGGTGTGCTGCACACCCCGCATGGCGACATCGAGACGCCGATCTTTATGCCCGTGGGCACCAAAGCAAACGTCAAGGGCATCCCCACCGAGACCGTCAAGCAGCTCGGCGCGCAGATCGTGCTCGCTAACACCTATCACCTGTCTATGCGTCCCGGCGAGGACACCATCGCTGAACTGGGTGGACTGCACAAGTTTATGAACTGGCATGGCCCCATCCTCACCGACTCGGGCGGTTTCCAGGTGTTCAGCCACAACGACGCCGTCAAGCTTACCGACGAGGGCGTGCGTTTTATCGTCAACGACTACGACGGCCGCCACGTGTTCTGGACGCCCGAGGACAACATGGAAATCGCCATGAAGCTCGGTTCCGACATCTGCATGCAGCTCGACCAATGCCCCGGCTATCCCGCCACGCGCCAGTATGTCGAGCGCGCCGTGGAGCTGTCGAGCATGTGGGCCGAGCGCTGCTACAAGGCGCATACCCGCGATGACCAGGCACTCTTTGGTATCGTCCAGGGCGGCATGCATCTGGATCTGCGCCTGCGTTCGCTGCGTCACCTGGAGGAGTGCGGCGACTTCCCCGGCTACGGCATCGGCGGTTACTCGGTGGGCGAGGACCACGAGACCATGTTCGAGACGCTGGCGCCGCTGGCTTCCGAGTACATGCCCAAGCATAAGCCGCGCTACCTGATGGGCGTCGGCAACCCGACTACGCTCGTGCGCGGCGTGGGTGTGGGTATCGACATGTTCGACTGCGTGCTGCCGACGCGTACCGGCCGCATGGGCACGGCGTTCTCCAGCGAAGGTCGCCTCAACTTCCGCAACGCGCGCTTTGCGCACGACGACGGCCCCATCGATCCCACTTGCACCTGCCCGGTGTGCACGGGCGGTTACAGCCGCGCGCTCATCCGCCACATGGTCACGCAGAAGGAGATGCTCGGCGGCATTCTGCTGTCGATGCACAACATCTTCTACCTGCTCAACCTTATGCAGCGTGCCCGCCAGGCCATTATCGAGGGCCGCTACGGCGCGTTTGTGAGCGACTGGATGAACAGTCCTGCGGCGGTGGATTACTAAGAGCGCGCGGGTGCTTGCGGAGCGCGGGCAACGGCAAAGGACGAGCGCCGGCCGGCACATTCGCTGGCACCGTCTGCGCGACCGCTGACCGATAGCTTGCAAGCACTTGATGCATCGTGGGTACCATACCGGATAGTTGATGTTCGGGCGGGTGTTTGGCGCATGGCGTCGACCCCGCCCATTTTTCTTTTTCTCGATAGGAGTACCCATGATTAAGAATGAGAACGTCGAGGGCGAGCCTGCCTACGACGAGACGTACCGCCGCGGTCCCGTGGTCATGCGCGGCCCCATGATTCCTAAGGACAACACCTATGCCAACCTGCTGGCGCCCGAGGATTCGACCGATTGGCTGCATGCCGATCCGTGGCGTGTGCTGCGTATCCAGGCGGAATTCGTCGATGGCTTTGGCGCGCTGGCTGAGCTCGGTCCCGCGGTGACCATCTTCGGCAGCGCCCGCACGCCCAAGACGGACCCGGTCTACAAGGCGGCGCGTACCGTCGGTCGCAAGATCGCCCAGCGCGGCGTGGCGGTTATCACCGGCGGCGGCCCCGGCATCATGGAGGCGGCCAACAGGGGAGCGGCGAGCGTTAACGGCAAGTCGGTTGGTCTGGGTATTGAGCTTCCGCACGAGCAGGGGCTCAACAAATACGTGAACCTCGGCATGGACTTCCGCTACTTCTTTGTGCGCAAGACCATGTTCGTCAAATACAGCTCGGGCGCCATCGTGTTTCCCGGCGGCTTCGGTACGCTCGACGAGATGTTTGAGGTGCTCACGCTGGTGCAGACGCACAAAGTCAAGCGCATGCCGCTCGTGCTGGTGGGCGGCGAATACTGGCAGGGCCTGTTCGACTGGCTCAACGGCCCGGTGATGGACGCCGGTATGATCAGCCCGCTCGATCCCGAACTCGTGCACATCACCGACGACCTCAACGAAGCCGTCGACGTCGCCCTGAGCGGGCTGATGTAGAGTGATCGTGCCTGTCGTGACACGAATATGCATGGCAATCTGATGCTATCTAACATCAGATTGCCATTTTTATTGGGTATACTGATGCAAAAGACGAGGTCGAGGAGGTCGCGTATGTCTACTGCAACGGTTAAGCCCACGACGGTTCGCATCGAAGAGGGACTCAAGGAGCAGGCGACTGAGTTTTTAGATTCGGTTGGCTTGAGCCTTAATTCCTATCTCAACCTGGCTGTTCGGCAGCTGGTGAATCAGCGGAAGATTCCGTTTGAGATTGTGGGTCGACCGGAGGCACCCAACGAGGCGACGAGGCGCGCCATGGTGATCGCCGAGGCTCATGAGCTGGGAATTTTGCCGGACGATAGCCCGTCATTCGATAACGTTGATGAGCTGATGTCGTTCCTCGATGAGGACTAGGCGATGTTTGAGATTAAGGTCGAGGCTCAGTTTAAGACCGACTAT
The DNA here is from genome assembly GCA_934646865.1 of uncultured Collinsella sp. Taxonomy (GTDB): domain Bacteria; phylum Actinomycetota; class Coriobacteriia; order Coriobacteriales; family Coriobacteriaceae; genus Collinsella. The sequence continues at coordinate 903 of CAKUEU010000069.1, read as the reverse complement.
AAGCGAACGATGCAGAGCCATCCGCAGTTAAAAACCGAGTTTAAGGCAGCTGTCGCCGAGCTTGCGGCACATGGTTCGCTTCCGGCAGAGTATAGCGCCCACGAGCTCTCCAACCCGGGCGGCAACTACAACGGTCACATCGATTTCCATCTATCCGACGGCCTGGTCGACGTGGTCGTTCTCTACCTGCCGCACAAAACTAATCCAGTGATCCGACTTGTAAGAATGGGTTCGCATCAAGAACTGTTCCAGGTCCCACTGAGCTAGCCACTCGATTTTAAGTTGCGGTGGAATAGGGATTGATTTGCGGCTGATAAGCCAAAGACAGTCCCTATTTCACCGCAAGTGATGGGGGTGTCCCTAGCGGGTGGGTTGGTAGCGGGGGCAGTAGCTGATGGCGATGGCGTCGACGCCTACGTGCGTGGCGATGGTGCAGCCGATGGGGCCGGTGCCGGCATCGACGTAGTTCTGGCCCGCGAGCGACTGGTTGACGAGCTCTTGCTCCTCGGCAGCGCCGGTCGTGAGTACACGCACGCTCGAACCCGGGTGCTCGGCCAAAAATGCGAGGCAGTCGGCCATGGTGTTGGCGACGATGCGCTTGGCGCCACGGCCCTTCTTGATGGCTTTGATCTCGCCCGACTGCCACTCCGGCGAAACGGCCAGGCGAATGTTGAGCATCTGCGTGAGCTGGCCGGCGAGCTTGGGGGCGCGGCCGTTCTTAACGAGGTTCTCGAGCGTGCGGGGAATCAGCAGCAGGTGGGCGTCGGGCAGGGTCGCGCGGATTTGCACCTCGGTCTCGTCCAGGCTGCGACCGTCTTCGCGCATAGCGAGCGCGTACTCCACCAGCAGGCCCTCGGCGCCCGAGCCGGTGCGCGAATCGATGCAGCGCACGTCGAGCTCGTG
>CAKUEU010000068.1 GCA_934646865.1 uncultured Collinsella sp. | reverse complement strand
GACCAGCTCATCATGGTGGCCCGCTCGCTTTCGAGCCGCTATACACGCTCCAAGGTGCGCAAGGCCATCCCGCGCGACTACGCCTACATCATCGACGAGCTGCTGCACACGCACCCGGACGAGAACAACTACCGCGTGCGCTATCACGAGCGCATCGTGGAGTCCATCTTGGAGACCGCGAGCGCCGACGACTTTATCGAGTCGCTCGCCTCGCTCATTAAGCGCCTAGCCGTCGACCACCTGCACCTGGTGGGCGACATCTTCGACCGCGGTGGCGGTGCGGCAAAGATTATGGACCGCCTGCTCACCTACCATTCGCTCGACATCCAGTGGGGCAACCACGACCTACTGTGGATGGGCGCCGCGGCCGGCGAGCCGGCGTGCATCGCCACGGTGCTGCGCAATAACCTGCGCTACGACAACTACGAGATCCTCGAGAACGACTACGGCATCTCGCTGCGCGAGCTCGTCGCCTTCGCCGACGCCACCTACACCGCCGGCGAGTCCATCACCCCGCTGATCAAGGCCATCAACGTGCTGCTCTTTAAGCTCGAGGGCCAGATCATCCAGCGTCACCCCGAGTTCGACATGACCGACCGCCTGCTGCTCGACAAGATCGACCACGACTCCGGCACGGTCACGCTCGCCGACGGCAGCGTGTGGCCGCTCACGACCAACGACTTCCCCACCGTCGACCCGACAGACCCCTATACGCTCACGCCCGAGGAGCAGCACATCATCGACAAGCTCGTGTCCGAGTTTGTCACCGCCGATCACCTGCATCGCCATATCGATTTCCTCTACACGCACGGCTCGATGTACAAGGTCACCAACGGCAACCTACTGTTCCATGGCTGTGTGCCGCTCAACGAGGACGGCACCTTTAGCAGCATGAACTGCCTGGGCACCTGGCACGCCGGCCGCGACTATTTCGATTTTTGCGACCATATCGCCCGCCGCGCCTGGCGCACCGGCGACCGTGACGCCCTCGACTGGATGTGGTACCTGTGGATCGGCTTTAACTCGCCCGCCAGCGGACGTCTGGTGCGCACCTTCGAGCGCGCCTACATCGCTGACAAGAGCACCTGGGTCGAGCCGATGGATCCGTACTACACGCTCACCACGTCGCCCTCGGTCTGTGACGACATCATGCACGAGTTCGGCGTCGTCCCCATGGCATGTTCGCCGACCGGTCACATCATCAACGGCCACACGCCCGTTAAAACCACCAAGGGCGAGCAGCCCATCCGCGCCGACGGCAAACTGCTGGTCATCGATGGCGGCTTCTGCCGTGCCTATCACCCCAAAACGGGCATCGCCGGCTACACGCTCATCTCCAGCTCGCGCGGCTGCCGCCTTAAGTCGCACCAGGCCTTCACCACCGTTGCCGAGGCGCTCACCCGCAACGTGGACATCGCCAGCGAGACCAACCGCTTTGACCAGGCCGACCGCCGCCGCATGGTCAGCGACACCGACACGGGCGCCAAGATCCGCAGCCAGATCCAGGACCTGCGTCAGCTGCTCGATGCATATAGAAACGGTGCTATCGAGGAGCGCGCCTAGCCCAGCCCGCGGGGATTGGCTAAACTTTCTGAGTTTGTCATCCCCGCGGCGCTTCGGCGCCAGCTTAAGGCAGGTACCATGCAAAAGCTCCTTGCGCAGATCATGAAGTTCGGCGTCGTCGGCGTCGTCGCCACGGTCATCGACTTCGGCATCATGAATCTGCTCCACTACGGTCTGGGCTTCAACATCTTAATTGCCAACACCAGCGGCTTTATCGTCTCGCTCATCTTTAACTACGTCGCGAGCATGAAGTACGTGTTCGCGCACAAGGAGGGCATGAGCCGCCGCCGCGAGTTCATTATCTTTGTCGTGCTGTCCGTTATCGGGCTGGTGCTCAACGACGGCATTGTGCTGGCCCTCAACGCCGGGCTTGGGCTCGAGGCCAATATCGCCAAGATTTGCGCCACCGCGCTCGTCATGGTCTACAACTTTGTGACCCGCAAGATCTTCCTAGAGGGCGACGAGACCAAGTAGCTCGATGCCCCTACAACATTACGACACCCACGGACGACGCGCACTCAGCGCAGCATCGTCCGCGGGCGTCGCTCGTTTACGGGTAGATTTTCAACGTTTGCGGATTAGCTCTTGAAAATTTGGCGAGTTCGTATAGTTCTTGGCAAAGACCTTACGCTTCCCTTGCAAAAGCTCTAAAGTATCCTCTGCTCGATTCATCAACGCATTGGATGTGATTACGTGCGCAAGGCGCTGGCACAACCTCATACCAAGCAGTTCCTCAAGTTCGCTGTCGTGGGACTTATCTCCTTTGGCATCGACTGGGGTATGCTCATTGCGCTTGTCGAGCTGTTCCACCTCGACTTTTTGATGAGCACCACGATCTCGTTCATCACGTCCGTCGTGGTTAACTACTGGCTCAGCATGAAGTACGTGTTCGACCACCGCGAGGGCATGAGCCGCAAGCGCGAGTTCACGATCTTCACCATCCTGTCGGTGATTGGCCTGGGCCTCAACGACCTGTACATGTTTGTGGGCGTCACGTTTTTGAGCATCGGCTACCAGGCCATGAAGGCCATCGCCACGTTCCTGGTCACCTGGTACAACTACTTTAGCCGTCGCTTCTTCCTCGAGGGCGCGCAGCAGTAGGCAGCCAAACATAACCTTGCATTCGCAGCCGGTTGGAATTCACGTTCCAACCGGTTTTTGTTTGCCAAGAACTTGCGTGAGGCGGGCCCCGATGCCGAAATGGGACGCGCTTTCCGGATGAGCCTCGACTGGGAAACTCCGTCCCGTTCGCATCAAAAAACGGGCGGCCCGGATACTGTCCGAGCCGCCCGTTCCGTGCGTCACATTGAAAGACTCCTAGCCTGTTACGTAATACCAAACGACGTTGTCACCATTGGAAAGGACGTAGTTGCTGCAGGCCGTCATGGGCGTTGAACCGTTGACGGAATACATCCAGCCGCTCGTGCCGCCGTACTGCTTCTCGGCCAAGCCGCCAATCGCAGCGACGTAGGTGCCGTACGACGAGCCGTGCGCGTTAACGGAAAGACCCAGCGCGCACAGAGCATCGTAGACGGTGGCACCTTCGTTAAAGGTATAGGTGCCGCCAGCAGATACAGGATTGCCCACGGCGCTCGACGTAACCGAGACCGACACAGTAACGTATCCAGACTCCTGCGAGCCACCCTGGTCGCCCGTGGAAGCGCCTCCGCCGTTAGAGGCCGTGGCTCCGCCAGACGACTGGCCACCGCCCGAAGAGGCGCCGCCAGACGTGTTGGACGTATCGGCAGCTCCGGTATTCTGAGAAACCGATGCTTCGCCAGACTTCTTGCCATCCTGCGCTTCGGACTTTTTGCCTTCCGAGTTTTTATCCGAGCTCTTGTTCGAAGACTCGGAATCGCCCTTGGCGTCACCCGAGTCCTTGGACTTATCTTTCGCATCACCCGAAGCCTTGGAATTCTTGGAGTCGGCCTTGCTAGAAGCTGCAGCCGAACCAGGCGCCTTGGCATCATTGGCGACGACGCTCTCCCCCGTCACGGTCTGGACGATCCAATCAATGGACCAGGCGCCGCTCTCGGAGGGATGGACAAAGCCCAGCGATACGACGATCAACGCGATACAAACCGCGGTCAGAGCGCCAAGCATCGCCTTGCGACGAGGGGCGGACGCCGCCGAAGCGGCGCCCTTTTGCTTTACATCGTCGAGCTGGATAAACGAGGAGTCGGGCTGCTGCCCGTTGGTCTCTTTGGGCCTATCGGGCATTACCGTCACCCTTGCCGCGCTTGGTCAGCACAAAGACGGCAATGAGCGCAAGGCCGATCACGCCCGCCGCGATGCCAACGATGGCGAGCGGGTTGGTGCCGGTCTCTTGCGCAGAAGCCTCGGCGGGCTTCTTGGCAGTGGCCGTGGAGGCAGAGCCCGTATCGGACTTGGAATCGGACTTCTTGTCGGACTTGCTGTCCTTCTTATCCGATTTCTTCTCGTCCTTCTTGTCGGACTTGTCGGAGTCCTTCTTGTCGGACTTGTTGTCCTTGGTCTCGGTCTTGGTCGACACCGTCGTCTTGGTCACCGGCTTCTGACCCGGGGCGACAGCGCCGCCCTTCGAGCCGGAGCCAGTGCCCGTGCCAGCGCCCGCACCGGTACCAGCACCAGTGCCGGAGCCATTGCCACCGTTAGAGCCAGAGCCACCGTTGCCGCCAGGGTTAACGGCGTTCTTAGTCCACTTGGCATACAGCGTCATATCAGCCGTCACCGGCGTGCTGAAGTCATACGCCTGAGTGCAAGCCTCATCGGTATACCAGCCGCCGAAGGTGTAACCCTCACGAGTCGGATCGGCAGGCTTAACCAGCTTGCCGTCGGCCGTAGTCTGGAAATCAACCTTGGAACCCTCACCAGTCTCAAACGAGACCTTAACACCGCCATTCAACTTGAACAGCGTGCCGGAATCGTTGATGTAGTAGAGGTTGCCCTTGGCGTCGCAGGCAATCGGCGAGTCGCAGTAGTTGTTGTGTCCCGTTGCGCTAAACGCACCGGTCGCTTGCGCGTCACCCAGCTTGTAGCGATAGACACCGCCGCCCGAGGTGTAATTCACATAGTCGGAAGTCGCACCATAGTTAACCGTGAAATAGACATACGTGCCATCTGCCTGGGCGCTCACAAGCGGTGCACCCTTGATGCCACCTTTGGGAAGTGCGGAGCCATCGGCAGAGGAAACCAACGTCGTTGCGAAGTCGTTGGCAAGATCGACAATCGCCAGTGCAGAACCACCGGAAACCTCGCCGCCGACAATCAGCTTGTTGCCATACAGCGTGGGCATGCAGGCGCATCCCGTAAGACCCAGGTCGACGACGCGCTCTTCGGAAATGCGCGAAGCGGCATCCGCATCACGCGAACTACCGTCAGAAATCGCCAAAACGTGCAGCTTGCCATCGCGCGAAATCAGATAAGCATGGCTACCGTCGGCGGAGAGCACGCAGGAGGAGTTGACGATAGCACCAACCGAAACGCTTCCAAGCACAGCGCCCGAAGACTTGCCGAGCATCTCGACGGTACCGGCACTGGTGGGAACCAGAACAAAGTCGTTGCCGACGGTGGCGCCCGTCCAGTAATAACCCTCATCAGCATTGACGTGCTGCCAGGAAACGGCACCGGTCAGGATATTGATGCGCGTCAGGTGACCGTTGTTATACACGCCCTTACCATAGTCAACATCAACGGTGCCGACATACAGGTAGTTGCCATCGACCGTCAGCTGAGAATTCGACTGAGCAGTTTTGCTCACAGGGTCGGTAACCCAAACCGTCGTGAGCGTATCGGCCGTCAGAGCCTGGACCGCACCGCCGTCGAGCGGGACGATGACCAAGCCGTTCGTATAAATCGGACGCGTCGTATAGCCAATCGCAGCCTTAAGGTTCGACTCGGCGAGCACCTTGCCCGACTCGGCATCGATCTTGAGCAGGCGCTTGTTCACGGCGAGGTAAACGTTACCGTTCACGACGATAGGCTCGCTCGCATTGGGATACGTGGCGCCCGAGTAGGCCTTCCAATCGAACGTCCAGGAGCTTGCCAGCGCGCCCGTAGGCGTGGACGCATTCTCGACCACCGCATTGGAATTGCCACTCCAGTCGGCTTTCCAATCGGTCGGGCGCGAAGCGCTCGGGTCGACTACGACTTCATCGGGATTAGGAACGGTGTCGCCAGGAGCGTAAGCCCAGACAATTTTGTCGCCCGACTTGAGCACGTAGTCGCTATCGAGCTGAGGTCCGGGAACGCCATTGACAAAGAACGACCAAGCGCCCGACAACTCAGTGCCATCAAGCGGGGAAACGAGGCTATGGACACCCCAATAGCCAAATTGGTCGTACATTTTGGACTCAATACCAAGGGCGTCGAAGTAGGCGGCAGAGGCGTCCTTGATTGTCGTGCCCTCGACAAACACCTGCGTCGAAGGATCGGTCCAGCGCTGTGCCTTCTCGTCCTTCTTGCCGATGATCTCCATCGAAACGGAAACCTGGCCGGGCATGGTCCCATCAAAGCCATAGACCCAAGCGACCTCGTCGCCGGCCTTGAGCGTATAGGCGCCCGCACCAACCTCAGCAGCCTTACCATTGACAAAGAACTGCCAGTATTTCCAGGTACTTTCGTCAACCTTCTCGCTCGAGAGCGTCACGTTCTTTTCGAACGGCGAAGTCAGCGACTCAAGATACCAACCGTAGGCGCTCTTCCCCGTTTTGGCACCAATGCTGGCCTTTTTAAAGATCTGCTCGGAAAGATCTGCAGCGGTCGTGCCCTCGTCCACCAGAGTAGTCGTAGGCTGCGCCCACGTCTGCTGAGCGCCCGAAGCATCCTGGCCGATAACGGTGCAGCTTACCGAAAGCTGATCGGCAGGAGCGGGGTCGCCGTGCTTCGAGTAGCACCAGACGACGGAGTCGCCGGCCTTGAGCGTGTAGCCGCCGGCGCCGACCATGGAGGACTTGCCGTTGATGAACAGCTGCCAGTACGCTTCGGTCGCCGGGTCGTAGGCGAGCGTACGGCTGGAGTCGAAGGGCGACGTGATCGAATTGAGCGCCCAACCCCAGCTGCCATCGGGGTCGTAGTCGGCCTTAAGGCCAGTCTGCTTGAAGAGCTGCTCAGAGAGGTCGGCCGCGGTCGAGCCTTTCTTCAGCGTGATGTTCTGAGCGGCTGCCCAGGTCTGCTGAACACCCTTGGCGTCGGTGCCGACGACCGAACACGTCGCGGAAACCTGCGTGGAAACCGTGCCCGTGGGATCCTCGTACACGAGCTCGAGCGTGTCACCATCGCTCGGATAGTAGCCCGTGGCATAAGAGTTGGCAGCCTTGCCATTAATGTCAAAACGCCAGTACTTATAGCCGGACGCCGTGTTTTCCATCGCGAGCGTCTGGGACTTATCGGGGTTCGTAACCGAATAGGGAACGCCGCCGTCCGTGCTATAGCTATAGCCGGCGTCGTCAAGCACCTTGGCAAAGATTTCCCAGGCAGACATTTTTTGGGTGCTCGACCAGTTATAGGAGGTCGACGGCACCCAATCCACAAGGTCATAGGGCTGACCGGCATCGTGCTTGCTTACGCCTACAACCCTGACGTTAACAGAAAGAGACTTTTCGTCGGAAGAGTTAACGAGCCAAGCGGCGCTCTTGACATCGTTGTTGCCGGCGTTTGCCACGACATAGGCGTATTTACCCTCGGCCGAAGGGGGAAGCGTGATTGCGCCAGTCGTTTCGTCGACGCCAAACAGCTCGTGGGCATTTGTGCCCTCAGCGTCATCGGCGAGATACCAGCGGTAATCGATGAGGGAGCCCTCGGGGAGCGCCGTCTCGTAATCGCCCCAATCGCCCGTCGCCATGTAATTGGCGGTAGGGGTAAGCGTTCCACCGACCTGTGCGAGATTGCCGCTCGAGGCGACATTGACCGACGTCAGGGTATATGCCTTGGCATCTTCGCCCTTGGCGATGGCATAGCGCGTGGAGGCAGAGTCGGTATTGTAGCCACCGTCGACGATGCACTTGAGGTACTTGCCGACATACTTTTGCGAAATAACGAACGACGGCCTGTGCGCGTTCTCATCCGTCAGCGTCGTAAACGGACCTTGGGCGCTATCGGCAATCTGCCACGTATACGTCAGTTGATCAGATGTAAGCTCGGCACCCTTTGTTCCTGCAGACGTCTTCTCGAATGCAGTAACACCGATCTTTTCGCCACTCTTGTAGACAAACTTGGCGTCATCGCTCTGATCGCCGACGATCTTTTTGAGATACGTCAGGAACAGCTCGTGCGAGCCTGCGGCCTTAACGGCCACAGCAGTAGTCGCCTCTACGGTGTTATCGCCCGCAGTGGCCGACACGCTCACCCAGCGCTTGGCGTAGTCATCGGGAATCGTAAAGCTGCTGTCGGTTTTGCCCTTGACCACATGCCAGTCGGTCTTCGCATCAAACGCAGAGGAAGACGGGTCGACAGAGGACCAACGCCACGTGTAGGTAACGCCCTCGGTAACCGGCTCAGACGAGTAATCGACCGCCTTGTAGGCGCACGCCTCAATCGTAGAGCCAGTGTCCTTGGCGCCCTTGCTCGCATTGGTAAATGCAACCGAATCGAGCGTCGTCGCGCCCTTGGGCAGAATGCGACCTGCCTTGGTCTCACAGCTATCGGAGCCGGGGACGCCCTTCTTGGCCTTAGCGACCACCTTGAGGTAACGGTTCGCGCACTCCTTGGTAACCGTGTAGGTGTCACCAGTTGCAACCTGCTCGAACGAGCCGTCGGCGGAATCGGCCACCCACCAAGAAAAATCGACCTTGTCGGAACCGTAGAGGTCAGTCGGCGTGTCGTAGTTAAGGTAGTAGGCGGCAGCCTTAATCGTGTCACCGACGTTAGCGTTGGGGACGTTCTCATAATCGTCGCCAAATTCGGCGCCGTTATAGGCGAGAACGATATGGCCTAACGCGATCTGGCCGCTCGCGGCAACAGGATCCGGAGTATTGTAGTCAACAGACGAGGGCGTCTTAAAAGAGCTGCTCGGGCCGAACAGCTCTTGACCGTCACCGACAACCTTAACGCGAATGTACTTGCCCGCAAGCTGCGATGCGAGTTCATCCGTGATCGTCAGCGACTGGCCGGTCTGGCCCGGGATTGCCTGATAGGCGGAATCCTCGGCATCGCGCACATCAGACGCAAGCCACTGATAGGTCCAGCCGGCCTGTGCCGCAATACGCTTGCTGGGAACCGCTTCGCCGTCATAGGCATTCGCCCAAAGCGTAGTGCCAGAGTTCAGTGTCTCGGCCTTAACGGACGAATACGAACTCGAATCGTCCGCCGAAGACTGGATGAGGACATAAGACTTTGCATCCAGTGCCGTCTTGGTAGGAACGGGCGCCTTGATGGTGTTCGTCGCTGTCAGCTTTTGGTTGTTGGCGCCCTTAGTCGGGCCGTAGATGACGTTACCGCTGGCATCGGTAATGCGTACGCGCAGGCACTTGCCGTTAAGCTGAGTGCGCAGGGCATCGTCCAAAACGATCGATGAGCCCGTCTGGCCCTCGACAGCAACAAACGCAGAGTTGTCCGCATCGTTCCTGTTGGCGATATCGGCAGCAAGCCACTGATAGGTGCAACCCGAAACACTGGCGCGCTTGCTGAAAGAGGTCCAAACATTCGCGTAGAGCGTAGTATTGCTCTGAATAAAGGCAGTGAAGTTAGCCCAACGAGTAGGGGTCTTGTTATTTCCTACACTGACGCCATTATTCGAGGAAAGCGAAGCAACGGCACGAGGTGCGGCCTTAGGCGCATTGGACTCGCTGACAACCGCAGCCGCGTCGCCAGTCTCAGTCGTAGTATCGGACGTCTCGTTCGCCGGAGTAGCAGAAGCGGAGTCTGCCGCGGCAGAATCACCCGATGCACCATCGCTCGCGTTGTTAGACGCGGACGAGCTCGTATCCCCAGTTTTTGAGGAGCTATCGGCAGCGGAATCGCTTGTACCGGTGGCGGCTGCGGTGTTATCTGCAGCACCGTCCGCGGTCCCTGCGTCCTCGCCAACCGTCGCGGCCTGAGCCACAGCATCGACGATGCCCTCGGCGCCGTCGGCCCACAGCTGGGCCGGCGTGGTGCCAAAGGCCATCGCGAAGGCCAGGAATGCCACCAGGCCGCGCTTGGCTACGCCGCGTGCAATTGCGCCACGGCGATGCGAGACGCGCTGGCGCTCGTCCTCGAACATATCCATTTGTCTCCTACTGTCTGTACTTGGAGCGCTGCCCTGAGGCTGCCCCACGTCATCGCGCATGCTGCGCTCGAGTTCCCCCATCGGGGTCCTCCTTCCCTCCAGAGCC
>CAKUEU010000067.1 GCA_934646865.1 uncultured Collinsella sp. | reverse complement strand
TCGGGCAGCAGCGGCACCAGCATCTCGAAGGCCGTGGAGCTCGTACGAGGAATGGCCAGGCACGGACCGATCGCCAGGTACACTGCCGCGACGAAGAACTCGCCAAACTTGGGGTGCACGCGGCCGGCCAGCTCGCGCGCCGTTCCAGCAAGTGCCACGGCGATAAAGCCCATGACGGGCAGGCCGATAGCGGCAATCAAAAAGCCGACCATGGCAAGCGGCGTGGCCGTGCCGGCCTGAAGCGCCAACAGCGGCGGAATAATCAAGTTGCCTGCGCCAAAGAGCATCGAGAATAGAGCGATGCCAACGGTAACGACATGGTCGGAGCGCAGACCGCGCGATGCGGATGAGGCCATAGGCACACCTTTCGGGTCGAAGCAAAAACGGGACGGGCAAAACACCCGTCCCGCAAGTATAAACGCTTTAGCAGGCCACATCCTGCCAGGGAGTCAATCTGGCTGCCAAGCGAGTGCGCTACGCGCCTGGATGGCGGCGACGGAGCAGCTCGAGCCCCAGTGCGATAAGCGCAGCGGCGCCCGCGGCAACAGCAACAGCGAGCGGCGCCTTGTCACCCGTATCGGCGAGCTGCTGAGCGCTCGACTTGGACGAAGCCTTCTTGTCGGAGCTTTCCTTGCCATCGGCCTTTGCCTTATCGGCCGCGGAATCATCCGAACTACTGGGCTTTGCCGGGTCCTTAGAATCCGACTGGTCGGAATCGGGCGATCCGGGTTTATCCGGCTCGGGCTTACCGGGCTCTGGCTTGTCCGGTTGGTCGGGCTCCGGCTTATCCGGGTTATCCGGGTCCGGCTTGTCCGGCTGGTCAGGTTCCGGTTTATCGGGCTCGGGCTTGTCCGGCTGGTCCGGATCGGGTCCATCGGGTTTATCCGGGTCGGGATTGACGGGCCCCTGCTTCCTCTTCACCGTCAGCGTACCGGGCTCAACCTCGACTTCGAAGTTCGGGTCGGTGACCATCGCCCCGATCTTGTACTCGCCCGCCGGGGAACTCTCATCGGCGTCGCAGGAGTATTCGACCTTCACGCCCGAGGTATCGACCGCGCTCTCCAGGCTCGAGGTGAACGCGGGGTTCGCCTCTCCCTCGTAGCGCTCGGCGTCATCGACCTTTACCTTGAGCTTCGCCGGCGTAATCTTGAACTTACGCGCGGCTGCACCGACATACCCGTTGCTTCGCAGCGTGGCTACGGCGCGATACGTGCCGGCATCGGTCGGGGCCTCACTCGACGAATAGTGCGTGCCGCCCGTCCCGTAGTACCTGACCCTCAGGTCGCCCTCGCAGACCTTGGGGACACCCGTAACCTCGGGCGCTTGGGCATCGCCGCTATAGACGAAGTTGCCGCCCTCAAATGCAAGCTCGACCCGCTTCGTCCGGACGACCAGAACAAGGTGCGCGGTCACCGTCTCGCCCTGAGCATCCTTGCACGTGACGTCGAAGCTAAACACTCCGGCTTTGGACGGCGTGCCCGAGAGCATCAGGCCGCCCGCTGCGCGGGTGAGCATAAACCCATCGGGAAGATCTGCCTCGTCCCACGTGTACTCGTACGGAGACTCGCCGCCCGCGGCTCCGGCGATCGTCACACGGTACGCACTATGTGCACGCGCCGCCGGCAGCAGGCCGCCGTTGAACACAAGGGCATCCCGGGGCACAACGGACACGACAGCGCGATCGCTGTCCGCCTGCGTCTCAGTGCCAAGGTAGCGCTGAGTGATGCGGCAGAAATACTCGCCGGCGCAATCGTCATCGAGGTTCTCGATGACGAGCGTCTCCCCCGTCTCGCCCTCGAGCGCCACGGCCTCGCCGTCCACCATGTGGAACCACTGATAGGACAGTTCGACATCTGCAGCGGAACCAGTAGACGAGGACGCGTGGTCGAGAACAGCCTTGCCCGCCTCGGCAGCAACCGAGAGCACGGCCGAATCGCCCTCGTGGGCGCTCGCGTCCTGCGGCTGAGCGATCACTTTCGGAGCGTCCGCCTTCGCGAACTCGAACGTGACCTCCTGCGAAGCGGTGACGCCACTCAGCGTGACCTTGTACGCTCCGCCCTCATAGTCGGAGATGTCGAGATCGACGGCCTTGTCCGAACCGTCCTCCGTGACCGTCGCCCGCTCGAGGTAGCACCCCTCGTCGGGCGTCGCCGAGAGGGTCGCGTTGCCGCCGGCATCAACAGTTATCGAAGCGTTGTCGACCGAGCCGTTGACCGCCCTTGTCGTCACCTCAAAGCGCTCGGGCTTATCCGGGTTATCGGGTTCGGGCTTATCCGGATCAGGATTGTCAGGATTCGGCTGATCCGGGTCGGGCTTGGGGTCCGGGTCAGGTTTACCGGGATCCGGATTATCCGGGTTGGGGTCCGGCTCAGGATTGTCGGGGTCCGGATTATCCGGGTCGGGGTTGTCGGGGTTGGGATCCGGATCGGGCCGATCAGGGTCCGGGTTGTCCGGATCAGGGTTATCCGGATTGTCCGGATCCGGAACGACCGGGTCGGGGTCAACGGGTTCCTGCTTCTTCTTCACCGTCAAAGTTCCGGGCACGACTTCGACATCGAAGTTCGGATCGGCGACCGTCGCGCCAATCTGGTACTCGCCCGCCGGAGAGCTCTCGTCGGCATCGCAGGAGTACTCGGCCTTCACGCCCGAAGTGTCAACCGCGCTCTCCAAGCTCGAGGTGAACGCGGGGTTCGCCTCCCCCTCGAAGCGCTCAGCATCATCGACTTTCACCGTTAGCTTCGCAGGCGCGATCTTGAACTCGCAGGCGGCGGCACCGGCATAGCCATGTGCCCGCAGCGTTGCCACAGCGCGGTATGTACCGGCATCGGTCGGGGCCTCCGTCGACGAATACTGCGTGCTTCCAGTCCCATAGTACTTAACCTTGAGGTCGCCCTTGCAGACCTTGGGAGCCCCGGTAACTTCGGGCGCCTGTGGTGCGCCACTGTAGGTAAAGTCGCCATCCGCAAACGCGAGCTTTACACGCTTCGCCTGGACAACGAGCGCAAAGTGGGCAGTCGCGGTCTCGCCCCTCGCGTCCGTACACGTGACATCAAAGGTAGAAACGCCCGTCTTGGACGGGGTGCCCGAGAGCGTCAGGCCACCCGACGTACGGGAAAGCTTGAGTCCACCGGGGAGCTTCGTCTCATCCCATGTGTACTCGTACGGAGCCTTGCCGCCCGCGGCCCCGGCAATCGTTGCGAGGTACGTGCTGTGGGCGCTCGCTGCCGGCAGCACGTCGCCATTGAACACAAGGGCATCCCAGGCAACGACGGAGACGGAAGCACAATCACTGTCCGTCTGCTTCTCAGTGCCAAGGTAGTGCTGCGTGATGCGGCAGAAGTACTCGCCTGCCCGCTCGTCATCGAGGTTCGAGAGCGACAGTGTCTCTCCCGTCTCGCCCTCGAGCGCAACGGCCTTGCCATCCACCATGCGGAACCACTGGTACGAAAGCTCAATCTCGGCGGCAGAGCCCGTGGACGAGGCGGCATGGTTGGCGACATTCTCCCCCGCCTCGGCAGCAACCGAGAGCACTGCCGAATCTCCCTCGTGGGCGCTCACGTCCTGCGGCTGCGCGACCACACGCGGCACGTCCGCCTTCGCGAACTCAAACGTAACCTTCTGCGACGCGGTGATATCGCTCAGCGTGACCTCGTACGCCCCGCCCTTGTAATCAGAAATGTCGAGGTCGACGGCCTCGTCCGAGCCGACCTCCGAAACCGTCACCCGCTCGAGATAGCAACCCTCGTCAGGCGTCGCCGAAAGGGCCGCATCCCCGCCCTCAACAACCGTAACCGAAGCATTGTCGACCGAACCGTTGACCGCCTTCGCCGTCACCTTGTAGCGCTCGGGTTTCTTCTTGACAGTCAGCGTGCCGGGCTCAACCGCGACGTCAAAGTTCGGATCGGCGACTGTCGCGTCAATCTGGTACTCACCCGCCGGCGATTTCTTATTCGCCGAGCAGAAGTATGTAACCTTAACGTCCGAGGTGTCGCAGCGGCTCACCAAACTCGAGGTAAACTCGGGATTCGCCTGGCCCTCAAAGCGCTCGGCATCGTCGACCTTCACCAGCAGCTGAGCCGGCGCAACAGTAACCGCAAGCTCAACGTCCTCGGCGGCAAGATAGTTTCGAGACGCCTTGGCATGGGCGACAACATGCGCTGTGCCGGCGGCCTTCACGGTCGCGCAACGCCCCTTGATCGAAATCGGGCTTGCGTCGTCTTCAGCGGAGTCAACGAGCTCAAACGTCACGGGAGTCTGAGCAGTGTTGTCGAACACAATGGGATCGCCGCCATAAACACCCGAATAGCTCGTCGTGCCCGTAATGACTTGGCTGGCCTTTGCAATCGAAAACTCAGCGGACTTCTTGCCCTGATAGTTGGGGTCGTCCACCTTAACCGTAACGCGGTAGCTACCACTGTCGCACGGCTCCAGCGCCGTGGGGCCATAGGACGTTCCATCGACGCCGCGATACGTGACGGAGTAGGCGGACGCATCAAGGCCGGCAACAGCAACCGCCGCACCGTGTCGTGCGCCATCGTATGTCACGTCGGACGTCTCGATCGAAATATCGACCGGAGCCTTCTCGATGACAAAGTCACCGTTTGCGTTACCCACATATCCATTGGCGTCGAGCGTCGCCGCGGCACGGTACGTACCGGCATCCACCGGTGCCTTATCAGACGAGTAATGCGTATCGCCCGTGCCCACATAGGTCAGCTTAACATCGTCCTCGCAGCCCTCGGGTACACCCGAAAGCTTCGGTGCCTGCGCCGTCGCGTTGTAGGTAAAGCTCTGGCCCTCAAACGCGAGCGGCGCTTCCTTCGCCTTCACGACCAGCGCGAAGTTTGCAACACGCTTGTTGCCCAGGTCATCAGTGCACCTAATCTTGAAGCGGCACACACCCGTAGCCGAAGGCACGCCCGAGAGCACCAAGGCACCCGTTCCGTCATCGGCCTGCGTCAGCTGAATGCCCTCGGGAACCTCAACCTCATCCAAGTTGTACGCATACGGCGCCTTGCCGCCCCTGGCGCCGGCAATCACGACACGGTAGTCATCGTGAGCGGTCGCCGCCGGCAGCACGCGCCCGTTGAACACGAGCGCCTCGCGAGGCACGATGGACACCGCCGCATGTTCGGTATCCGTCTTTGTCACCGTGCCCAGATAGCTCTGCGTGATACGGCAGAAATACTCGCCCTCGCTGTCGCTGTCGAGCTGGGCAATCGAGAGGGTCTCCCCGGTCTCGCCCTTCAGCTTCACATTGCCGTCGGCAGACACGCGATACCACTGGTAGCTCAGCTTAACGTCGGCGGCGGAACCCGAAGACACAGCGGCATGGACGCGAACATTACGCCCCGCCTCGGCGCCAACCGAAAGCTCAACCGGATCGCCCTCGTAAGCACTCGCATCCTGCGGCTGAGCGAGCACCTCTGGAGCCGCAGCATTCGCGAATTCAAACGTGACCTGCTGCGGAGCACTCACGCCGCTCAGCGTGACCGCGTACGCCCCACCCTTATAGTCAGAAATATCAAGGTCATAGGCGTTGCCAGCCGAACCGTCCTCGCCAGCCTCTTCGGCAACGGTCACGCGCGTCAGATAGCAGCCCTCATCGGGCGTCGCCGAAAGCGTCACCTTGCCATCCGTAGCGACCGAAGCAGACTCCGGATCGACCGATCCGTTGACCGCTCGGGCCGTCACCTTGTACTTGGGCGCCTCCGCAAAGCGTGCCTCGACGGTCATGTTGTCCTCGGGGACAAACGTCCAAACTGCATCCGTGCTCAGCGGCTCATCGCCCAACGAGCCGTCATCGTTGCGCGCATACCACCCATCGAACACGTAGCCCGCATCGGGAACGGCAGTCAGCGTTGTCGACTCACCGTTCTCGACCTCATTGGTCACGGCATAGCCCAGCGATTCGTCCTCGGAGGAACCCTCGACGTGTCCGCCTTCTCGTGGATCCACCGCCGTAACCGTCATCGACGCCCGCTCATAAACGGCCGTAAAGGTACGGTTGCCAAACACCACGCGGTTGATTACCGGCGTGGCCCCCACGGGCAGGCCGTTCTCGTCGACCCAGTATTTAAACTTCCAGCCCTTATGCGGCACGGTAAACATAATCGCCGCGGAGTGGTAGGAGCCGCCGGTACCAAGCGCAACCATGCTAAAGCCCGCGTCCTTGGGATACGTAGCGACCTGAACATCGCAGCCCGTCTCATAGAACACAGCCGTGAGCTGCCTATTCTCCTTGGCGGTGCCGATATAGAACGCGCTATAGCTCACCGTGACGCCCGCATCGTCGACCCAGTGCGAGAAGTGGTACTTCTTCCACGGAATCGCGATCGCCATAAACATGTCGCCCCTGTCGTACGACCTGCTACCGGCAGGAATGCCGTCGACCAGAAGTGCCGTACCGCGGAATATGGACGAGCCCGTGACGGTAATGGTCACCTGTCCATCGGATTCGAACTGCGCGTAGTACGTCATATCCTGCGTGGCGGTCACATCGAGGGTCGTCGCGGTCTCGACAATCGAGGTACCCTCCTTATCGGTGCTCCAGCCCACAAAGCGATAGCCCATACCGGCAACAGCAGTCAGTTCCACCTGATCGCCTACGGCAAAGCTGCCGCTGCCCGTAACACGGCAGCCCCTGCTCGAAGCCTTGTCCTTCACCACGACCTCGCCCGTAACGGCCACCTCGTACGGATCGGCAAACACGGCCTGGAGCTCCAGCGTATCGTCCTCGAGCCCCTCGACCATATCCTTGTCGAGCTTAACCCAGCAATGGGCGACACAACTCAGCAGTGACTTGTTGCCCTCGGTGTCCAGAACATACCAACCGACAAAACGCTTGGTCCCCATGGGTGTAGCGTTGAGTTCGATCGTATCACCGAACTGATAGGAGCCCTCGCCGCTCAGCGTGCCCACGCCATCGTCACTCGAGCTCAAAACGACCTGATAGGACTTTGGCTTAAAGGTCGCCGTATAGGTGGCATCACCCGTGACCTTAACGGTACAGTCGGCGTTCTCGCTGATCGTCTCGCCCTTGTCGTCCGTCCAACCCGCAAACGAATACCCGGTGTTGGCGATCGCACGAAGCGTTGCACGGTCGCCGGCCTCATAGCCGCCAAAGCCGCTCACGGCTCCACCCTCGGCAGGCGAGGCAACCGTGCTCACGACATACGAACCCGACGCAAAAACGGCGTAGAGCGACGTGTCCTCGCGCACAGTAAATCGATAGGTTTTCTTGGAGCTCACGCATGTGCCGTTACGGAACCAGCCCACAAAAGCCGTATCCTCGGCGGCGACTGCACGCACGGTAACTACCTGTCCGGCGGCATACGTCCCCGCGCCCTTGACCGTACCCACGCTCTCTTCGCACGAGACGTCAACCGTATATTGCTTTGCCAAGAACACGGCCTGGAGCGTCGTGTCAGACGTCGGCACTACGTGATAGGTGGTGTCACGGCTTACCACGGCGCCCGAAGCATCGGCCCAATACTCAAACGCATAGCCCGAAAGCGCATGCGCAGTCAGCGTGGCGGCATGCCCCGCCTCGACGGTACCTGTGCCCTCGACCCAGCCGGCGGCACTCGATTCGACCAGCGAACCGGTGCCGGAATCGACTACCGTCGTGGCGTCGACTTCATAGCTCTTTGCCATAAAGCGAGCGATGTGTACATGGCAGCGCTCCTGGTGGCAGGTGAACTCTGCATCGGTAGACTCAAGCTTGCCATCGGCCGTATACCAACCGGTAAAGACATAGCCAGGATTGGGCGTTGCCTTAAGGGCAACCTCCGCGCCACGGTCAGCAAGGATGCGGCTCGCCTTGACGGTGCCGCCCTCCGCAGGATCGGCGAGGGGCACACAGACGGTATCGACAGGCGCGAAGGCGGCCGTCACAACACAACGTCCGGTTTTGCCACGCGCTTTGGCAACCAACGAGGTCTCGTGCTTAAGGCTCTTCAGGCGACCGTTGACGTACCAGCCCCGGAACAAAAAGCCAGGATGGGCCTTGGCCGTCAGATGAAGGGTCTCCCCCAGCTTAAACTTATCGGTCGTGGGCTTCACCACAGTCCCGTTGCACGTCACGGTACCGCCAAGCCACGAATCGGCCGTGACCATGACCTCGGGCTTTGAGTCGGTAAAGATCGCGGTATAGGTATCGCTCTTGGTAACCTTAACGACCAGCTCGGCGGTGTCGTACTCCTTACCGGAGTCATCCTTCCAATGGTCAAAGCGGTAGCCGTCGTTGGCCTTCGCCTTGAGCATCACCGTATCGCCGTATCCGCAGGTAACCGAAGATGCCCCCGGATGCCCCTCGATCTCCACCGTACCGCGCTCCACAAAGGTCTTCTTTGCCTTCGCCGTCACGGTATACGTGTTTTCCTCAAACACCGCACGCACGGTGCATTCCACGTCCTCGGGATAGAACTCGAGGTAGCTCGGGTCGGTACCCAGTAGCAGGTCCGTCTTGGCGTCATACCAGCCCTTAAAGGTAAATTGTTTGCTCGCCTCGGCCGTGAGCTCAATGCTCAGCGTGGCAGGCTCGCCTTTCAAGCAGTAGCCCTCGCCATGCACCAAGTATTTGCCCGCCATGGCAGCGGCCGGTTCAACGACCACGTCCACCTTGCAGGCACGCGTAAACTTCGCTTGGATCACGCAGTCGGTCATGGGCTCAAAGGTATAGGAGCGCTCGCTCGAAACCAGCGTCGACGTAGCATCCGAGCCGCCGTTGCTCAGATACCAACCGTCAAAGATGTAGCCCTCGGTCGGCGTTGCCTCGGCGGTCACGCGCTCGCCCTCCGGAACCTCGAGGACCATGCCGGCAGTCTCTCCGCGCTTGAGCGTTACGGTGCCGCCCTCGAGCGGGTCGGCCTCGGCTCGCACGGTATGCGTATCCCTGCCGTCCATCACGGCCTCGATCCGAGCATTGCCGTTAACGCGGTATTCGCAAACCTCCTGTTTGTTGGCAATTGTGATGCCCTGCGCATCGGTTTCGCGCCACTCCACAAACCGGTACGTCTTCTCCGGATTGTCGGGGCGCACCTTGGGCCGCATCGTAAACGTGAGGATGTCCCCATCCTTCGCACGAACCATGCCGTCCACGACCGGCACGCCGTCGCACAGCACCTCCGCGCTGTCGGAGGGGTTGGTATTCACCAGGACGGTCTTGTCCGCCTTGCGGAAGCGTGCAACCAGATGGCGATCGACCTCGGCATTAAAGCTATACGTATGCTCGCGCGAAACCTCGATACCGTCCTCGAACCATCCCACAAAGGCATAATCGGGACCCTCGCTCGCGGTGACCATCGCCTTATCGCCGCGTTTAACGCTCTGCTTTACGGGGCTTGCGGTGCAGCCCGTCGAGAAATCGGCCTGAACGCCATCGGCCTCGGCAACCGCTGTAATGTCCACATCCTTCTCAAAGACGGCCGTCATCTTTACAATCTCGGGCGTCAGGTCCGTGATGGTCATCGTCTTAACGGGTGATGTCGAAACCTCAACACCGTCCTGCTTCCAGCACACAAAGCGATAGCCGGGATTGGCGACGGCTTCGAGCGTGGCAACTGTTCCCTCGTAGTGGAAACCACCGCCGGTAACGACACCGCCTACCTCGGGCTGCGCGGTGGCAATAATCTCGATCTTGTGGTCGCCGTGGGGCTTATCGGGATCATGCGGTTTCTTGTGGTCGTCAATGATGTCCTTGATCTCCTTGAGCACCTTGGTGCCCACGGCGGCGACATCCTCAATGTTGTCGGCCATGCCGATCTCGATCACCGCGTCGGCCGCGATGGGGTCGACGATCTCGCCCAGGCCGTATATGGTTGCGAGAACTGCCGCGGCGGTAATCGCGGCGATGAGCGCGGCCTTTAGCGCCGCAAGCGACTCGGCAGGATCGGTCGCCTCGCGGAAATGCGCGGTGTACTGCACATCCCCCTCGAG
>CAKUEU010000066.1 GCA_934646865.1 uncultured Collinsella sp. | reverse complement strand
TTTATGCGCGCCTACAACTCCGCCGCCTGGATCGAGGCCATGGAGCATCCCGAGGAGCACGACGACCCCGAGGTGCTGGAGTACGACATCGAAACATTCGTATACTCGCGCCGCAAGCCGTTTGACCTGCAGAAGTTCACCGACTTTGTTGAGCAGGAGTGGCCCGACGAGGTCATCCGCGTCAAGGGTCCGTTGTGGCAGACCGGCGATCCGGATATGTGCTACATGTTTGAGCAGGCCGGCCACCAGATGCGCCTGATGGAGAACGGTCTGTTTGTCGATTCTGCGCCCGAGGGCGAAAAGCAGAAGATCATCGACGAGAACCCCGAGATCATGCAGATTTGGGACGACGAGACGGGCGACCGCATGACGAGCCTGTGCATCATCGGCCGTCACATGGACAAGGACGCGCTCATCGCCACCCTCGATGCCTGCCTGACCGACTGGCACCGCGCCTAGGTTTTATCGAGGCGGACCCTTCCGCCCGCTACGTAACCGCCAAACCACCACGAAGGTGCCTGTCCCCTTCGTGGTGGTTTTTCGCTCTGAGCCAAGGAGATTCATGTTCAATATCGTGCTGTATGCGCCCGAGATTCCCGCCAATACGGGCAACATCGGCCGCACCTGCGTGGTTACCGGCGCCCGCCTGCATCTGGTAGAGCCCCTAGGCTTTTCGCTCGACGACAAGACGGTGCGTCGCGCCGGGCTGGGCTACTGGCAAAACTTGGACGTGACGACGTATGCCGGCTGGGAGGACTTCCTTGCCCGCAACGGGCTCTCCCCCGCCGATGAGCGTCTGCACCTGCTAACTAAAAAGGCGCGCCACACCTATGCACAGAGCACCTATCGCGATGGCGACTTCTTGGTCTTTGGCAGCGAGAGCTCGGGTATTCCCGAAGAGTTGCTCGCCGCGGCGCCCGAGCGCTGCGAGCGCATCCCCATGCTGCGTGATTGCGACTCACTCGAGAACGCCGACGCCTGGGAGGCCCACGAGGAGTCGCTCGGACATACCGAGGACAGCCACGAGGCCATCCTGCAGCAGGACATCTGCGGCAACTTCGTCAATCCCGACGACTACCGTATCAGCGCCCTCAACCTCTCCAACAGCGCCGCCATCGTCCTCTACGAAGCCCTGCACCAAACAGGCTTTGTCGGGATGTGACAAAGGGACAGGCCCTTTGTCACATTCGACCGTCATATAGTTAAACGTAATTAATCGCTTTTAACTGAAATTAACTAGAATAAAATGAAGTTAACTCGAGACGCTGAAGGAGGGCACAGTGGAGTATCCCGAAAACCCGTTTACTCCTAGTTTTGGTGAGGTTCCCGCACATCTTGCCGGAAGGCAGCAGATTATTCGAGATTTGGACCGAGCCTTCTTGAGCCGGCACGGGCGCCCGGAATTGACCTCCATCTTCTCAGGGGCGAGCGGAACCGGCAAGACCGCTCTTATGTCGGCACTTGCGACGAGGGCCGAGTCCCACGGTTGGATAGCCGTAAAGACAACCGCGCTTCCGGGGATGCTTGAGGAAATCGAGCTCGGAGCAAAACGGGCAGCAGCCCATCTCATTGATCTTCCGACCGATTTCGAAATTACTGGTCTTGGAATCGCACCGCTCGGCAGCATCGAGGTCAATCACGCCCACGAGGTCTCGACCTGGCGTTACCGCATGAGTGACATCATCGACCAGCTCAATGAGGCGGGCACCGGGCTACTCATCACGGTTGATGAAGTCGATCCGACGCTCGACGAGATGATTCAACTCGCAGCTACATATCAGCACTTTGTGACCGATGGAAAGCGCGTCGCCCTGCTCATGGCAGGACTTCCCAACAACGTCTCGACACTGCTGAGCCATAAGACGGTCTCGTTCCTTCGCCGCGCTCAACAATATCATCTTGGCCGCATTGCCGACCACGATGTGCGCGAGGCCCTGGTCCGAACAATTCAGGAAAATGACCGCTTGGCGGATGCCGAGGGAATCGATAATGCCGTTCGCTCAATCGCCGGTTTTCCCTTCCTATTGCAGCTTGTCGGTTACCGCGCTTGGGATCTCACGAGCAACTCAAAGGAGATTTCGTCGCGCGACTTTGACCAGGGAATTAAAATCGCTCGCGACGAGATGGACGACCGAATTCTCGCAGCAACCTATCGAGAACTCACTGCAGAGGACAAGCGATTCCTCATCGCCATGCTTGACGATGAGGAAGAGTCCACCACTGCCGACCTCGTCGAGCGTCTTAAGCGTTCGCCGCAACAGGTCTCCCGCTACCGGCGCCGCATGATAGACGCCGGTATCATTGGAGAACGCGGGCGCGGAGTCGTCGCCTTTGAATTGCCGTTCTTCCGCGACTATCTCGCTGCTCAATGCGTTAAATAGACGCCGATGTGACAAAGGGACAGTCCCTTTGTCGCATTCGTTTATAGGTAGCGGCCGGTGATGCTCTTGGAGCAGGCCGCGATGTCGCCCGGTGTGCCGGCGCAGACGATTTGCCCGCCGGCGTCGCCGCCACCGGGGCCCATATCGATCACGTAGTCGGCATTACGGATGAGATCGAGGTCGTGTTCGATCACGATCACCGTGGCACCCTTGGCAACCAGGCCGTCAAACACACTCAGCAACACCTGAACATCGAGCGGATGCAAGCCGATCGTGGGCTCGTCAAACACGAACACGGCATCGTCCTGCACGCGACCCATCTCGCTCGCGAGCTTCAGGCGCTGCGCCTCGCCGCCCGAGAGCGCCGGCGTGGGCTCGCCGAGCGTGAGATAGCCCAGACCCAGGTCGCGCAAGGTCTGCAAGCGTGCCTGAACTTTCTTGAGTCCCACCGTGGCATCGAGGGCCTCGTCCACACTCATGTCCATAAGCTGAGGCAGCGTGAGTAGACTGCCGTCCTTGCCCTCGCGATGGATATGCGAGGCGGCCCCGGCGTAGCGTGAGCCGCGGCATGCGGGACAGACGATCTCGACATCGGGTAAAAACTGCACGTCGAGCGATATGGAGCCCGTGCCATCGCACGTGGGGCAGCGCAGGGCACCGGTGTTGTAGCTAAAGGCGCCCGCCTTGTAGCCAGCCGCTTTGGCCTCGGGTGTACGGGCGAAGGCGCGGCGCAGCTCGTCATGGATATCGGCATAGGTCGCCACCGTCGAGCGCACATTGGCGCCAATAGGCGTGGCGTCGATAAGGTTGACACGGGCGATTCCCTCGGCATCGATCCAGCGCACATGGCTCGGCAGGTGCTCGCCGGCTGCTTGCACCTTAAGCGCGGGGATGAGTGTCTCGAGCACGAGCGTCGTTTTACCCGAGCCAGAAACACCCGTCACTGCGACGAGACGGCCGCGCGGGATATCGACTTCGAGCGGCTTAACGGTGTGAATGGCCTCGGTCGCCATGCGGATATGGCCCCGGTCGAACATCTCGTCGTCGGTCACCTGCGGACGCAAGCGGTTGGGGTTCAAGCGGAGGAACGGCGCGATTCGGCTGCTCTGCGATTGCTCGACCTCATCCACCGTCCCGGCAGCAATCACGTTGCCGCCGCCCGCTCCGGCAACGGGGCCCATCTCGACCAGATAGTCTGCCTCTGCCAGCACGCGTGTATCGTGGTCGACGACGACCACCGTATTGCCATCGCCAACCAGGTCGCGCATCACGCCCACCAGGCCGTCAACATTTGCCGGATGCAAACCGATCGAAGGCTCGTCCAACACGTAGAGCACGCCCGTCGAGCGATTTCGCACCACGCGGGCAAGCTGCACGCGCTGACGCTCGCCCGTAGAGAGCGTGGCGCCGGCGCGATCGAGCGAAAGGTAATCGAGGCCCAAGTCGACCAGACGGTGAGCCGTGCTCAAGAACGAATCACAGATGTCCGCTGCCATAGGCCGCATCTCGGCCGGCAGCGACGCAGGCACGCCGCGCACCCATTCGATCGCCTCGCCCAGCGTCATAGCTGCAGCCTGCGCCAAATTGATACCGCGCACCTGCGGCTGACGCGCCGCCTCGGAAAGCCGCGTGCCACCACAGTCGCGGCATGGCCCCTCGCGCAAATAGCGCGCAACGCGTTTGAGCCCCTTATCGTCCTTGACCTTGGCGAGCGCATTCTCGACGGTATAGACGGCGTTGTAATAGGTAAAGTCGAGCGGTGTGGCGCCCTCGCCGTTTTTGGGTACGTAGAGGATGTGTTTTTTGACCGCCGGACCATGGAACACGATATCGCGCTCTTGAGGTGTGAGCTGGTTAAACGGCACGTCAGTGCGCACACCCATCTCACCGGCAACCTGCTTCATCAGGTCCCACATGAGCGTGCCCCAAGGAAGCACCGCGCCTTCGTTGATGGTCTTGCTCTCGTCGGGCACCAGGCTTGCCTCGTCCACCTCGCGCATAACGCCGGTGCCGCCACAAGTGGGACACGCGCCGCCACTGTTAAAGGCAAGGTCCTCGGCGCTCGGCGCATAGAACTTGCGACCGCAGGTCGGGCACGTGAACGCCAGGCCCGCGGCAACATTGAGGCTCGGCTCCACGCGCGCCCCGCAGTGCGGACACACATGATGGGCGCAACGGCTAAAGAGCAGGCGAAGGCTGTTGTTGAGCTCGGTCATGGTTCCAAAGGTCGAGCGCACGCCTGGTACACTCGGACGCTGATGCAGCGCGAGCGCCGCCGGCACATGCAGCACCTCGTCCACCTGGGCATGCTCGGCCTGCGTTAAACGACGGCGAGTATAGGTGCTGAGCGCCTCCAGGTAACGGCGCGAGCCCTCGGCATAGAGGACTCCCAGTGCTAGCGAGCTCTTGCCCGAACCGGACACGCCGGCAATACCCACCAGCTTTCCCAGCGGAATATCGATATCGATGTCTTTGAGATTATGGACGCGCGCACCACGCACCTCGATTGCGTCTGGTTGTTGCGATGTCATCTTTGTCCCTCTTCTATCTGCTTACGCCAATCGTCGCAGGTCAAATACGTAAAGTACTCGGTGCGCACATCGCCCATGAGCTCGCAGGGCACGTCGTGCTCGATATGATGCGGCGCGAACCCACATTTTTGTTGCACGCGCAGCGACTTGTTATTGCCCTCGTAGTATCCGCACCAAAGCGCCTTGCAGCCAAGCGTTTCGAACGCATAGCGCTGCACGGCTCGCACCGCTTCGGGGGCAAAACCTCGACCCCAGAATAGCTTGGCAATCCAATACCCAACTTCGAGTTCGAGGCCGGTGCCTTGACGGCCTGCTTCGCAGCGAGACGGCATGAGGCCGATGCTACCCACGGGCTCGTCTGTCGTAGCCAGGCAGACGGCAAAGGTGTGGGGCGCGGAAAAGACCGTCCGAATGATCTCGCGGCTTTCTTCGATGCTTTGATGGGGCGGCCAGCCTGCAGCCGGCCCAACGTCCGGGTCACTCGCATATGCAAACAGGCTCACCGCATCCGTCTCGCGCCACGGGCGAAGCGTTAAGCGCTCAGTATGAATCACCATGTTTTGACCTCTCATCCATCAACGTGACAAAGGGACTGCCCCTTTGTCACATTATTCGTGCCACAGTACGCGATCGCGTATATACTCGCCCAGCTTGGGCACGGCAAAACGGACGAGACCATATCCGGCCGCCTCGATAACACGCTCGCGAATCAGGCTTGCGCGATACTTGCTCGCCCAGCTCTGGGTGCGGTCGCAGCGCTCGATGATGTCTGCCATGCGCGTCGGCTTGTCCTCGTCAACCACCATCGCCTCGATAAACAGACGCTGCGGGCTGCGCAGCCCGTAATACAGCGGTGCGTCGACCGCTTCGTAGAACTCGGAGATGGCGTCTGCGTAACCGGCCTCGACGTCGGGTTCTTCAATGGCCTGTGAGCCACGCCGGGTAGCAGACCGCCACATGTAATAGCCCACCAGCTGGACCATATAGGGATGTCCCATGCTCTTGTGCGCCGCAAGGTCCGCCGTCTCCGCATCAACGTTAAGGCCAGCATCTTTGACCGTCTGGATATATGAATCACGCACCTTGGGCAAAGAAATCGCCCCCAGTGTGCGCTGCTGGGCACGGCGTAAAAACGTCACGCTCGGTTCTTCGAGCAGATCGTCCACCATGCTGGGCAAGCCGGCGAACGCCAAAGCAAGGCCGCGCTGTTCGCTATCGGGCAGGCCCGTGGCATCCTGGTCTCCCAGCACCTGCTGGTAGAGAACGGCCAAGGCAGCCAACTCCTCGATAGATGCCGACTGCGCCTCGTCGATGGCAAACAGAATGCCCTTGCCCTGCCCGAGCTTCTTGAGACGCTCGTTGACCAACCCGCGCAGCGTTTCGCCCTTTGCACGCGCCGCCTCGACCGACATCCGGCCAAACGACGGGCCGAATTCCATAGATGTCACGACGGGCTTGTTCGAACGAAGCGCATCGGCCAGGCGGTCGCATAGGCCAAGCGAAGCGGAATCGGAGACAACCGCCCATCCGCGCTCGCTGGCTAGGCGCTGCAGCTCGCGCAGCAGAACCGTTTTGCCACAGCCGCGGTTTCCCGTGATAAGCATGAGCCTGCCCGGCGCCCCCGCGCCGTTGTCGAGGCCTTCTTCAAAATCCTCAATGACCGACTCGCGACCGATCAACACCGGAGGCCGCTTGCCAGCCGTTGGCTTAAAGGGATTTGGATTCATGTCGGCCTCCTCGGATTGGCAAACGCTATCTACAGTTATACCAACTTATACCGAGTTGTACCAACTGAATGTGACAAAGGGGACTGTTCCTTTGTCACACGCGGCCGAAGAATTCGGCATCTGCCGCGCGCCAGGGGCGGAAGGTGGCGGGATCGATGCGCACGTGCGCGGCGGCGGGGACGTCGTACCACTTGACGGTGTAGCCGGCGCCGTGAGAGCAGAAGACCGAGTCGGGCGTGTTGGGCAGATCGGCTTCGGGCTCGTAGGCGGCCGCCTCGATCACACGCTCAGCATCATGACAGGGCGCATAGCCGGCGAACTCCAGGTACAGATGCCCGCGGCCACTCGTGTAGGCTGCAACCTCCAGCGCATAATCCTGAACCTCGGATGCCGGCACGCGACCCATCAGTTTAGCCCGGTCGTCAGCCATCGCCGGCGGCTCGTACTCGGCACCCATACGCGTGGCATCAGAAAGCGCGCGGCCCACGCACTCCCCCGGCACCTCGAGCTCAAAGCGATACCACGGCTCCAGCAGCACCGCTGCACCCGCCTCGCGCGCCTGCATGAGGCCCTGGCGAATCGCGCGATACGTTGCCTGGCGAAAGTCGCCGCCCTCGGTGTGCTTGGCATGTGCACGGCCGCCCGTGAGCGTAATGCGCATATCGGTGATGGGCGAACCGGTCAGCACGCCCAGGTGGTCACGCTCCATGGCATTGGTGAGCGCCAGGCGTTGCCAGTTGAGGTCGAGCTCATCGGTCGAGGTCACGGTGCCAAACTGCACGCCCGAGCCCGCCGGCAGCGGCTCTAAGCGCAGGTGCACCTCGGCATAGTGACGCAGCGGTTCAAAGTGGCCCACGCTCTCGACCGTCTGCGAGATGGTTTCCTTGTAGAGGATGCCGCCGGACTCAAACTCAACCGCAAGGCCAAAACGATCGACCAGCACCCGCTGCACAAC
This sequence comes from uncultured Collinsella sp., assembly GCA_934646865.1. Lineage (GTDB taxonomy): Bacteria > Actinomycetota > Coriobacteriia > Coriobacteriales > Coriobacteriaceae > Collinsella. The sequence continues at coordinate 2,493 of CAKUEU010000066.1, read as the reverse complement.
CTCGAGCTGCACGGCGCCCATCAGCTGCAGATGGATCTGCTCAAGATGCGTGTTCCAGCTTACGCCGAGCATGGGATCCTCGTCGGCAAGCTCGGTCAGCGCCCGGAACACCGTATGGACATCGTGCTCGCCCGGCAGAACCGTATAGGTGAGAACCGGCGCGATGATCGGCTGCTCGCCCATGGGCTCTGCGCCCAGGGCATCACCTGGACGAACGTGCGCGAGGCCCGTCACGGCGCAGATACCACCGGCGGCAACTTCCTGGGCAAGCTCGTATTTCTCACCGTTATAGATGCGCACCTGGTCGATCTTCTGCTCCCAAGTCTCGACACCGGAGCGTCCCTCAATCACCTGTTTTGCACGCAGCGCACCGCCCGTCACCTTGACCCAGGCAAGGCGCTCGCCGCGGTCTCCACGACTCACGCGATAGACGCGTGCGGCGAACTCATAGGGCCATGTCCGCTCGCGCATCAAAGCGCACATGCCGTCGAGCAGCTCCGCCACGCCTTGGTCTTTGAGCGCCGAGCCGGCAAAGCAGGGGAACAACCTGCGCTCGGCCACCATGCGCGAAAGCGTGGCAGCCGAAAGCTCCCCCGCCTCAAGGAACTCATCGAGCGCCGCCTCATCCAGCGCCGCGGCATCCTCTTGCACGGCGCCGCCTGCCAGCAAGCCCTCGGCATCTAGACAGCCTTCGGAAAGGCGCTGGCCGAGTTGCGCCAACAGCGCATCGCGACCAGGGTTCTCAAGATCGATCTTGTTGATAAAGATGAACGTCGGAATGTCGTAGCGAGCAAGCAGTCGCCACAGGGTTTCGGTATGACCCTGCACGCCGTCGTTGGCGCCCACCACCAGAATCGCGTAGTCGAGCGCACGCAGCGTACGCTCAGCCTCGGCCGAAAAATCGACGTGGCCGGGAGCGTCCACAAGCATAACGTGGGTGTCGCCGTGGTCGAGCACGGCCTGCGACGAGAAGATCGTGATGCCGCGCTCGCGCTCAATCTCGTTCGTGTCAAGATGCGAGTCGCCATCGTCCACGCGCCCGCGCTTTCGAATGCGGCCGGCATGAAACAGCATGGCCTCGGCCAGCGTGGTCTTGCCGGCATCGACGTGCGCCAGAATTCCTATGACCGCTTGCTTCGACATGGCTCTCCTCTTATTTCAAACCCATCACACGCCGCGATAGGCATTCTCGTTCCATACCGGATGATACAATTTACGAGCCGGCGGGCGAAGCGGGCCCTATCCCCCGACCGAGCTCATCGCCCTGCGTTGCCGCGCGGCGATTTTCGTAGGTTCGCGCCTTGCGAAAGCCGGCACCTCCCCTTTTTCTGCATGGGCTCATCTGGGGCGGTGGCAATGCGAGCCCCACAACAACGAGGAGCCACCATGAAGGCACTGCTCAACGAATTCAAGGAATTCATCAATCGCGGCAACGTGATGGACATGGCCGTCGGCGTCATCATTGGCGGCGCGTTCACTGCCATCGTGACCTCGCTTACCGACAACATCATCAACCCGCTCATCGCCGTCATCGCCGGCGGCAGCGCCACCGAGATCTCGGGGCTGGTGGTGCCGGGCACCAATATCGACTTTGGCGCGTTCATTGGCGCGTGCATCAACTTTTTGATCGTGGCGGCTATTGTCTTTGCCATCGTCAAGGCGTTTAACAAGGCACAGGAGATTGGCGACAAGTTGGCCGGCGCCCCCGCCGAGGAGGCCGCCCCCAAGCCCGTCTGCCCTTATTGCCTGGAGGAGGTAAATGAGGGCGCGACCAAATGCTGCCACTGCGGAAGCGAGCTGCCCAAGGCCTAGCCAGCATTTGCCCTGGCGACGCACGCCGCCCCTTTCCCCGCCAAGACATCACAAACAAACAGAAATGGCCCCGCTTGGGGCCATTTTTCGTTCACGCGAATTGCCGATACGCGACTCGGCCTTTACGCCTCGCGCAGCCAGTCGAAGGCGACGCGCGGCGTGCCGTCCGACACATACACGATACCGGCACGCTCGAATCCAACCTTGGCGATAGCGCTTTGCATGGGCAGGTTGTCTTGGTGCGTGTCGATGCGCAGGTGGTCGACGCGCTCCTTGGCAAAGGCAAACATCGCGGCAGCAACGCCATGCGTGGTGCCGTCGGATGCCACGCGATGCAGCACGGCATACGGGGCGTCGCTGCGCCACTGACCGCCCTCGATCACATCATAAGAACTGTCTGGCCCCGGCAAAAAAGCGAACGTCGCCACCACGCGGCCGTCTTCCTCGCACACATAGCTGCCGCCGGCGGCGATATCGCTTTTGAGCTGCTCGGCCGAGGGCGTGCCTACCGGCCACTGCGTAGCATTGCCATGCGCGCGCATAAAAGCGCGGGCCGCGTCATAGATAGCCATGACGGCGGGAATGTCGGTATCGAGGGTTTTTCTGATGATCACGCGGCGACCTCACGTTTATTGGTATCACTTTGATTGAGCAATGATACCAGCGTTTGGAGAGGGGCAC
>CAKUEU010000065.1 GCA_934646865.1 uncultured Collinsella sp. | reverse complement strand
GCCTGGCGCTTGGCCATCTTGGTCACGCCGAGCGAAAGCACGATGGTCACGACGGCGACCAGGCCCTCGGGGATGGCGGCGACGGCGAGCGAGACGGCGACCATAAAGGTGTCGAGCAGGGCGGTCGGGTCGGTGAGGACATTGCCCACGCCGTGACGCAGGATGTCAACGCCAAAGATGACGACGCAGATGACAATCACCATGATGGTAAGGATGCGGCTGAGCTCGGCGAGCTTCACCTGCAGCGGCGTGAGTTCTTCCTTGGCCTCGGCCAGGGCGCCGGCGATCTTGCCCATCTCGGTGTTCATGCCGGTGCCGACCACGACGGCGCGGCCGCGGCCGTACACCACGGTGGAGCCCATATAGCACATGTTCTTGCGGTCGCCGAGCGGCACGTCGTCGGTGCCCGCGGCGAGCTCAATCACGTTGGCGTGCTTCTCTACGGGCACGGACTCGCCGGTCAGGGCGGCTTCCTCGATCTTCATCGTGGCGCTCTCGAGCACGCGGCAGTCTGCCGGGACGGAGTCGCCCGCCTCGAGCATGATCACGTCGCCGGGCACGAGCTCGGCACTCGGCAGGTGCACGAGCTTGCCGTCGCGCAAAACCTTGGACTGCGCCGCGCTCATCTCCTGCAGGGCCTCGAGGGCCTCCTCGCTCTTGGCCTCCTGGACCACGCCCAGCACCGAGTTGACGATAACGACGAACATGATGATGGCGACATCGGCAAAGTCGGGCTCGCCCTTGACCATGCCCGTAAGCGCACTGATGACGGCAGCCACGATCAGCATGATGACCATGGGGTCGGCCATCTGCTCAAAGAAGCGCTTCCATAGCGGCGTCTTCTCGGCTTCCTCGAGCTTGTTAGGGCCTGTCTTGGCGAGACGCGACGACGCCTCGTCGTTGCTCAGGCCGAGGTGCTCATCGACACCCTGGTCGCTGAGCACCTCCGCCGCGGCGGACAGGTATTCCTTTTGCATATAGAGTCCCCTCCTGGGATTCGGGCCACTCAGCAGATTGATGCCCGATCATAATTCCCAGGAGAAGGGCAAGGGCTCATCAAGGCTGCCGTGCTGAGCGGCAGTTGATAGTGGAGCTATGGTACCCCAAAGCGGCGCGTCTAGCCAAAACATTCCATCTGGAAACACGGTCCGGTTACAACGGTGCAGACGGTGTGATGCTCAATGTTGGTAAAACGTTTTTTCTACGGCTCATCGCCTAACTGAAATATCTCCCAGATAGCAGCGGTAAGACCGCTTGGTAAAAGTTTTTCCTTTAGCCTTTTTTGAGTAAAAAATGAACTTCTTAATCGGCGTACGGTCGATTTTTAGGGGTATTCGGTCGGCAATTCGTTATAATCTTCTCGGTTTTATTTCTTATGGTTTATCTATCAGCGCAAGACGATGTCAGATGGAGGTCTGAATGTACAAGCGCACCAAGATTGTATGCACCATGGGTCCCGCCTGCGATAGCGACGAGACCATCCGCGAGATGATCAAGGCGGGCATGAACGTCGCCCGTTTTAACTTCTCGCACGGCTCCTACGACGAGCATCACGGTCGCATCGAGCGCGTCCGTCGTATTTCCAAGGAGCTCGGTATGCCCGTCGGCATCCTGCTCGACACCAAGGGTCCCGAGGTCCGCACCGGCCTTCTGGTCGACGGCAAGAAGGTTGCCGTCAAGACTGGCGACAAGATCGTCGTCACCGCTCAGCCCACGTCCGAGGATTTCCACGGCACTTCTGAGCACATCTCCCTCGACTACCTGGCTCTGCCCTCCGAGGTCGAGAAGGGCTCCCTCATCCTGATCGACGACGGCCTGGTTGCCCTCGAGGTCGAGTCCGTCGACGGCCAGGACATGACCTGCGTCGTCAAGAACGACGGCCTGATCGGCGAGCGCAAGGGCGTCAACATGCCCAACGTCAACATCTCGCTGCCCGCCATCACCGAGCGCGATCGTCAGGACATCCTCTTTGGCCTGACCGAGAACATCGACTACATCGCCGCTTCCTTCATCCGTGACGGCGAGTCCGTCCGCGGCATCCGCGAGCTTTGCCGCGAGAACGGTGGCGAGCACGTGACGATCTTCCCGAAGATCGAGTGCGCCCTGGGCGTCGAGAACTTCGACGAGATCCTCGAGGCTTCCGACGGCATCATGGTCGCCCGTGGCGACCTGGGTATCGAGATCAAGCCCGAGCTCGTTCCGCACATCCAGAAGGAGATCATCGCCAAGTGCAACGCGGCCTACAAGCCCGTCATCACCGCTACGCAGATGCTCGACTCCATGCAGCAGAACCCGCGCCCGACGCGCGCCGAGGTTGCCGACGTTGCTAACGCCATTTATGACGGCACCGACGCCGTCATGCTGTCCGGCGAGTCCGCTGCCGGTAAGTACCCGGTCGAGGCCGTCAAGATGCAGGCCAGCATCGCCATGGAGACCGAGAAGTACCTCCCGGCTCACGCTCCGCTCGAGGTTCCGGCCGACGCCCACGGCACCCGCGTCGTCAACAACGTTGTGGGTATGTCCGCTGTGAACATGGCCACCACCGTTGGCGCCAAGTGCATCACCGTGCCGACGACCACCGGTCGTACCGCTCGCCTGATCTCGCACTTCCGTCCCAACATGCCGATCTGCGCGTTCTCTCGTCACGACTGGGCTGTCCAGCAGATGATCATGTACTGGGGCGTTATCCCGCACCAGGCCGAGATCACCCAGGGCACTGTCAACGGTACGATCGTCAAGGCGATCGAGACCGCTAAGGAGCTCGGCTACGTCGAGACCGGCGACCTGACCGTCGCTACCGCCGGCGATCCCCGCATGAGCGTCCAGCTCGAGGACAAGGTCTCCTCGACCAACGTCGCTTACGTCGCTCAGGTGCGCTAAATCGCACTTGCAAGCAGACTTGCATTGCAAAGGGCCCGGAAGGTTTCGCCTTCCGGGCCCTTTTTCTGTGCGTCAAGGCCGGGACACAGCAAAATAACCACTCATTTCTTTACCAAACGCGCGAAATCCGCCCTTCGAAGCCCAAAACTAGGGCTCCCAGCGCCAATAGTGTTCGCCCGGTGGCAAACCCACACCCCACGCAGAGCTGCTAAATCGTTTTAGCAAGGGTCAAATCGACTGTGTTTTCAGAAGTGCGGGGAAAAATCGCTAACCCCCGAGCACAAGCCCTTTTATTTCAACAAAACCCCTGATAAAGTTGGCTCAAATACCGCTTATGCTTGGCCTGTTTCTCTTTTTCACCGCACTTCCGAAACCGATAGCTTTTCTAACCTAAACAACGCTCAAACGATCGGATTGCTATGTCATTTCTTGCCTGCGGACCCACGGCTTTCCAGTACTATCGCATCCCACCTCAGATACTGGGACTCTATCCGGCAATCCTGCCGCCCGACCATGACCATCGCTTGGTGCATTACTCCCAACAGCCAGTGTTTAAAGACCTGCTCAGCAAACCGGTCTGGAGATTCGTAAGCGAAAGGGGTCGCCGTGCGAACGGAAAGCTATTTCACAGCCGCTTGCTAACCCAAGAGCCGCCTCCGGGGTCATTTAGGCAAACTGAACATGGGTTTGATGTCACGTCGCCGGAGTTTACGCTGCTCAACCTTGCTACGCAGGTCTCACGTAGCCAATTACTCATGGCATGTTACGAGATGCGCGGCTCCTTTGCAGTATTTAAGCTCTGCGAGCGAACGCAGCAACAACTCGATGAAGCCATCTTGCTTAAGCTCATTCCACCCAACTGCGGTTGGGAGCGGGTCCAAGACGTCAACGGCAAAGACACCAACCTGTGGAAGCGTGCGCCGCTCCTTACCGCGACGGATATCGCCGCGTTCGCCAAGCAGGCCGCAGGTCTGCGCGGTGTCAGGCAGCTTCGTTGGGCGGCCGAGCGCATGACGGGACAGACCGCCTCGCCCTTCGAGGTGCAAACCTCCATGCTCGTCTCGCTTCCCCGCGATGAAGGCGGCTTAGGCATTAGCATTAGCAATAACGTCCGCATCCCACTCAGCGACGCCGCGCGCTCGCTGTATGACAAAACCTGCTGCTACGCCGACATCCTCATCGAGAGCAATACCGACAGCATGGGCGTTATCCTGGAATGCCAGGGCCGCTCCGCTCATGACAGCGAGGCCGCAAGCCTCTCCGACGCCAAGCGCACCACCGCCCTTACAAGCATGGGCTACGACGTCATCCAGATAACCTATGAGCAGATTAAAGACAAGAAGAGTTTTGACAGCGTCGCCGAGCTCATCCATAAAAAGGCCGGGCTCCCCTACGCCCCAAAGACTAAACAGGAGCGCACCGTCGAAGATTCCCTTCGGCGGGAGTTGTTAGTTGATTGGGACGAGCTGTTCGCCGTCAAGCCGGCCAGTTAGCAGCTGGCGATCAGGGGCGCCGCAGGGACGCCGGGGGCATCAACGCGCTCGGCAAAACCGGCTTCGGTCAGCTCGATGACCTCGGCAAACGTTTCATCAAAGAACTCCTCGGTCAGCAGACGGTACGGCGGATGATCGGGCTCGCCGGGGTTTTCGCGCACGATCTCATGCATGACACCGATGGTCTTGAGTACATATTCCTTATGGATGGGATACTGCCCAAAACGCGTCGCCGCGGTATACAGGCGATCGGTCGCACGCGGGATGGAGACGATGCCGAGCGTCTTGCCAAACCAGTCAAAGTCACCCTGCTTTTTGATGCGGAACTCCTCGCTCGGCTTGCCGCCGTGCGCTTCCAGATACTGGTTCACGCGCGTGTTCCACACGGTATCGGCCACCAAATGCGACCAGACGCCCAGTGTTAAATCGAGCAACGACTGTGCCACGTCCTCGGATGCCAGCGAAAACTCGCCGGCATCCGGCCCGGCAACCGGCTCGGCATCCTTATAGCGCTGAGGATAGTGCACGCGATTCAGCCGCTCGCGCTCCTCGACAATCGAGGTCGCCGCAGCCGGTGCACCGGCGGGCGAACTTTTAAGTAACGGCGCCACATAGGTATCCCAAAACTCATGCTCGCGCGGCTTAGGAATAGGCTCGGGCTTGGCAAAGTGTGTAATGCGGTACGGAATGGGATCGGCGATGCCGGGAACCATATAGCCCACAAAGATATCTGGAACCACGCAGCCAAACAAAAAGGCGTTACGATCGCGGACGCTATCGGCAAGCGCACCGGTGCGCTCCAGCAAACGCTCCGTTTGAGCGATATGAATGTTCCAGCTTGGCATAGCCACCCCCATAAAAACCTGGATAACTATACCATCACGGCAAAGCCGCGCGGGCGGCTACGCATGCTCCACGCAGCAACTATTCGGCGACACCGCTTTCGGTTCCATACGACAGCGCAGGTGCTTCGACCACGTGGTGATATCGATCGATATAGATCGCACGGGCACCCAGACGTCGCACCAAATCCTGGTGGTGCGTGCTCATCAAGACCGTCTTGCCCGCTGCAACATAGGCCAGCAAGAAGTTGACCACGATGTCGCATGAATCTTCGTCGAGCCCGTTGGTGGGCTCGTCGAGCACCAGGATATCTGGGTTCATCGACACCACTGCGGCCAGCGCCACGCGCTTCTTTTGCCCGCCCGAGAGCTGATAGGGCGAGGCGTCGACCAGATCGGCAACCTGGAACAGCTCCATGGCATCGCGCACGCGGCGGTCGAGCTCGTCTGCCGGCAGACCCATTTGAGTGGGACCAAAGGCAACTTCCTCGCCCACCGTGGCGCAGAACAGTTGGGCATCGGCGTTTTGGAACACAAAGCCCACGCGCTGGTGGAAGCGCTGAGCGGCCACAGAATCCTTCAGAAACGCCGCATCGATCACGTGCCCATCAAACAGGTACGTGCCCGCGCCCGCGAGCTCAAGACCGTTGATAAGGCGCATGATCGTCGTCTTGCCGCAGCCATTGGGACCGAGCAGCGCAACAAGCTCACCGCGATCGACCCGCAGCGACACGCCGTCGATAACCGTATGCCCAGCATAGGAAAACACCACGTCGCGCAACTCGATGAGTGGGGCTACCTTGGTGCCAGCTGCACCGCTCGCACCCGTCACGCTATTCGTATCGTCAGCCAAAACGTCGCCCTTCCCTATTCGCATCAACAGCCCGCCAGCCATTTACAGCACGGCGCACAGCGCCGCCAGCAGCACCACAACGGCCGTATAAACCACGTCGCGCCAGCCAAACCCAGCGCGCGTGGGCGCTGGATACACGCCGGCAAAGCCGCGGCATAGCATGGCCTCATCCATCGCGCGGCTGCATTCCATCGCCTTGATAAAGGTCATGCCCATGATACCCGCGACCGAGTCGGTGCGCGAAAACCCCTCAGGCGCGCGGCCGACGCTGCGCAGCATGACCGATTCGGTCAGGTCGTGCGCCGTGCGACCCAGCACCTCGATGTGCTTGAGAGCCATATCAAACGTAAAGATAACCTCGTCGGGCAGGTGCAACATCTTGAGCGCTGCCGACATGCGGCTCCAGGTAAGCGTCCACGAAACGCCCAGCACCAGCGACACATTGATGAACGTCTTGAGAGCGATCTTGAGCATAGCGCTCGCGGCAGAAGCGCCCAACAGCAAGGCCGGCAGCGCCAGAACCACCGCAAGCCCCGCAGCGCCAAGCGCCGGCACAAAGGTCGCCCGCAGCCCGCGTACGGGGCGTACGGCAACGAGCACCAGAGCGATTGCCGCCATCAACATGAGGAACAGTGGGCTTTGCGTCAGACACACGCACAGAACGCAGGCAAACATCCCCACCAGGCGCACCGGAGCCGAAACGCAAGAAAGGGCGCGGTCGACAACTGACCCGCCCTCGTGTGCGCCGCCGCCCAGGCGAACCCGTTCAAGCAGGCTCGCCAGGTGCAGGACGTTCTTTTGCATCACGCGATGCCGAGCCCCCGTGGGCTCATATCGCTCCTCGGCCGCAAGCCAGCTAGGCAGCTCGGCCATTGCCATGAGCACCGCTTTCCTTAACCGTCAGCGAGATCAGGCGGAACGCGATGGTGAGCACCGCCACGCCAATCACGCCCGAAAGGATATACATGGCAGCCTGGCCGGCAAAGCCAAGACCCTGCTCCTCGGAATAAGCCTGTAGATAATCGCCCGTGGGCAGGACGTCAGCGAAGGTCGGGGTATCGAGGCCGACCGAAGCCTGTAAGCTGTCGTCGCCAGCCTCCTGAACGGCGGTTGCGGCGCCCTCGGCGTCCCACTCGCCCCAGGCGTCACCCGTGGCAAGCAGACCCAGCGGCGTGGCCACGACAAGTACGGCGACCAGGATGAGCGTGAGGATCAGCGAGGTCTTCTTGGCAGTAGCGCCCTCGGCGGCAAGCTGGCCGTCAGCGGCCTCGGGACCAACGATAATACCCGGCGCCGTCTTCTTGATAAAGCCGTAAATGGCGGCCGTCGCCACACCCTCGACCACGCCGGCGACCAGCATGTGCGGAATCATCATGGCCGGGACAGCGATAGACAGCGGGAAGGGGCAGTACAGCGGCGCGCCCGAGGCATTGGTGAAGAGCATGGGCTGAATACCGAACTCGATCGCCGCGCACAGGGCTGCCAGGCACAGGCCAACCCAGCCACTCACGATAGCCGAGACCGAAGTGCCCCAGCTCTTGTCGTGCAGACGAATGTTGAGCGCACGAAACACGATGGCGGCGGCAAACGGCAGCACAAAGGCCATGTTAAAGCAGTTGGCGCCAAAAGACAGGATGCCGCCGTCGCCAAACAGTAGCGCCTGCAGCGCCAGCGCGACCGAAACGGCAATGGCCGCAGCCTCGGGGCCCAGCAGCAGCGCGATTAGCGCGCCGCCGACAGCGTGACCCGTGGTGCCGCCGGGCAGCGGCACGTTAAACATCATGAGCAAAAAGGAGAACGCGGCGCAAATACCCAAAAAGGCCATGTGCTCGCGATCGAGCGTAGCGCGCACCTTCTTGATGCAGTGAACCCACACGGGCACCATCGCCACCGCCATGACGGCATCGGTCTGCGGGGACAGGTAATTATCTGGAATGTGCATAGCGCCTCCCGGTTGTCGGCGCATGGGATTGCGGCGCCGGTTGAATCAATTGTCAGTGTTACGCATCGACTAATTCGTAACACGCCGCCGGCTATCATAGCAAAACGGCGCGCCGCCCACAAAGCAGCACGCCGTTTTGCAATACATATGTCATAGATGCGAGACATCAGCGGGCAGCGGCCCAGTCATGCCGCCGCCCGACGGCCCACGCCTCAGTCGCAAGCCCTAGCCGCGGACCTCGCCGTTTACGCCCTTGCACACCTTGGTGACGATCTTCTGGTGCGCCTTCTCGACCTCTTCGCTGGTGAGCGTGTGGTCGTCGGAGCGATACGTAAGCGCAAAGGCCATGGACTTCTTGCCCGCACCGATGCGAACCGGATCGCGGTAGACGTCGAACAGGCGCACGCCCTCGAGCAGCTTGCCGCCGGCGCTCGTAATACGACGCTCAAGGTCCTCGCAGGTCACGGAGTTGTCGACCACGATAGCAAGGTCGTGCTCAACGGCGGGGTACTGCGAGAACTCGCGATAGTTCTCCTGGTTGCGGGCGCCCTTGATCAGCTTGTCCAGATCGAGCTCAAAGGCAACGACGACCTCATCGATGCCCATAGCCTCGCGTGCCTCGGGATGGATCTCGCCGACCCAGCCCAGCACGGTACCGCCGGACAGAACTTCGGCCGCACGACCCGGCTGCAGGAAGGCATAGCCCTCGCCCTCGACGGGACGGAAGCGGACCTTCTCGATGCGCAGCTGGGCAAGCAGCTCCTCGACGATGCCCTTGCCAAAGAAGAAGCGCAGCTTGCGGTACTTCATGTTCCAGGACTGCTCACTCCACTGGCCCGAAAGCACGCCCGCCACGGACTTGGTCTCCTTGGGCAGGCTGGCGTTCTCGCGACCGTGGAACAGGCTGCCGACCTCGTACAGGTGCACGTTGGGCGTGCCGTGAGCCTCGTTGTAGGCCACGGACTGCAGCAGGCCCGGAAGCAGCGAGCGGCGCATCTCGGTCTGCTCGGCTACCAGCGGGTTCATGAGCACCACGGGGCAACCGCGGCCCTCGGTGGACATACCGATCTTCTCCAGATCGCCCGGGGCGGCAAAACCAAAGGTCGTGGTCTCGTTGAGGCCGCAGGCGCGCAGGATCTCACCGACCTTGCGGGTGAGCTTCTGCTCGCGGGTCAGACCGCCGATGTGGTTCTTGGCAGCCGGGATGGTCGCCGTCACGCGGCCCATGCCCCACAGGCGCAGGACCTCCTCGATGAGGTCGATCTCGCGCGGCAGGTCGGGACGGAAACTCGGCGGCGTGACCATAAAGTCCTCGCCGTCGCGCTCGACGGTGCAGCCCAGGCGGGTAAGCGAGCGCTCGATAAAGTCGGGCTCGATATCGGCACCGCAGATGGCGTGCACGCGGGCCAGGCGCAGCTTAATGCTGTCGATGGTCTTGGGCGCGGGGAACACGTCAACGTAGCCGGGAGCGACCTCGCCGCCGGCGATCTCCTCGATCAGGGCGCAGGTGACGTTGGCGACGTCCACGCAGCCGGTCTCGTCGACCTGGCGCTCAAAGCGGATGGAGGCATCGGAGATCAGCGACAGGTCGCGGCTGGTGTGCGAGGTGCGGCCGGCATTGAAGCAGGCGCTCTCGACCATCACGTCGACGGTGTCGTCCTCGATCTCGGAATCCATGCCGCCCATAACGCCGGCCAGCGCCACGGGACGCTCGCCGTCGGTGATCAGGCCCATGCCGGCGTCGAGCACGCGCTCCTCGCCGTCGAGGGTCGTGAACTTCTCGTCCTGCTGGGCGGCGCGGACCACCACGCGGCGACGGCCATCGCGCTCGGCAAAGGTATCCAGGTCAAAGGCGTGCAGCGGCTGACCGGTGAGCATCATCACGTAGTTGGTGATGTCGACGATGTTGTTGTGCGGGCGCACGCCCAGGGCGTTGAGGCGCTTGACCATCCAGTCGGGCGACGGGCCGACCTTCACGTTGCGCACGATGCGGGCAACGTAGCGGTCGCACAGGCCCTCGTCGGCGATCTCGACGGAAAGCTCGTCGTCGGTCGCACGGCCGGTCTCGGCCTTGATGGCGGGCAGCTCAACGTGGAAATCGCGGTCGAAGATGGCGCCGGTCTCGCGGGCCATGCCGATCATGGACAGGCAGTCGGGGCGGTTGGGCGT
>CAKUEU010000064.1 GCA_934646865.1 uncultured Collinsella sp. | reverse complement strand
ACCACACAGCGCAGGTCCATCGAATCCTGCTCGATAAACTGAATCGCGCGGCGGGCGGCCTTTTGACCGGCAGCATCGCCGTCAAACATATAGACGATGCGCTTTGCAAAACGGGTGAGCGTCTTCACATGATGCTCCGTCAGCGCCGTACCCAGCGTGGCGACAACATTTTTGATCCCCGCCTCCCAACAGGCGATGCAATCGGTATAGCCCTCCACCACGATGGCGGTATCCTGCGCGACGATAAACTCCTTGGCCCAATTAAAGCCGTAGAGATTTCGCTTTTTATGGAACACGCTCGTCTCGGCCGTGTTGAGATACTTAGGCTGGCCATCGCCCATAATGCGACCGCCAAAGGCAATGTTGTGGCCCTGCTCGTCGAAAATGGGAAACATCACGCGGTCGTAAAAGCGATCGGCGAGCTGTCCGCGCCCACGGCTGACGGCCACGTTGGCGTCGATCATCTCTTGCGGGGTAAATCCCGCCTGTGATAGATGGGACACCAGCGCATTGCGGCCCGGCGCAAAGCCCAAGCAGTAACGGCGACAAACGTCACCGCCCATGCCGCGGCTGGCAAAGTACTCACGCGGGCGGCTGTCCTTACCGCGCATGAGCATGGTGTGATAGAACTGGGCCGTCTCGGCGCACAAGTCATAAATGCGGGCACGCTTGGTGCCGCGCTCGCGCTGCGCGCCCGTATCGTGCAGCTCAATGCCGGCACGGTCGGCCAGATAGCGGATCGACTCGGGAAAACTCAGGTTCTCGCGCTTCATAATGTAGGTGAAGACGTCGCCGCCCTCGCCGCAGCCAAAGCAGTGCCATACCTGCGTGGCGGGGATAATGTGAAACGACGGGGTCTTTTCGCCATGGAAGGGGCAGCAACCCCAAAATTCATGGCCGCGGGGCTTGAGCTCAACCGTTTCCTGAACGATGGCAACCAGATCGGACGCAGCGCGCACCTGGTCTTTTTCCTCATCGCTAATCACGGATGCTCACCCCCTGCTCACCCAAGTTGTGACGGATATCGTCAATGTTACCCCCAACGGTCGCAATCAACTCGTCGAGGGAATCGAACACGCGCGACGGGCGCAGCCAGCGCGTAAACGCCAGCGACACCGAGCGGCCGTACAGGTCACCTGTATAGCCGATCAAGTTGGCCTCGAGATGCGCCGAGGCAATATCGTCGGCATACGTCGGCGGCAGGCCGACGTTAACGGCAGCGGGCCACACGGTATCGTCAACCAGCACCAAGCCCTCGTAGACGCCATCGGCAGGCATTTGGATACCGTCGGGCACCTGAATGTTTGCCGTGGGAAAGCCCATGTCGGAGCCCTCATGACGGCCAGCCGCCACAACACCGCGCAGCATATAGGGACGGCCGAGCAGCTCGGCAGCCAGCTCCACATGGCCCTGCCCCAGCTCATGACGAATGCGGGTGGCGCAAATGGCCTCACCGCCCTCGCAAAGCAGGTCGTGACCATACACGTCAACGCCGTGCTCGGAACCCCAGGCGCGCATCTCGGCAACACCAGAAGCACCGCCGCGACCCAGCCTAAAGTCGCTGCCAACGCGAATCGAACGAATGTCGACCACGCGTGACAGCAGTGCGAGAAAACCGACATGGTCGAGTGCCGCAACCTCAGGCGTAAAGGGAACGGCCACCACCGCATCGACCCCGGTCTGAGCCAAGGCATGTAGACGGTCGGCCGTCGTCATCAATTTTTGAGCGGGCGAAGGGCTCACCACAACGTCCGGGTCGGGATCGAAAGTGACCACGACCGCCTTACAGCCATGGGCACGGGCATCACGGACAAGCGCTTCTATGAGTTCCTGGTGTCCACGGTGCACACCATCGAACACGCCGATGGCAATCGATGCGGCACCCAAGTGCTCGCACTCATCAAACGCATCGGCAGTAACGATGCGAGCCTCGTCCGACTCGCCCGCGAAAAAGATACGCGCGAGCTCGCGAGCGGACAACATCATCGAACACCGCCGATTGCCTGCGGAAACACGTGCTCCATGACAAAGCGGCCACTCTCAATGCGGGCGAGCGCTTTGAGTCCCCCATCGAGCACCAACGCAAAAGGCGACTTCGAGGTATCGAAATCGGCAAGCGCACGCTCAACGGGAATGCGTCGGCCGCAGAGCAGATCGTCGGCAAGATTGCCAGGCAAGTCAACACGCGTGGCGCCCAGGGCTGCAATGGGATCCAGGGCAAAGCCAGGCGCGGACTCGGGAGAAAGCTCCTCGACCGCATGACAGGCGCCAATGGAAACAACACCGGAGGCCGTGCGGCGCAGCGCGGAAATGTGCGCGGCGCTCTCGCAGGCGCGGCCCAGGTCGCGAGCGAGCGCACGGATATAGGTGCCCTTGCTCACCGAGAACGCCACGGTCCACACACACGTATCACCTTCGCCGCCCACGGCGATCAGGTCGGCGGCATAGACCTCGACGGGACGCGGAGGTAGGTCCACCGCATTGCCCTCGCGAGCAGACTTGTAGGCGCGAACGCCATTGACCGAGATAGCCGAAAACGCCGGCGGCACCTGCATCTGTGGACCCAGCATGGCGGCCAAGCGCTCACGGGCATAGGCAGGATCGCGGAGCTCGTTGGCAACAGTCACCGTGCGGACCGCCTCGCCCTCCGCATCATCGGTATTTGTCTCGGCGCCAAACGAGATATCGGCGACATAGCTTTTGGTATCGAGGGTTAGCATGCCCAGCAGACGGGTGGCCTGGCCAACACCCACCACCATGACACCCGATGCCATGGGGTCGAGCGTGCCGGCATGGCCGACGCGCCGCTCATGGAGGGCGCGTCGGCATTGCGAAACCACGTCGTGGGACGTGCAGCCCACCGGCTTATCGACGGCGAGCAGCATATTCAGTTGAGAAGGCGTACGACGAGCCATGTACCATCCAAAAAGTTAAAGCTCGACGGTCACCGAAGCGGGATCCTCCCCTACCAGTTCGGCCAGCATGGGAAGTGCCACGGTGAGCGTCTCGAGAATCGTTCCGTTGTTGGAGAAACCGGCGGCAGCGGGATGTCCGCCTCCGCCAAAAGCAGCAGCGATCTCGGACACGTTGAGGTCGCCCTTGGAGCGCAGGTTGCCGCGCACCTTGGTATCGCCTTCAATGCCCTTCAGGAACAGGCAGACCTCGACGCCCATCACCGAGCGCACCACGTCAACTAGGCCGTCGCACTCATCCGAGGTGACACCGCAAGCCTCAAGGTCACTCTGGTACGCGTAACTATACGCGACGCGCCCGTGGGCCACCGTCTTGATGCGGCCCATAACGATGGACTTGAGGTGCAAAAACTCAACGCGCATGCTCTGGTAGACCTCGAGCGCCACACGCGCCGGATCGGCACCGTGGGCAACCAGACGCGAGGCTGCATGGAACGCGGCGGCATCGGCGTTTTGGTACTGAAAACGGCCGGTATCGGTAACCAAGCCGCACAGCAAGCAAGTCGCCACGCCATCACGGGCGACAATGCCGCAATTGTCCAAGAAGCGGTCGATGATCATGGCGCAGGCTGCAGCTTCGACGCGCCTCAGGCTGAGCTCGGCAAACTCCTCCCGCGCCGGATGGTGATCGAAGCACACCACATGCTTGGAGCGACGAAGCACCTCGGCGGAATTATTGAGACGCTCGACGACCGGCACGTCCACCGAGATGAACAGGTCCGGATTGCCGGTATACGCAGATGCCGGTACCAGGCGATCGGAGCCTTCCATAAAGCGGTAGATGCGCGGAACCGGGTCATCGTCTGCCAGCAGCAGGGCAATGTCCTTGTTAGGGAAAAACTTCATAAGCGAGAGGCCCAGACCCAACACGGAGCCCAGGGCGTCGCCATCGGGAGAAGTGTGTCCCGAAATCGCAATGGAGGACGCACCCTCGATGAGCTCGAGGATGCGTCGCTGAATATCTGCAGACTCGCACGAGGCGAGGTCGGCGGAATTAGTCATCTAAAGCTGCCTCCTGGGCGGCATCCGCTATCGGATAGCCGTCCTCGTCCTTTTCGATCGCAAGCGTGGCGGGAACGTTTTCCAGCGCACGCGTGATGCGCTCGGCCTCATCGGTCGAGCGATCGATGCGAAAATCGAGCTCGGGCGTAACACGCCAATCGAGCGAGCGAGCCAACAGGCTGCGAATACGGCCCTTAGCGCTTGCGAGCGCCTCCATGACCTCGTCGTAGCGGCTCGCATCGCACGACACGAACACACGCGCGAACGAACGGTCCACCGCAACCTCGACCGCGGTCAAAGTAACCAGGTCGAGACGCGGATCGGAAACCTCAAAGAGCAGGATATAACCAAGCTTCTCGCGAAGCTGCTCGCCCAGACGGCGGGTTGCCTGCGTTTGCTTCATAGCGCTACCCCCTACTCGGTACGGGCAACCTGGTCGATGCGGTAACCCTCGATCTGGTCGCCGGGCTTGATGTCCTGGAAGTTCTCCAGGCCAATGCCGCCCTCGGAACCGCTTTTGAGGCTCTTGGCCTCGTCCTTGTAGTGGCGCATCGAGGCGATCTTGCCGTTGAAGACCACGATGCCGTCGCGCACCAGACGCACGGAATCGGTCGCGGCGATCTCGCCCTCTTCGACGCGGACACCGGCGGCGATACCGACTTTGGGCACCTTGAAGGTGTCCAGGACGGTCGCGGTACCCGTGGAGACCTCGACCTCGGTGGGCTTGAGCATGCCGATACGGGCAGCGTCGAGCTCCTCGAGGCACTTGTAGATGACGTCGTAGCAACGGATCTCGACGCCCTCGCGCTCGGCGGCGGAGCGGGCCTTACCGTCGGGACGGACGCCAAAGCCGATGATGATGGCGTTGGAGGCGTCGGCCAGGACGACGTCGGTCTCGTTGATGGCACCAACGGCGGAGTGGATCGTGTTGATGCGGACCTCGGACTGATCCATCTTGTCGAGCGAGTCCTGAAGGGCCTCGATGGAACCCTGGACGTCGGCCTTGATGATCAGGTTGAGCTCCTTGACCTCGGCATCGGCAATGGTCTCGAAGAGGTTCTCGAGCGTAACGTGCTTGACGCGGCTCTGCTCTTCGATACGGGCCTTGAGCGAACGCTCGTCGGCAAGGGCACGAGCCTCGCGCTCGTCCTCGAACACGCGGAACTCGTCACCGGCGTTGGGCACGGACTGCAGGCCCAGGATCTCGACGGCGTCGGAGGGACCGGCCTCGGTGACGGCGCGGCCCTTGGGGTCGAGCATGGCGCGGACGCGGCCGTAGGTGAGGCCGGCGACCAGCGTATCGCCCACGTGCAGGGTACCGCGAGTCACGAGCACGGTAGCGACCGAGCCGCGGCCCTTGTCGAGCTTGGCCTCGAGGACGTTGCCGGAGGCAAAGGTATCGGGGTTGGCCTTAAGCTCGAGCACATCGGCCTGGAGCAGCACGGTCTCCAGAAGGTCGTCGATACCAATCTTCTGCTTCGCCGAGATGTTGACGAACATGTTCTGTCCGCCCCACTCCTCGGGGATGACACCGTACTCGGTGAGCTCCTGGCGCACGCGGTCGGGGTTGGCACCCGGCTTATCGATCTTGTTAACGGCGACGACGATGGGTACGCCGGCGGCCTTGGCGTGGTTGATCGACTCGACGGTCTGAGGCATGACGCCGTCGTCGGCAGCCACGATCAGAATGACGATGTCGGTCACCTTGGCGCCACGGGCACGCATAGCCGTAAAGGTGGCGTGACCCGGGGTATCGATGAAGGTGATCTTGCGGTCATTGATCATGACCTGCGAAGCACCGATGGCCTGCGTGATGCCGCCCGCCTCGCCGGCAGCGACGCCGGTGTGACGGATGGCGTCAAGCAGCGACGTCTTGCCGTGGTCGACGTGGCCCATGACGGTGACGACCGGTGCACGCGGCTTAAGGTCGGCGGGATCGTCGTAGAACGAGAAGGTGTTCTCCTCCTCGGGGGTGATGATCTTGATCTGACGGCCCAGGTCGTCGGCAACGAGCTCGACGAGGTCGTCGGACATGGACTGCGTCATCGTGAGCGGCGTGCCTAGCAGGAACAGGCGCTTGATGATATCGTTGGCCGGAACGTCGAGGGCCTCGGCGAGCTCCTGGACGGTAACGCCCTGGGAGACCTTGATGGCGTCGAGCTCCTCGGGGTTCACGCCCTGGGCCAGCGCCTCCTCTATCTTGCGCTCCTCCTGAGCCTTGGCAGCCTCGCGCTCGCGCTTCTCCTTGCGCTTCTTGCGGCGACCGGTGGACTCGCGAGAGGCCTCCTCGACGGCAGCACGAGCCTCCTCGAGCACCTTCTCGCGGCTGTACTCCTCGGCCTCGCGAGCCATGCGGCTATAGTGGTCCTCTTCGTTGTTGTGACCGCCCTTGCGCTTCTTGCCCTTGCCCTGCTTATCGGGGTTGGGGAAGTCCATGCCGGCAGCGACGTTGTTGCTGGCGTTGGTGCGATGGCTGTGCGGACGACTCTCGGAGGCGTTGCGCTCGGAGTTGTTGTCGGAGGCGTTACGATCGTTACGACGGCCACCGCGGCGGTCATTGTTGCCGCCACGACGGTTACCGCGCTCGGCGGCGCGCTCGGCCTTGGCCTTGTCCTCGGCGTCCTTCTTCTCCTTGAGCACGGTCTCCTGTGCGGCGATCTGGTCGAGCAGCGAACGGAAGCGCGAACCGGAATCGGAAGCGGGAACGGCGCGGCGCTGGGCCTCGCGGGCAGCCTCCTCCTTCTCGCGAGCAAGGCGCTCCTGCTCGGCCTTCTTCTTGGCCTCAGCCTCGGCGCGGGCGGCCTCCTCGGCAGCCTGGGCTGCGGCAAACTGGCGGCGCTCCTCCTCGCGTGCCTTCTCGGCGGCGATGCGCTCGCGCTCGGCCTCGGCGGCGCGGGCGGCCTCCTCGGCGGCAGCGGCCTGCTCCTCGGCCTGCTTGGCGGCCTCGACTTCCTGAGCGCGGGCCTCGATCACCGAGGCGAGCTGCTTGCGGACCATGGCGACATAGGCGTCCTCCAGGGCGGAGGAAGCGGACTTAGCGGGAATCTTCATATCGGCGAGATGACCCATCAGTTCCTTGGAGGTCATGCCGAACTCTTTGGCCAGGGTGGACACACGGACTTTTGCCATATGACTTCACCTACCCTTTCTGGCACCTTGGGTGCCTAGAGACTGAACGAGCGTGGGAGATGCGCCGGGACCTGCCCGGCGCGACCGCGCGCTAGATCAGGTCCTCCGCATCATCGAAGGCGTCGGTGTCGTGGACACCGCAGAAACGGGAGCCGGGACGAGCCTGGTTGCGGCACTGGATGCCGTCCTCGGACACGTACTCGCAGCGACGGACGTCCTCGTCCTCCTCGTCACCGATCAGGTCGGCGGCGGGCTCCTCGTGAACGGGAACGTTCTTGAGGATGTCGGCGGCAAGCGTCTCGGACTTGATGTCGATGTGCCAGCCGGTCAGGCGCGCAGCGAGGCGGGCGTTCTGGCCTTCCTTGCCGATGGCGAGGGACAGCTGGTCGTCGGGGACGATGACGCCGGCGTAGGCCTTCTCCTCGTCGATGAGGACGCGGGTGACCTTAGCGGGCGACAGGGCGTTGGCGACATAGACGGCAGGATCGGCATCCCACAGGATGACGTCGACGCGCTCGCCACGGAGCTCGCCCACGACAGCGCGAACACGGCTGCCCTTGGGGCCGACGCAGGCGCCCACGGGATCCAGGCGGTCGTCGAGCGAGTGGACGGCGACCTTGGAACGCTGGCCGGGCTCGCGGGCGATCGACTTGATCTGGACGGTGCCCTCATAGATCTCGGGCACCTCCTGCTCAAACAGACGACGCATGAGCTCGGGGTGGGTACGGGAGATGACAATCGGCGGACGGCTGTGCTCGCCACGAACCGGCTGCAGGTTGGAGTTGGGGTCGCGAACGTCGATGATCACGGCCTTGATATGCTGGTTGTGCAGGTAGCGCTCGCCCATCGGACGCTCGTTGCGCTCGTTCTCGTAACGGCGCTGATCGAAGTGCGGCAGCTCGGCCTCGACGCCCTCGCGGATCTTGACAATCGTGAAGTCGGGCGTGGACTGCAGCACGGTACCGCTGATGAGGTCACCGATGCGGCCGGAGAACTCCTCGTAGATCTGCTCGCGGGCGGAGTTACGCACGATGGCGTTGATCTCGGCCTTGGCGTGCTGGGCGGCGATGCGGCTCGTGTTCTTGGGGGTGACGTCGATCTCCTCGAACTCGGTGAAGTTGCCCTCCTCGTCCATGGAATCGTCGATCGGCTCCAGGCGGTAGACGTAGATCTTGCCGGTGGTGCGGTCGATGGTCACCTTGGCGCCCCACTCAAGATGCAGGATCTCGGCATAGCTCTTGGCGAGCGACTGCTCCAGGCGGTCGATCAGGTAGAGCTGGTCGATGTGCTTCTCCTGGCAAAGCTCCATCAGGGCGGACATCATGTCGGATGCTGCCATCTTACTTTCCTTCCTTCGCGGGCTTGAAGTCGTAGGTGGGCTTCAACTTGCACTTTTTAACATCAGAAAAATCGAGGGTAACGGACTCGCCGTCCTCGAGCTCGAGGGTCACGTTCGTCTCGGTGGCGGCGGCAATCTTGCCGGCGTACTTGCGACGGCCCTCGGTGGCGGTAGAGGTGAGCTCGCAGTTCTCGCCCACAAAGCGGGCAAAGTCACTCGGGCGGCGCAGCGGGCGCGCCATACCCGGGCTCGACACCTCGAGCGTATAGCTCGAAGAGATGGGGTCGAGCTCCTCAATCACATCGCCGACCCACTTGGTGTTGGCCGTGACGTCGTTGAGAGACAGGCTCTGACCCTCGGCACCCTCGATACGCACGCGCACGCAGGGGGCCTTGGTGGCGCCCACGAGCTCGACGTCGACGATGTCGACATCGTGCTGGGGAGCGACGGCCTCGAGCGCGTCGATGATCGCCTGCTCGGTCTTGGTCTTGACCATTGCGGCACCTCCATCCATACAAAAAAGAAGCGGGGCCGAAACCCCACTTCTTTCAATTACAACTTCATTTGCAAGCAAACTATAGCAATACCTGCGCAAACGTGCAAGCACAACGCAAACCCGCAGGTCAGCGTGCGCACAGGTTCTCCACAAGAATAGGACAATTGGACCGAAAGTACCGTGCGGAGCGCGGCCAAGCGTCCAAGAACGAGCCATGCGTCCCAATCCACAGGCCCGTTCGGGCCCCAAGGGCGTTCCTTCCCGAGCCCTTATCGATCAGACTTACGCTAAGGGACATTCCGCAACAAGCCGGCCAGTAAGTCGCGCAACGACGAACCTTTCCAAATCCTCTACGGCAAGGAGGCACCCATGAAACGTCTCGACACCCTCTGCATGACTGCGCTCGCCATCGCAACGTGCTCGTTGGCCCTCGTGGGCTGCGGCAAGACGAACAGCAAAACCGGAACATGCGAACCGAATCCTGGCAGCACCAAAGCCATCGAAAAAACCGAACCCCCGGTGAGCTTCGACAAAATAGACGAGGACATCATCGATCCCCAGGGTTTGGACCCCGACCCCCAAGAACAGTTCCCCATCGACCTTGAAGCAGACGAGAACGTCCATGTTACCTGCGTGGGCAAGGACACCGACGGCTACGGCGACGCTGCGCTCATCTTTACGGTGACCAACAACACCGGTGTCGACATGATGTTTGGCGATGTGGACTCCTATGCCTACGTCAACGGCGTGGTCCGCGATGTGCGCATGCGCCAGCAGGTCGCAGCAGGCGAGGAAACGCGCGCCATGCTCACCTTTGTAGGCACCTTCGACGACCCGGACTTTGATGTGAACAACGACCTCAACGACATCTACCTCAACATCTGGATGTTCGAGGAGCAAACGGGCAACGTTTACTTTAGGGACCTGGTACACATCCCGTAGAAGACGGTGCGACGCACTGACTAAGCAGGTCATACAACACAAAACGAGGGACGACCCAACCGGATCGCCCCTCGTCTTTTATGCGTCAGTTAAGCGCGCAGTGCTTACTTGACCACCAGGTTGACCAGCTTGCCGGGCACGCAGATGGCCTTGACGACCGTCTTGCCCTCAAGCCACTTGGCAACGGCTTCCTCAGCGGCAGCTTGCATCTCCTCGTTGGAGGCGTCGCGGGCGACGTCGATGCGGCCACGGACCTTGCCGAGCACCTGTACGACGATCTGCACCGTATCCTCGATGGACTCGGCCAGGTCGAACTCGGGCCAGGCGGCGGTGTAGGCGTTGCCCTCGCAGCCGAGTGCCTCGTGCCACAGCTCGTCGGCCCAGAACGGGCAGATGGGGGCAAGGACGCTCACGATGTCCTTGGCCACGCCGTAGCACAGCGCCTTGTCGCGGGC
>CAKUEU010000063.1 GCA_934646865.1 uncultured Collinsella sp. | reverse complement strand
GGTTACGTCGTCGCTTGCCGGTGCGACTCCGTGAAAACCGGCGCCGGGCGCCCCGACCTTTGCCGGGGAACGGGCGCCTACCATCTCTTGGTTTTAGGCTGCGGGTAACCCGCCCGCAGCAAGCGATCGTTCGATTTGGAGGAAATCTTATGCGTACGATCACCGAGTCCGAGTCCACCCCCAAGGCTGACGGCTTCTTTATGCCCGCTGAGTTCGCCCCGCAGGATCGCGTTTGGATGGGCTGGCCCCACCGCACCGACACCTGGGCCCACGGCGCCAAGCCGGCTCAGAAGCAGTATGCCGCCATCGCTCGCGCCATCGCCGAGTTCACCCCGGTCACCATGTGCGCCAACCAGGCCGACTACGCCAACTGCAAGGCCGTCTTCGAGGAAGACGAGAACGTCACCGTTATCGAGATGACCACCGACGACGCCTGGTTCCGTGACACCGCTGCCACCTACGTCATCAACGGCAAGGGCGAGAAGCGCGCTAACCACTGGCACTTCAACGCCTACGGCGGTCTGGTCGACGGCCTGTACTTTCCGTGGGACAAGGACGAGCAGATCGCCCTCAAGATGGCTGAGCTCTCCGGCTGCCGTCGCTATCGTCCCGATGACATGATCCTCGAGGGCGGCTCCATCACCGTCGACGGCGAGGGCACCCTTGTCGTGACCGACCAGTGCCTGCTTTCCCCGGGCCGCACCTGCTCTGCGGTTCTGGAGGAGGAAGAGGATCCCGAGTCCATCTGGCCCAAGTTCAAGAAGAAGTTCGAGCCCTGGAGCGAGGAGCTTCGTGCCTATATGGACGAGCATCTCAAGGATTATCTGGGTGTCGAGAAGGTCATCTGGGTCAAGGAGGGCATCGACCCCGAGGAGACCAACGGCCACATCGATGACGTCGCTACGTTCATCGCCCCGGGCGTCATGGCCTGCATCTGGACCGACGATCCCGAGTATCCGTTCTATGAGCAGTGCCACGCTGCTTACGAGACCCTCTCCAACGCCGTTGACGCCAAGGGCCGCAAAATGAAGGTCTACAAGCTTTGCATGCCCGTGAACCCGCTGTTCATGGATCAGGCATCCTGCGACACCATCGACGCCGACGAGAACGCCGAGCCGCGCGTTGCCGACGAGCCACTGATCGCTTCTTACATGAACTACCTGGTCACCAACCATGGCGTTATCGTCCCGCAGTACGGCGACGAGAACGACCAACTGGCCGTTGACACGCTCCAGAAGATCTACGACGAGGTCTGGGGCGAGGGCGTCTACAAGTGCGTCGGCGTTCAGTCCGAGCAGGTCGTCTTCGGCGGCGGCAACATCCACTGCATTACCCAGCAGGAGCCGTCCGCTTAATCGTCTGGCTTTCCGAGGCACCCCATCTCGCCGCTCAAACCGTCGCTCGCGTACCAAAGTACGCTTCGCTCCTCTTTCGCGGCGACCTGGGGCACCTCGAAAACCCAGCCGATCAATCGGACATCGGCGGCTGGTTCGTCCGGGGCATGACACTGGTTTGCTTGATGTCTTGGTCGGTTGGGTTTTCTTTGGGCACTCCGTTGCCTCCACTTCGGAGTGCCCGCCTCTTTGATTGAGTACGCGTCTGGCCTGGGATTTTTTGCGGGTTAGGCCAATTGTTCGCTTGAATTTTCCAGGTCAGACGCGTCTTCAATTGCTTAAAGCTTCCGGTTGCGAGCGCGACCGTTTTGATCGGAGTATCTATGTACCAGCGCATTGTCATCTACACGCGCCTGTTCCGCGAGCGCTGGTCCAACAACTGCATCCTGTCCTCTCTTTGGGATGGCACCTGTACCGATGACGCGGCCTGCAACCCTACCTTGGGCTGCGCCTTCGGTACAGATGCCATCCTTTTTGCTGTAGGGGGAGCGTGCCATGGCAGGTAAAAAGTTCTCCCTGATCGAGGTCATCCTCTCGGTTATCTGTGTCGTCTTTACCATCGAGGCGGCGGCTCCGGCATCTGCCATGGGCAACGTGCAATTCTTCTGGTGGATCTTCCTCATCATCACGTTTTTGCTGCCCTATGGCCTGGTGGTGGCCGAGTTGGGTACGGCGTTCGATTCCGAGGGCGGTCTGTACGATTGGGTTCGCTTGGGTCTGGGCGACCGTTGGGGCGCCCGCTGCTCCTGGTGCTATTGGGTCAACTTTCCGCTGTGGGTGGCAAGCATCGCCTGCATGTTCCCCAGCGTCATCAACGCGGTATGGGGTGTTGAGTTTTCGCTCGGCGCTCGGATTGCCATGGAACTTGCCTTTGTATGGGGCGTTACGGTCATGGCGATGCAGCCGGTGGCCGAGGCCGATTGGGTCATGGACGGCGGCGCCGTCATCAAGGTGCTCATTACCGCCGTGGTGGGAATCGTCGGCATCTGGTTTGCCTGCAATAACGGCTTTGCCAACGATATGTCGTTCGAGACCTTTGTCCCCGATCTGGGAGACACCAACTCACTGACGTATCTTTCGATCATCCTATTCAACTTTATGGGCTTTGAAGTGGTCGCGACCTTTGCCAGCACGATGAAGAACCCGTCGCGCGATATTCCCAAAGCGGTTATCGCGGGCGGCGTTGCCATTGCGGCAATCTACATCATTTGCGGTATCGGCATTGGAGCCGCGGTTCCCACCGAGCAGCTCTCGCTCGATTCGGGCATTGTGGACGCCGTTGCCGCCATGGTGGGGCGCGCCCACCCGCTAACGATGATCGTGGGCATGGCCTTTTTGGTGACGTTGTTCGCCAACATGATCTGCTGGAGCTTTGGCGTCAACAACGTGGCGAGCTATGCCGCGCGCCATGGCAACATGCCGCGTCCCTTTGCGCTGGTGTCCAAGAAGACCGGCATGCCTAACGGCTCGGCACTCATTAACGGTTGTTTCGCCAGCCTGGTGTTGCTGCTTCAAATTCCGCTGGGCGAGGGCTCCGACGTCTTTTGGGTCTTCTTTTCCATGAACGTTGTCTTTCTGCTCATGAGTTATATCCCGATGTTTCCGGCGTTTTGGCGCCTGCGCAAATACGACGATCGCCCGCGCGTGTTCCGCGCCCCCTTTGAGGGCAAGGTGCTCGCGGTGGCGCTCGCAATTCCCGTGGTAGAGCTCGTGCTTTCGATCGTCGCCACGATCGTGCCGCTCAACAGCTCGCCTGCCGAGATGGCAAAGTTGCCCATCCTCGTGGGTGTGGTGATCGGTGTGCTGCTGGGCGAGGTTTCGCGCCTCATATCGCGCCGCGGCCGCAGCATCGACAATCCCGGCGTTGGTCTTTTTAAAAAACACTGACCGGTGATCTTATGTGCCGCGGGCGTTAAGTATGAGATTGCCCCTAGGTTAACAAATCGCCGCAGGGGTTCCGCGGCGATTATACAGACTATGCTAGCGGTCGTGCTGCTCGAGCGAGGGGGTGAGTTTAGGTGCAAAGAAAGGGACGTGCCCCAGGTAGGGACAGCTGTCGCTGCGCTCCTCAACGATACAGGGCACATCGTCGTAGGTCATGGTCGAGCCAATCTTGGCGATAGCCTTGGCGGCGGGTGCGACGATGATCTTGAGCGGTGCAATTGGCGCCACGGCATCTCCTTTCGACCTTAGTGCGTGTTGGATGTTTCTATCACAACCGTAACACGAAATCAAGCAAGTTGTGCATGGATTGAGGATAGTATGAGTTTTGCATTCTATGTCTATACGATTCTCATCATGGGCGTTGGATTGGTGACGGTATCAACGGCGCTCGTTGTATGGCTTATGACACGCCGCCGTGATTGTTTGGTAGCAGCTTCAGGCTTTCTGCTCTACATCTTTGATATGTCGGTAATTTTCTTTGATGAGTATAACCGGCTTAAATATGACTATACGGTGACGTTTGATGAACCGCTTCAGCACCCATTGCTACGTTGCGTGTTGGGCATTGCGATTCTCACGTGCATATGGCTTTGGGTGATGTTGCGTCTGCGCGACAAGGTGACCGTTAGACGCGTGGCCGCATTTGTCGTGCCAGTAGCCGTGCTTCAATTTGCCTTGGTGCCTCGCACGGGCTTTGCGAGCCAGATGCAGCAATATCTCTTCTGGCTCACGCGTGATCTGGGAACAATATTTTGCTTGATATATGTCTACATCCGCTATCGCAAGACGGAGAATAAAGCCGAACGGCTTGATCTTGAACGCTCTAAGACGTTCTTTCGTCTTGCCTGCATGCTCGGTGTGATGGTTGTTATTGAGGACACCTACATGATTCTCTTTTGCACACCTGACGTGGATAACGTGATGGTAAACGTTTTTCTTTGGTATATGAGCGAGCGGAATATCTCAGAGAATTTGTTATATGTTGCTGCGGCAGTTCAGCTCTTCAGACAGTTCAGCCACATCCTACGCGTGTTTTCGCGCCATCCTCGGGCTGATGAAGATGTGGCGATGGAACGTCGTGATGCTCAGGATGACCTCGTCTCGCGCGTCGTGATTTTTTCGGATGGGCATGGGCTTTCGAAGCGAGAGCAAGAGGTGCTAACGCTCGTGTTGCGTGGACTTGATGTTCAAAATATTGCTCATGAACTCGTGATTAGTCCTGGCACCGTTAAGGCTCATCTGCATCGCATTTACGTTAAGAGCGAGGTCAGGACGCGCGACGACTTGATTGAGGCGTTCTGGCGATCGTAGGGCTCAATAGGTTTGGTCGACAGTACATCGCAGACCGTTTAGCGTAATGAAGCGGTAATAAACCAAGACAACAAAATACCTGTTCAAGCGTGTAAACCTCCTTAACCCAGCCGTTCGCTCGGCTCCATCTTGGCAGCTTGTGCAAGAGGTGCGTCAATGGGTGTTGACGCGGGGTGTAGGGCGCAGGACAGGCGCCCAACCGCCTGTAGGCACGCGTCACGTAGGGGGCGGCAAATGCTCCCTCACCGATTGTGCGCGCCGTATTGAGGCGCTCATCCATTGTCCTGTAACGTCTGAGGAGGCTCATATGGACAAAGCGGATTTAGTCATCAAAAGTAATGCTGTGTTCACTGGTGACGGACTGGCCCCGTTCAAGGGTGGCGTTGCCGTCGCGGGTGACAGGATTGTTGCGTGCGGCGAGGATAAGTACCTTGACGCTTTTATCGGGCCCGATACCGAGGTGCGCGACTATGGCGATAAGCTCGTCATGCCTGGCATCATCGATTCGCATACGCATTTTGCACAGGGCGCCTTTATGACCGATCCCGATTTCGCCGTCAATCTTATCGATTGCACGAGCTTCGAGCAGTGCATGGAGCGTGTTCAGGCATTTGCCGAAAGCCACCCGAGCAACGAGTGGATTGTGGGCTGCCAAATCATTCAGTTCCAGTGGGATGTGCCCGAGATGCCCACGGCCGCGATGATTGACAAATACATCTCCGACCGTCCGGTATTTTTGCAGCAGGTTGACATGCATACGTTTAGTGCCAATACCTGCGCTATCGAGAAAGTCGGCATTACCGCCGAGACGCCTGATCCTACGGGTGGCAAGATTCTCAAGGATGCGGACGGCAACCTCACGGGGGTTTTCTCGAACAACGCCGGTGCCCTTTTTATGGACGAGGTATACGACCCTGCTCCCGAAGTGGTCGATGCCTCCTTTGCCAAGACCGCACACCGCGCCAACGCTCTCGGTATTACGACCGTCGGCATGGTTAATCCGACTTTCGTGAGCATGGACAACCCCTACAAGGTGCTTGCAGAGCTCAACGGTAAGGGTGAACTGCCGTTACGCGTGTTCATGTACACAGACCTTTTTGAGAACGAGACCATGACACTCGAGGAAATTCGAGCTAAATACGACTTCCCGGGCACGCAGGTCGAGTGGCATGGCTTTAAGCAGTTCATCGACGGCGTGTGCTCCGATCACACCGCATGGATGCTCGAGCCCTATGCCAACGCGCCCGAGACATGCGGCGAGCCGGCTGAGGAACCCGAGCACGTGCGCGCCGCCATGCTTAGGGCACTCGAGTGGGGTGTTGATACGCGTATCCATGCGATCGGCGACCGCTCTGTGCGCTTTGTCCTCGACTGCTTCGAAGAGGGCGAACGACTCTATGGAAAGCAGGGGTGCCGCCATTCGATGGAGCACAACGAGACCGTTCAGCCCGAGGACCTGCCGCGCTACGCCGAGCTCGGCGTAAGTCCGGCCATGCAGCCGTGGCATATGCTTCTCGATATGGCTGACCTCGCCAAGGACGATGCTGTTGGTCCCGAGCGCGCTTCGCTCTCCTGGCCGATCCACAGCCTGCTCGCAAGCGGTGCGAACGTGCATCTGGGCTCTGATTTCCCCGTCGTGGGACTCGAGCCCATGGAAGAGGTTTATGGCGCGGTCTGGCGCATGCTCGAGGACGGTTCGAATCCCGAAGGCTGGTTCCCCGAGGAGCGCATCACGATGGCTGAGGCCCTGCGCGCTTACACCTATGGCAGCGCCTATGCCATGCATGCCGAGGACCGTATCGGCACGCTCGCTTGCGGCAAACAGGCCGACATCTGTGTACTCGATCGCAACCTCTTTACCTGCGAGCCGGCGGAGGTCCTCGGTGCCACGGCCGAGCTTACGGTGATCGCCGGCAAGGTCGTCTACGAGAAGTAACCCCACAGTCTTTCAATCTCTCAAGGAAAGGGGAGAACCATGGCAGAAGAAACAACCGCTGTCGTCGAGGAGGAGCATGAGCTCGCCTCAAAGCCGATTCCAGAACTCGTGCGCCGCTACACAATTGTGACCGGTCAGGGCATGCTCGCCCAGATCATCATGGTCGTGCTCGAGGGTCTCGTGATGGGCTGGGGCCTGGGCTCGCACGGCCTGGCCTGTGTCTCGATCATCATGTCCGTCGAGTACATCAATCTGGCCTTCGGTAACCTCTTCGGTACGGGCGTGCCAGCCGTGGTAGGCAACCTGCTCGGCGCCGGCGATGTTAAGGGCGCGAGTAAGGCGTTTAGTCAGGGTTTCTGGCTCACGACGATCGTTTCGGTCCTGCTTGCTGTCGTGATGGCAGTCTTCACTGAGCCTATCTGTGCGTTCTTTGGTGCCACGCCCGACATCATGGCTGACACGGTTGCCGGTGTGCGCACGTTTGCCGTGCTGTTGCCGCTCACGGTCATCGGCCAGATGATCACTGCCGTCATGCGCGTCGATGAGAAGGTCCAGATCCAGGCAAACCTCATGACCGTCTCTGCCATCGTTGCCATCTGCTGGCTCGCGCTGTCGACCTTCGTGCTCAAGCTTGGCGTCATGGGCGCCGGTGTGTACTATGGCCTGTCCATTGGCATTTGGGCCATCGGCATCTTCTGGTATGTGGGCGGCAAGAAGTCTCAGCTCCAGATCAATCCGGCCGACCTCAAGCTCGACATGGGTATCTGCGGACAGATCGTTAAGATCGGCTTCCCGTTCTTCCTGGTCCAGGCCGCGACGTTCATTTTCAATACTGTTGCCAACTCGCTGCTCGGCACGCTTGGCGGCGACATGGGCTCGCTCTACATCGCTGCCTTCGGCGTGATCAATGGCTACATCCTCTACATCACCATGATGGTTGCCCAGTGCTTCTCCTATGGCTTGCAACCCATTGCTGCCTTCAACGCTGGCGCTAAGGCATGGGCTCGACTCAAGGAGACGCTCTCCTGCACACTCAAGTTTCAGATTGTGGTGCTGCTCATCGTCACTGCCGTCCTGTGGGCCGCAGCCACGCCGGTCTGCGCGTTCTTTGCGGGCTCCGACCCGGCGCTTGTCGAGGTCGCTGCCAGCGCTACACGCATCGTGGTCCTGGCCGTCGCGCTTGGGTACCTTGCCATGACCATGTCCATGTACTATCAGGCGGTCGAAAAGGTCGGCGTCGCCACGTTCTGCGGCCTGCTTCGTTACGTGATTTGCTCCGTGCCGCTCATGTACTTGCTTGGCGGCATGATGGGTGCGCAGGGCGTTTGGATTGCCTTGGTTGCAGCCGATGCCATTACCGGCCTGGTTTCCATCGCGCTTGCTGCAAAGGAGCAAAAGCGCCTGAATGGGCTCATTGCGTAGTCTAGGGTCGCTCCTCATTCAAATGGCGAAATCAAAGGGCGCTCTCCGCATGGAGGGCGCCCTTTTTCATCGCAGGATGTTTTGCACGGCAGTCATAAGGCCCAGGCGGTTGCTGACGCCGAGCTTGCGATAGATGGCGTTGACGTGCTTCTTGACGGTTGACTCGCTTATGAATAGCTCGTTTGCCATTTGTTTGTTCGTTTTGCCGTCGAGCATGAGCCGCATGACCTCAGCTTCGCGCGGTTGTATGTTGTGTTCTGCGATGAAGGTATTCAGCTGGCTTGCGTCTTCGGTTTGGGAGAGTTTAATGCCACCTGGGTAGAGGTTACTGAGTGCGATGCTCGCGTGCCGAGCGACTTCGAGCAGGATTGCGAGCTCGGTGTCGGTGAAGTCTCCGGCCGTGCGCTCGCGAAACAGCGTGATGCTTCCCAGCGGGTTGTCGTTGTGCGCGAGCGTTGCCGTGCAGCCAAAGTAGACGCCCTGCGGTTCCATCCATTTGCGATAGATGGGAGTGGCATCACGCCGCTCGACGTCGACGAGGTCGAGGTCGCGATAGACGCCGACCTTATGTAGGTCAAAGCTCCATGTTGTATAGTCCATCGCGGCGTAGCGGTCGTAGTAGTCGCTCAGCGCGCGGTCGTCCATTCCGCGGCATGCGGGATGGACGTAGCGCGGGACATCACTGCCCGCCATTTCGATCAGGTCGAACATGGCGATCCGATGGGGCACGAGCCCTGTCGTTTCCTCGAGGGTCTCTTTTTGCAGCATATCGACATCGCGTGCTGCATGAATTGCGAGCGCGAGCTCGTTGAGAGCGGTCCAAGTCGTACTGTCGAGCTCAATAGCCTGCTGTTTATTGCATGGGGGCATAGGGCGTCCTTTCCATTATGGAACCCAGTATGTCATGTTCTCGGCCTGACTAGAACTTTAGGTCAGCGAACGGTATCCCGCCGGTCACTGAAAGGGGCCCGAGGGGCCATTGAGGGCATCTTGGTGCGGCGGCATTATGGTCTTGTCAACTAAAAGCACCGAGAAAGGGAGCTTGGAAATGAAGACCATCTACGAGAGTGAGTCCACGCCCAAGAAGGACGGGTTCTACATGCCCGGCGAGTATGAGGAGCAGGAGCGCACTTGGATTCTGTGGCCGCACCGTTCCGATGTGTGGCGTTGCGGCGCTAAGCCGGCGCAGAAGGTCTTCACCGAGATTATCAAGACCGTTGCACGCTTCCAGCCCATCACCGTGGGCGTCAACGCCGAGGACTTCCCTGCGGTGTGTGAGATCTTCGACGGCGTTGAGAACGTGCGCGTTATCCACATGGAGTACAACGACAGCTGGATCCGAGACCCCGGCCCGGCGTTCCTCGTCAACGATAAGGGTGACGTTGCGCTCTCGCATTTCCACTTTAACGCCTACGGCGGCTTCATCGACGGCCTGTACTTCCCGTGGGACAAGGACGCTTCCATTGGCCTGCAGGTGGCGCAGCTCGAGCAGGTCGACCGCTATCGTCCCGAGGACTACATCCTCGAGGGCGGTTCGTTCAACTGTGACGGCCAGGGCACCGTCGTGACGACCGAGATGTGTCTGCTCAACGAGGACCGCAACCCGCAGTACACCAAAGAGCAAATCGAGGAGAAGCTCGCCCAGTATCTTGGCATCGAGAAAGTCATCTGGATCAAGGACGGTATCGATCCGTACGAGACCAACGGTCATGTCGATGATGTCGCGTGTTTCAGTGCCCCCGGTGAGGTTTGCTGCATGTGGACTGACGATCCCAACCATAAGTTTTACAAGGAGTGCCAGGAAGCATACAAGACGCTCTCCGAGGCGACGGACGCCAAGGGCCGCAAGCTCAAGGTTCACAAGGTGATCATGCCCGCAACCTCCGTCTATATGACCGAGGAGGAGGCCAGCACGATCGATCCTGTCGAGGGTGTGTTGCCCCGTACTCCTGAGGACGCTTTCGAGCCAAGCTACCTCAACTTCCTGCCTATCAACGGAGCAGTGCTCGTGCCGCAGTTTGGCGATCCCAACGATGCCCAGGCGCTCAAGGACATCCAGGCTGCCTATCCGGATCGTGAGGTTATCGGCATCATGACCCGCGAGGTCATCTACGGTGGTGGCAACATCCACTGCATTACTCAGCAGCAGCCCAAGGCGCGTTGCAAATAGTTGTTCCAGGGTAAACAGGGTTTGACTATCCGCACGTGAAAGTCCGCCGGCTTCAATGACCGGCGGACTTTTGTGTGATGGCTTGACGTTTGCCCAGATAAAACCTAGCAAAATAAACCTGTCCCTTTTTAATATGAGCAGGACATTGTCAAGAGGCAAAATCGGGCCTGGCCCCAACGATATGGGGTCAGGCCCTCTCCCTA
>CAKUEU010000062.1 GCA_934646865.1 uncultured Collinsella sp. | reverse complement strand
TCCTGCGTGCGCCCGTTGATGGTCTGGGGCACCACATACGGATAGACGGGGCCGCTGGCGTAGACGGTGTAGCCGTTGCCCAGGTTTGCCGCACCCAAAACCGTATCGCCCTCATCGGGCGAAAAGCTCTCGCCGTCACGCACGGCGACAAGGGTCACAATCGGCGTATTGGTGTCGCCGTCCAGATAAATGCATAGTGTGCTGCCGTTTTGCCAGGTCGCGACCTTGCCATACCACTCAACCGGAATATCGAGCTGATACAGATTCGTCGCCTTGTGTCGAGCGTCGGCATCGCGGGCGGACTGTGCCTCGCTTGCGCTTACGGCGTTGACGGCGGCATCACGGCGCGTAATTGCGGCCTGCTGAAGTATCTTAGCGGCAGCAGCGGAGCTCGCACCGCCCTCCTCGGCATACTTGGCGGCGGCATCGATCTGGTCGTCAGCCACCGTGTCAGCCGAAGGCACCTTGAGCTTAAAGATGGCCTCACCGCGCAAATCCTGTCCGTCGCTTTTGATAGTGACCTGCGCCTTGGTCGTCGGGACGGTGTAGATGGTGCCGTCCGCCGCGATGGGGGAGGCGGCGATGGAGAGCGTGTAATCACCGGGCAGCAGCTTGATGCCGCGACCGTGCTCATCAACGTAGAGCGTTTGGCTTACGGATGAGCCGTCGGAGTCCTGCCCGCTCACCTGTACGGGAATTTTGGAGCCGGTGGAGCAGTTGAGCCCTGCGGCATGCACACCAATCTGCACCGACATCATCGTGTGCGCATTGGCGGCGGCAACGGCAGCCTGTTCCTGTTGGTATCCGGTCCATGCGGCGTAGCCCGCGCCGCCGGCGACAAGCGCGACGGCTACGACACCAGCGACCATCAGATTGCGGCGCTTGGGCGACATTTTGCGATGGCGAATCTCGGCCTCGCGCGCCGAGGGAACAGACGGAAGGGGAATATCACCCATGGCGATGGTCACGTCTACGGCCGGCGCAGAGCCTAGGCCGGGGAGCTCGCGGGTCAGCGAATCCTCGACCGGCAAGCTGTCGAGCAAGATGGTTTCCTCGCTCGTGCCTGATTCGGGCTGGTCATCTGCCTCGCTTTCGGAGTCCTCGTGATCTGCCTCATCTTCGACAGGCGCAGCATCATCGTCGGCATCTTGTTCGCCATTGGCTTCCGACTCGCCCTGCGCGTCGAGCTCCGCATCTTCAAACGCAATCTCGCCCAGCGCTATCTGGTCTAAGCTCTCCAAAGCCTCAGCGCAAGCTTCTGCATCTTGGACCGCATCCTCTTGGCCCGTTGTCTCATCACTCATATATCCCCCAATGCAATATCGGCTCAACAATGTACCCAAAAATGGGGCCATATAGAGCCGGCGTGCAATTTGAAATCCGATTTAATCTGAGAGCGTCATTCGGCGTAAAGTCGCGGCAACAAAAAGCCCCCGGAACGCGAACGAATCGCGTTCCGGGGGCTGTGCGAGGCATGGATCGAAAGCCTGGCAAGCGGGACTACGCCCAGGTGCCAACGATGACCAACACGTTACTCGGCGTGAGCGTAATCGACCTTGGCGCGGCGGGCGGTAGCCTTCTCCCAATCGCTGGTGCCCTCAAAGACATCCTGCTTGTAGGGGTTGCGGCCGAGCTTCTTGGCGCGGTAGACGATGTAGATGATCGCGGCGATGTTGGCGATCAGCGCGGCAATCGAGACCGCGGTGGCAGCGGCGGGGTCGAGCGTGGAGTGAGTCACAAAGATGGACTCCTCCTGGAAGTAGGGGAACACCTGGGCGAACATGCACCAAATGGCCAGCGTAAAGGCGCGGTTCTGGATCCAGCCGCCCTTGTTCCAGATAAAGGCGGCGACGGTGGGCGCCAGCAGCAGCGCAAAGCCGCAGAACCAGGAGTGGGTGGGCAGGCAGTTGTAGGTGTAGCAGAAGTTCCAGATATCGTAGGCGATGATGTAGACCCAGGTCATGTCGGGCCACAGCATGTCGGTCTTGTCCTCGGAGGCGTAGACGCTCCACCAACCGGTCATGCAGAAGATGTTGATGATGCCGGCGATGCCGTTGAACACGTTGTTCCAGCCGGCCAGCTGCGTGGCGCCCTCGGAGGTGACCCAGGTGGACTCGCCCAGGACAAAGAAGTGATAGGCGCTCTCAAAGTCGGACACGACGGCGATCATGATGTTGATGGCGACGATCACAAACGGCCACGCGCGGAACCAGTGCGCCTTGCCGATCTTGCCCCACTGGTACTTAATGGCGATAAAGCCCCAGCAACCGGCCAGCGCCGCGTACACCTTGGCGTAGTGGAACCAGCTGTTCTGGTACACATGCGTGGGGTTGGTGAGCGCCCACTCGGCGCCCTGCGAAACGCCGATGGCGATGGCGACGCAGTAGATGGTCATGGCCAGCGGAGCCACGCCAAAGATGATGGCCGCGCCGAGCTTGGTGCGGCGGCCGACCTCGTTGAGCACGATCAGGCCAACAAAGACCATGGCCCAGCCGGCCCAGTGGATAAGGGTATCGCTACCCCAAACATCGAACAGCATGCTGCTCTCCTTTCACACGCCCGCGGCCCCTCTTCCGATCGCGGGCAGTTTGGCCAAATGTCGTCAGTTCCCGGGCCTGCGCTCGGGATACTTGGCGGTGTAGCCCTCGATGTGGAGCGTCGAGGCGATGATTTCCTTGACCGTCTCGTCGGGCACATCGGGATGCGTGCGGATATACATTAAAAGTCCCATGATGAGGGTGTAGAACGTCTCGTAGACATGGTCGATGCGCAGGTCGTGATGGGCGACAAAATCCACTACGGTGGTGTCGCAGATGTATTGCGCAACGCGCTGGACCACGTTGTGTAGAAAGCCGCCGTAGAGCGCGCCGCTGCTGGAAGTCAGCGTGTGCGGCAGCTCGTGGCCGCTGGCGACCAGGCGCTTAAAGAGCGGGGCGACGGTGTCGAGCGCACCTTCGATATCGCCGACGGTGCGGCTGGCGTTCCACTGCTCGAGCTCGGAGATAAAGCCGTCGATCGCCTCGTCCATAACGGCGGTGACGGCGGCGTCCATATCGGCAAAATAGTGGTAGAACAGCGAGCGCGTGCAGCCGGCCCGTTTGGTTACGGCCGATACCGAAAGGTGGGACACGCCCAGCTCGGAGCTTACGGCGCGCACGGCGTCGAGGATTTCGCGGCGGCGCTCGTCGCCCGACAGGCGCTTTGCCGCGCTGTCGGATGCGGCGGTGTCAACCGCAGGTATATCTGCCGTGTTGTTACTCATGTTTTGCCGCCTTTCATCCTCTTTTGCCTAACCGTTCGCCTAACAGTCTTGAATATTGTTGACGGTTCGTCAATACTATTTTTGACACAATGTCAACAATGGCGGGTGAACGGCATGGGGGCATGCCCGGCCTGCAAAAAAAGAGGGGCGCTGCGGTCTCGCCGGACTGCGGCAAGAGAAGGGACAACCATGATTCTCAACGGACCGGGGATTAGCTATACCGAGCCCGACATCGGCGCGGAGTTTGTGCCGCCGCTGCCGGAGCATCCGCGCGAGGCCATCGTCAAGCTGTGCGAACACTGCACCAACCGTCTGCTTCACCGCGATGAGCTGCTGGGCTACGAGTACTGGTCGTTTGCCGAGGCCGCAACCGATGAGCAGGCCGAAGTGCTCTGCAAGATGAAGATGCGCCGTCCCTACACGCTGCCCGAGATGGTCAAGCTCACCGGCATGCCCGAGGCCGATATCGAGAAGATGCTCGACGACATGAGCTACACGGGCTTGCTCGAGTACAACTGGGAAAACCCCGAGCGTGCCAAGCAGTGGGTGCTGCCCATGCTGGTGCCGGGCTCTGCCGAGTTCCTCAACATGCGCGTGAGCCAGCTCGAGGAGCACCCGGTCTACGCCAAGTTCTTTGAGCAGGCGTCCAAGGGCCCGCTGTCCAAGGCCACGCCGATGGTGCCGCCCGGAGGCGCCGGCATCGGCATGCACGTCATTCCGGTCGAGAAAGCCATCGACGCCACGAGCACCTCGGTGCCCATTGAGCATATCGAGCATTGGCTCGACAAATACGAGGGCAAGTATGCCGCCAGCACCTGCAGCTGCCGCGCGAGCCGTCGTGTGATGGGCGAGGGCTGCGCCGATGACCCGGCCGACTGGTGCATCGCCGTGGGCGATATGGCCGATTACGTGGTTGAGACCGACCGCGGTCATTACGTGACACGCGACGAGGTCTACGACATCCTGCGCCAGGCCGAGGACAACGGCTTTGTGCACCAGATCACCAACATCGACGGCGAGAACAAGATCTTCGCCATCTGCAACTGCAACGTCAACGTGTGCTACGCCCTGCGCACCTCGCAGCTGTTCAACACGCCCAACCTGTCGCGCTCGGCCTACGTCGCCAAGGTCGAGAAGGACAAGTGCGTGGCCTGCGGTCGCTGCGTTGAGGTATGCCCGGCCGGCGCCGCCAAGCTGGGCCAGAAGCTCTGCAGCAAAAAAGCCGGCGGGCGCGTGCCCGAGTATCCGCGCCAGGAGCTGCCCGATGCCACCAAGTGGGACCACACCAAGTGGTCGCCCAACTACCGCAACGACAACCGTGTCGAGACGCACGAGTCCGGCACCGCTCCCTGCAAGACGGCCTGCCCCGCGCATGTTGCCGTTCAGGGCTATTTGAAGCTTGCGGCCCAGGGTCGCTACGACGAGGCCCTGGCGCTCATCAAGCGCGAGAACCCGCTGCCCGCTATCTGCGGCCGCGTGTGCAACCGCCGCTGCGAGGACGCTTGCACCCGCGGTCGCGTGGACGCCGCCGTGGCTATCGATGAGGTCAAGAAGTTCATTGCCCAGCGCGATCTGGACGCCGCGACCCGTTATGTCCCGCCTGTGGTGACCCCGACGCGCGCCGGCGGCTTCGATCAGAAGATCGCCATCATCGGTGCCGGCCCGGCCGGCCTGTCCTGCGCTTTCTACCTGGCCGAGAAGGGCTACAAGCCCGTCGTGTTCGAGAAAAACGAGCGCCCGGGCGGCATGCTCACCTACGGTATCCCCAGCTTTAAGCTGCAGAAGGACGTGATCGAGGCCGAGGTCGAGGTTATCCGTCTGATGGGCGCCGAGTTCCGCTACGGCGTGGAGGTCGGCCGCGATGTGACGCTCGACGACCTGCGCGCGCAGGGCTTTAAGGCCTTCTACGTGGCCATTGGCTGCCAGGGCGGCCGCCTTGCCGGTATTCCGGGCGAGGATGCCGAGGACGTGACCGTGGCTGTCGACTTCCTGCGCGAGGTCAACAGCGGCCATGTCGACGCACTGCCCGGCCGCACCATCGTGGTGGGCGGCGGCAACGTGGCTATCGATGTGGCCCGCAACGCCTGCCGTCTGGGCTCCGAGCATGTTGAGATGTTCTGCCTGGAGAGCGAGGCGGAAATGCCCGCCAGCGAGGAGGAGCGTCGCGAGGCCATCGAGGACGGCGCGCACATCAGCTGCGGCTGGGGCCCCAAGGAGGTCCATCTGGACGAGGCCGGTCGCGTGTGCGGCATCACCTTTAAGCGCTGCACGCGCGTCACGGACGACGAGGGCCGTTTTGCGCCCGAGTACGACGAGAACGACCTGCGCCGCGTGGATGCCGACCGTGTCGTCATGTCGATCGGTCAGTCCATCGTGTGGGGCGACCTGCTGGCCGGCTCCAAGGTGGAACTCGGCCGTGGCCAGGGTGCCCTTGCCGATCCCCAGACCTATCAGACCACCGAGCCCGACATCTTTGTGGGCGGCGACGTCTACACCGGCCCCAGCTTTGCCATCGACGCCATCGCCGCTGGTCACGAGGCCGCGGTGTCCATCCATCGCTTTGTGCAGCCGGGCTCCACGCTCACCATCGGCCGGAATCAGCGCCACTACACGGCGCTCGACCGCGACGATGCCGTGATCGAGAGCTACGACAACGCGAGCCGCGAGGTGGCGCGCGTCGACCGCGAGCGCGAGAAGGCCGCGCCGTTTAGCGAGTATGTCGAGACCTTTACCGAAGAGCAGGTGCGCACCGAGACCGCCCGCTGCCTGGGCTGCGGCGCCTCGATCGTCGACCCCAACAAGTGCATCGGCTGCGGCCTGTGCACCACCAAGTGCGCGTTCGACGCCATCCACCTGGACCGTGATCGCCCCGAGTGCTCCACCATGGTCAAATACGAGCAAAAGCTCCCCAGCCTGGGCAAGTACGCGCTGAAGCGCGCGATCAAGATCAAGTTTGGTCATTA
Source organism: uncultured Collinsella sp. (assembly GCA_934646865.1). Taxonomy (GTDB): domain Bacteria; phylum Actinomycetota; class Coriobacteriia; order Coriobacteriales; family Coriobacteriaceae; genus Collinsella. The sequence continues at coordinate 4,160 of CAKUEU010000062.1, read as the reverse complement.
GGTTCCGCCGTTCTAGCGAACGGCGGCACTGCCGACGCTGCACGGCGCCCAGGCACCCCATCTTGCCCCTCAACTTCGGCGCCGCGGGCATAAGCCCAGCGGACGCCTTGTTTCGGGGCAACCTGGGGCGCCTGGATCGCCGCTCGCTGACGTTGAATTGACATCGCATCGACTTCTGTCGAAAGGTATCTATCTTGCATGAATTAGGAATCGTCTATCACATCATTCGCGATGTTGAGAATGTGGCGCGCGCTAATGGCGTGGGTCGCGTCTCGAGCGTGACGTTGCTGCTGGGCGAAGTCTCGGGCGTCGTTCCCGATCTGCTGCTCGATGCTTGGCGTTGGGCAGCAGATAAAAAGCCCATCACGGAGGGCGCGGAGCTTGTCGTGGAGCCCGTCGAGGCCGTGACGCACTGCGAGGCGTGCGGCCGCGACTACGGTACAGTCGAGCACGGCAAGACCTGTCCCCATTGCGGCAGTGGCGAGACCTATCTGCTACAGGGCCAAGAGGTCATGATCAAGCAGATCGAGACTCCCGACGAGGACCCGGCAGGCGCCGCGCCCGACGGCCTCGCCGCTTCCGCCGACACCCCCGACGCCGTCGACGCCGCCAACCCCCTCCACATCGCCTAGCCCCTCATCAGTTGCGGTGAAATAGTTCCTAAAATCGGCCCCATGGCCCCCAGCCAGGAACTATTCCACCGCAACTTTTTGTGTCGCCATTGTTCAGTTTTGCTAGATTGTCAAAGCATATTTGTCACTAGCAGTCAAGTGGAGTCTGTTTAAACAAAGTTGGGCCGGATAGCGCACATTTTCATTTAGTAATAATCGGTATTAATGAACAGTGCACCTGTATATGTCAAAATATCGTATCGCTTAAGCTGCGCTTTAGCAGGTAATGAGCTAATAATCAGCAATGTAATCAACTTGTAACAAACCATGACGTTTAAACAAATAATCCAACCATTTGCAGTTTTAGCTATAATTCCACAAAGCAAACAGGTATACTCCTTTCATGTCGTGTAGGAAATACGTAGACAAAAAGGAGGTTATGTGATGGTAAGTATTGTTCTTGCTAGCCACGGGGACTTGGCAGCTGGAATCAAGCAGACGGGCTCGATGGTCTTTGGCGATCAGCCGTCTGTAGCCGTGGTCTCGCTCGAGCCGAGCATGGGCCCCGACGACTTCCGTGCCAAGGTCGAGGAAGCAGTCGCTTCCTTCGAGGACCAGGAGCAGGTGCTCTTCCTCGTTGATCTGTGGGGCGGCACGCCGTTCAACCAGATCAGCGGGCTCATCGAGGGCCACGATTCCTGGGCTATCGTCACCGGTGTCAACCTGCCTATGCTCATCGAGGCATATTCGCAGCGCTTTGACGCAAAGAACACTGCACATGCGATCGCAAAACATCTCGTGACTGAGGCTAAGGCTGGCGTGCGCGTCAAGCCCGAGTCTCTGGAGCCCGAGGAGAAGAAGCCGGCTGCGGCCGCCGCTGCTCCTGCAGGCGCCATCCCTCCGGGAACGGTCATCGGCGACGGGCACATCAAGATTGCCCACGTCCGTATCGACACCCGTCTGCTTCATGGCCAGGTGGCCACCACGTGGACCAAGCAGATCAACCCCAACCGCATCATCGTGGTTTCCGACGGCGTTGCTCACGACGAGCTCCGCAAGACCATGATCGAGCAGGCTGCCCCTCCGGGAGTCCATGCCAACGTCGTGCCCATCAAGAAGATGGCCGAGGTCGTCAAGGACACGCGCTTTGGTGACACCAAGGCCATGCTGCTCTTCGAGAACCCGCAGGATCTACTCAGGGCCATCGAGGCCGGCGTCGACATCAAGGAAGTCAACATCGGTTCCATGGCTCACTCCAAGGGCAAGGTCGTCGTCACCAACGCCGTCGCTATGGGCGATGACGACGTCAAGACTCTCGAGGCTCTCAAGGCCAAGGGCGTCAAGTTCGAGGTCCGCAAGGTTCCTTCGGATTCCTCCGAGGATCTCGACGCCATGTTGAAGAAAGCAAAGGCCGAACTGGCCGCTCAAGCATAGTAAAGGAGGGTCCGATACATGTCCGCGCTTACTATTGTTCTTATCGCGATCATCGCGCTGCTTGCCGGTATGGAAGGCGTTCTGGACCAGTTCCAGTTCCATCAGCCGCTCGTTGCGTGCACGCTTATCGGTCTCGTAACCGGTCACCTTCAGGAGGGCATCCTCCTGGGCGGTTCGCTTCAGATGATGGCTCTTGGTTGGGCTAACGTCGGCGCCGCCGTCGCACCTGACGCCGCCCTGGCTTCTGTCGCCTCCGCCATCATCATGGCGCTCGCCCTTAACGGCGGTGCCACCGATTCCGGCAAGGCCGTTACCGCCGCCATCGCCGTCGCCGTGCCTCTGTCCGTCGCCGGCCTGTTCCTGACCATGATCTGCCGTACCCTGGCTACCGCTATGGTCCACGGCATGGACGCCTGCGCCGAGAAGGGCGACTTCGCCGGCATCGAGCGTTGGCAGTACGCCGGCATCCTCATGCAGGGTGTCCGTATCGCCATCCCGGCCGTGCTTCTGTGCATCATCCCGGCCGAGGCCGTTACCAACGCGCTGAACGCTATGCCCGACTGGCTGTCCGGCGGCATGGCCGTCGGCGGCGGTATGGTCGCTTCCGTCGGTTACGCCATGGTCATCAACATGATGGCCACCAAGGAGACCTGGCCGTTCTTCATCCTCGGCTTCGTCCTGGCTGCCATCCCTCAGCTCACGCTGATCGCCCTGGGCCTCATCGGCATCTCCCTCGCCCTCATCTACCTTGGCCTTAAGGATCTGGCCAAGCAGGGTGGCGGCATGGGCGGTGGCTCCGGCGACCCGCTCGGCGACATTCTGAATGATTACGAGTAGGAAGGGAGTGATACATATGGCAGAGAACAAGATTCAGCTTTCTAAGTCCGATCGTCAGAAGGTTTGCTTCCGTCATCAGTTCCTTCAGGGCTCGTGGAACTACGAGCGTATGCAGAACGGTGGCTGGTGCTACTCCATGATCCCTGCGATCAAGAAGCTCTACACCAGCAAGGACGACCAGATTGCCGCGCTTAAGCGCCACCTGGAGTTCTATAACACGCACCCCTATGTTTCCTCCCCCGTCATGGGCGTTACCCTCGCCCTCGAGGAGGAGCGCGCCAACGGTGCCCCGATCGACGACGTCGCCATCCAGGGCGTCAAGGTCGGTATGATGGGCCCGCTCGCCGGCGTCGGCGACCCCGCCTTCTGGTTCACCCTTCGCCCGATCTTGGGTGCTCTGGGTGCTTCCCTGGCCCTGTCCGGCAGCATTGCCGGTCCGCTGCTGTTCTTCTTCGCGTGGAACATTATTCGTTACGCCTTCGAGTGGTACACGCAGGAGTTTGGCTATAAGGTCGGCTCCTCCATCGCCAAGGACCTCTCCGGCGGTCTGATGGGCAAGGTCACCGAGGGTGCTTCCATCCTTGGTATGTTCATCATCGGCGCCCTGGTCGAGCGCTGGGTGTCCATCTCCTTCACCCCGGTCGTCTCCAAGGTCACGCAGTCTGCTGGCGCCTTTATCGACTGGGCTAACCTGCCTTCCGGTACCGAGGGTGTCAAGCAGGCTTTGTCGATGTATGACTCCATCGGCTCCACCGCTCTTGACCAGGTGAAGGTCACCACGCTTCAGGGCAACCTCGACCAGCTCATCCCCGGCCTTGCCGCCGTGTGCCTGACCCTGCTGGTCTGCAAGCTCCTCAAGAAGAAGGTCAGCCCGATCGTCATCATCCTGGCTCTCTTCGCCGTGGGCATCATCGGTCGTGTTTGCGGCTTCATGTAAGCACGTTTCGGCTTAAGACCGATAATTGCTAGGCAAGGGCTTTTGAGCCATTGAAACGGACCGCACCCGGTGGGTACACTGGATGCGGTCCGATTGTTTTATTTGGAGGGCGAGGCGCGCATGGCGCAATCTCAGAACAGCACGGTCGATCTGGCAACGCCGGCAACCTGCCTGATGGGGCTTACCAGTCACGGTAATGTAATGGTGGGCAATAAGGCGTTTGAGTACTATAGCGAGCGCAATCCCGAGGATTATATTCAGATCCCGTGGGATGAGGTCGACTATATTGCCGCCGAGGTTTTGCGCGGCACCAAGAAGATCACGCGTTTTGCCATCTTTAC
>CAKUEU010000061.1 GCA_934646865.1 uncultured Collinsella sp. | reverse complement strand
ACTCTAAACTGCGGAATTAAACCAGAAATTGGGACAAAATCCCCCGTCCCTTTTGTCCCAAAACGAGAGGAGCCCCCATGCTTCGAATCGGCCTGCTCACCTCCGGCGGCGACTGCCAGGCGCTCAACGCCACCATGCGCGGCATCGTCAAGACCGTGCTCAACAACTCCAAGGAAAAGGTCGAGATCTACGGCTTCGAGGACGGCTACCAGGGCATGATCTACGGCCGTTACCGCAAGATGAGCTGGGTCGACTTCTCGGGCATCCTCACCAAGGGCGGCACCATCCTGGGCACTTCGCGCACTCCCTTCAAGCTGCTCGACACGCCCGAGGCCGACGGCGTCAAGAAGGTCCCGGCGATGGTCGCCACGTACAAGAAGCTCAAGCTCGACTGCCTCTTTATGCTCGGCGGGAACGGCTCGACCAAGACCGCGAACCGCCTGCGCGAGGAGGGCTTGAACGTCATCGCCCTGCCCAAGACCATCGACAACGACACCTACGGCACCGACATGACCTTCGGCTTCACCTCGGCCATCGACGTCGCCACCCGCTGCATCGACGACATCCACACGACGGCGAGCTCGCACGGCCGCGTCTTCGTCATCGAGATCATGGGCCACAAGGTCGGCTGGATCCCGCTGTACGCAGGCGTCGCCGGCGGCGCGGACGTCATCCTCATCCCCGAGATCCCCTACGACATGGACAACGTCGTGAACGCCATCGAGAAGCGCGAGAAGGACGGCGGCCGCTTCGCGATCGTGGTCGTGGCCGAGGGCGCCATCTCCCGCGAGGAGGCGGCCATGAAGAAGAAGGACTACAAGGCCAAGGTCGCCGCCCGCGTGAAGCCGTCGGTCGCCTACGACATCGCCGAGGAGATCGCCTCCCGCACCGGCCGCGAGATCCGCGTGGCGGTGCCCGGCCACACCCAGCGCGGCGGCCAGCCCGACGCCCAGGACCGCATCTTCGCCACGCAGTGCGGCGTCGAGGCGGCGCGCGCCTGCCTGGAGGGCGCCTACGGCATCATGATCGCCAAGGTGGACGACCAGATGTGCCGCGTCCCGCTCGAGGAGGTCGCCGGCAAGCTCAAGTACGTCGACCCCGAGTGCGACCTCGTCCGCGAGGCCAAGCTCCTCGGCATCAGCTTCGGCGACGAGTAGCGGTCGTCGAAGAGCGCATCGAGGGTCGAGCGGAGGTCGGCGCATGATAACGGAATGGCTCCACGGGGTGTTTTCCGCCGCGGCCGCCTGGAGCGGCGAGGCGATTCTGCTGCGCCTTTTGCTCGCGACGATGGTCGGCACCGTCATCGGCCTCGACCGCGAGTACCGCAACAAGGGCGCCGGCATAAAGACGCACGTCCTCGTGTGCCTCGGCTCCGCCATGACCATGATCGTCTCGCAGTACGTGGCCGTGACCTACCCCGAGTTCAACGCCGACGTCAACCGCATCGGCTCGCAGGTCGTCTCGGGCGTCGGCTTTCTCGGGGTGGGCACGATCATCGTGACCCGCCGCAACGAGGTGCGCGGCCTCACGACCGCCGCCGGCCTGTGGGCCTGCGCCTGCATCGGGCTTGCCGTGGGAATCGGGTTTGTCGAGGCGGCGCTCGTGGCCATGGTCTTTGTCGTGGTCACGTTCGTGGCCTTGAGCAAGCTCGACGACTGGCTGCGCAAGAACTCGCGCATATTCGACCTCTACATCGAGCTCGAGGACCGCTCGGGCGTCAAGGAGCTCCTGAAGAAGCTCCACTCGTGGGATTGCGAGTGCTCGGACTTCGCCATAACCAAGGACATCGCCGGCAGCCGCGGCTGTGCGGTCACCGTGACGGTCAAGCTCGAGCATATGGGCCGCAAGCAGGCCTTCATCGACTCGATCGACATGCTCGACTTCGTGAGCTTCTGCGACGAGCTGTGACGAATCGCTGTGCGGGCACACAAAGACCGATTCTGTGAGCTTGCTTTTATTGAAATCCTGAACCTTTGCCGACCATGAAAATCAACGTAGGCTCTTCTCGTCATATAACCGGCGAGAAGGGCCTATTTGTTCATGTGTGAATGGAACCGCAACCTGATCATCCAGGACGTCGTCCTGGCCATCGTCATCAACACCTCGGCGACGCTTCTGGGCGGCGGCCCGTTCGATCACACCTGGTACACATTCACCTGCGTGGCGCTCGCCACGAACGTAGTGGGCCAGCTCATCTTGCCGACCGGCTCCTGGGCGCGCGCCGCGACCTCCCCGCTCGGCGACGCGGCCTGGCGCGTGTACGCGCAGATATTCGTCGAGAACCTGATCTTCGTCACCGTGATCAGCTTCACTGAGGCCTGGGTCCACACCGGCGGCGCGGGCATCGTTGCAGCGTGGCTCTCGACCTATGTGCAGCTCGTTCTCGTGGGCTACGTGACCTCGGTGATTCTCTTTCATGCGCTGTCGCCGCACCAGTAGGCGCCGCTGCGGCAGACGCGAAGCATAAACGCAAGAAGCTCCCTCCCGTTTTGACCATAACCTCGCCCTTTAGGGCATCGAAATGGTCGCAACGGGAGGGAGCTTCGTTATGGGGCTGGGCGCCGTTTCCGGCCAGCCGACGCTACTCGAAGCAGGCAAACCCCTCGAAGACGGGCTTGCCGCTGTAGCGCAGGGGCTTCTCCACACCGTCGAGGACGCGCCGGGCGCCGGCGGCCATGGCCTCGAGCTCGAACTCGCCGGGGTAGGCCGTGACGGGCGCGATCCAGCCGCAGCGTTCCTCGATCGCGCGGACGAGGCCCTTGTTGTGGACCATGCCGCCGCCGAGCAGGATGCCGTCAACGTTGCCGCCCAGGACCGCCGCCATGGCGCCTATCTCCTTGCAGATCTGATAGACCATGGCATCCCAGGCGCGGCGGTACGCCTCATCCCCCGCCTCGGCGCGACGGCTCACCTCGAGCGCGTCGGACGTGCCAAGAAGGTCGACGAAGCCGCCGGTCTTCATGCACATCCTGCGCACGTCGGCAGTCGCGTGGCCGGCGTCGAGGTAGTCGAGGACCTCTGCGACGGGCAGGGCGCCGCAGCGGGTGGGCGCCATCGGGCCCTCGCCGCCCACGATATCGGTGCCGTCGACCATGCGCCCGCGGTCATGGGCGCTCACGCTGATTCCGCCGCCGATGTGGCAGACCACGAAGCGGCACTCCTCGTAGGCGCGCCCGGCGGAGGCGGCGTGGCGAATGGCGGTCTCCTTGAGGTTGAGGGCGTGCAGGTGCACGTGGCGATACACCCCGCGGACGCCGGTCATCCTGGCCTCGTCGCAAAGCTCGTCGGTGTCGGGCGGGTTCACGACGAACGCGGGCTTCCCGACGCGCCCCGCGAAGGCGCGGGCTATCTGGGGGCCGAGCTGCGCCGGGTGCTGGACGCCGTTGGCCCCGCGCGTGGCGTGGTCAAGAAGCACGTCGTCGACCTCGTAGGTCCCGCCGGGAAGCGGGAGGAGCCCGCCGCCGCGGCCGACGAAGGCGTCGATCGACGCGAGCTCCACGCCGTTTTCGGCAAGCGCCTGCTCGATGAGCCCCACGCGGTACGGGAGCTGGTCCGACACGCCAGCGAACTTCGCGAGCTCGGAGGCCTCATGGGCGACGTTCACGGTGAAGACGGCCCGCTCGCCGTCAAAGACCCCGACCTTGGTGGAGGTCGAGCCGGGGTTGATCACGAGCACGCGCCAGCCGCGCGCGCAGCCAGGGGCCGTCATGCCTGCCCCTCCCCCGCCAGCGCCTGCGCGCGCACGCAGCTCATGACCACGTTGCCCACGATCTCGGAGACCGGGGCGCTGCGGCTGCAGTCGCAGACGATCTTCTTGAAGCCCTGAAGCATAGGACCGTAGGCATCGGCGCCGGTGAGGTTCTGGATGATCTTCACCCCGATGTTGCCAACGTTGATATCGGGCCAGATAAGCAGGTTCGCGCGCCCGGCGACGTCGGACTCTCGGTGGACCTTCTTTGCCGCGACGTCTGCCCGGACGGCAGCGTCGAACTGGAACTCGCCGTCGATCTTCAGGTCGGGACGTCGCTCGTTGGCGATGTCTCGGGCGGCTCGGACCTTGTCGACAAGCGCGTTGTCCATCGAGCCGTCCGTCGAGTGGGAAAGAAGGGCGCAGCGGACGTCCCACCCGGTGAGCGCCGCCACGGTGTCGCAGGAGGCGCAGGCGATGGAGGCGAGCTCGGAGGCGTCGGGGTCGACGCAGACGGCGGAGTCGCCGAAGCCGATGAGGCCGCCCTCGCCGCCGGACCAGCCGGGAACCTGGGCGATGCCGCAGGAGCTGATGGTCTCCACCCCGTCCGCGAGCCCCACGATGGTCTGGCCAGCCAGGATGATGTCGCCCGTGGCGTTCGCGATGCCGGCGAACATCACGTCGACGTCGCCCAGGACCTGCATGATGAGGGCGCGCTCGAGGGGCCTCGTCATGCGTCGCGCGGCGCCCTTCGGCTTGTACTTGCAATCGGGGTGCGCAAGGTAGCGCTCGCAGCAGGCGGCGTTTGCCGCCTCGTCCGCGATGTCGACGACCTCGATGCCGTCGAGGCTGACGCCGCGCTCGGAGGCGAGGCGGGCAAGCTCGGCGCCGTCGCCCACGAGGACGCACTCGGCGAGGCCGGCGTCGGCGAGCTCGCGCACGGCACGCATCATGGTCTCGTTGTCGCCTTCTGGGAAGGCGACGCGCATGGGGCGCGCGGCGGCGCGCTCGCGCAGGGACTGCATAAGGTCCATGCGCTACTCCATCTCTTCCTCGACGCGCTCCACGAGCTCGGCGATGTTGTTCATGACCATGACCTCGCGCACGGGAACCTCGGCGTCGAGCTCGTTCTCGATCATGGAGGTGAGGGCGATCATCTTCATGGAGCCCTTGCCGAGCTCGTCGAAGGTGGTCTCAGGCGTGATCTCGCCCTCGAACTTGTAGGCGGACTTGGCGAACTCGGCGACCTTCTCGAAGACTTCCTGGTTCATGGCGTTTCCTTTCGACATTGGTTTGATGACAAGAAATACGGGCTAGTCGAGCTCGAAGGTGAGCATCTTGTAGCCGGGGCGGTCAATGACCTTCGCGTGCACGCCGACGGTCTCCCCCGCCATGAGCCGCGCACGGATCTCGGGGGCCTTCTTCTTTGTGATGCCGTAGATCACGTAGGTGTACTGGGACCCCTCGTCGATCTCGACGGCGCCGTAGGCGTACTTGCCGTTCTCCTTGAGGTAGGGCTTGTCGTTTTGCGGCCCGGGCAGCGTGAAGTCGATGAGCCTGCCGTGGCCGCTCACCTCGCACCACTCGGTCTCGTGGTAGCCGCAGGCGTTGCAGGCAAGGTGCGGCGGGAACTCGACGGCGCCGCACTCGCGGCACTTGCGGGCATAGAACTTGCCCCCGGCCAGGCCCTCGTAGAACTTCTTGACGACGGGCTCCATCATCTCGAGCTTCATGTGTGTCTCCTTTTGGTGTGGGCGCTAGCGGACCGCGCGCAGGATCTGGCAGCGGACGTTCTGTGAGCCGCCGAAGCCGCGGACGAAGGTGGTGTCGGGGCGCTTGGCCATCTGGGTCGCGCCGGCCTCCCCGCGCATCTGCTTGACGGCCTCGTAGATGTCGGCGATGCCGGAGGCACCGTGGGCGTGTCCGAAGTTGCAACGGCCGCCGTGCGGGTTGATGGGCTTGTCGCCGTCGTAGGCGGTGCGGCCGTCGATGGCGTACTTCCAGGCCTCGCCGCGCGGGATGTAGCCGCACTCCTCGGCGGACACGATCTCGGAGGCCAGGAAGAAGTCGTTGCACATAAAGAGGTCGATCTCGTCGGGGCTGACGCCCGTGAGCTCGTAGACCTGCTGGGCGGCGACCTTCGTGGCCCAGTGCTCGTTGTGGACAAGGCCCGCCTCGACGGCGGAGGCGCCGGTGCCCAAAACCTCGATCGGGGTGTGCGGCACGCCCATGGCGAGGGCCTTCTCGGTCGGCATGACGACGAGGGCGGCGGCGCCGTCGCACTTCTTCTCGAAGCCGGTCACGCGCAGGTATTGAGTGACCTTGGGGTTGTACATGGACTTGAGGAACTCGTCGGCGGAGTCGAAGCCGTTGGCCGCGGCGTCCTCATCGATGGTCGTCTCGTACCACCCGAGCGGGTTCTTGACCGCGCCTCGGCGAAGGGATTTGGTGAGGCCGTTCAAGGCGTCGTCGATCTTGTCCGCGTCGATGCCGTAGGTCATCGAGTACTCGTTGATCCAGTTGTCGAAGCTCACGCCGAAGGCACCGTCGAGCGGACGGCCGTAGGCGCGGTCGTAGATCTTGTCGAGCGAGGGAATCATGACCGAGAGCGGGAAGTCCTGGCGGATGTGGGAGGGCTGGTGCTCGACGGGAAGCGTGGAGGCGAGGTCGCAGGCGCCGGACAGCACGACGTCGTAGGTGCCGGAGGCGACGGCCATCACGGCCTGCTCGAGGGCGACGTAGCCTGTGCAGCACGCCTCGGAGTGGTGCACAGAGCCCTTGGCGCGCATGCCAATCCAGTCGGCCACCTGCATGTTCGGCGTGATGCAGTCGCCGACGAGGTAGGGGTTGGCGCTGCCGTGGTAGAAGAAGTCGACGTCGCGGGGCTCCAGGCCCGCGTCCGCGATCGCCTCGAGGGCGGCGTAGCCGAACGCCTCGCCCTCGCCGATGCCCTGGGTCTCAGGGTGCGTCTCGAAGTCCTTGAACGGCGTGCATCCCACGCCGACGATGGACACGCTGCGCGCGTTCTTGCCGAGCTTGACCATAGTTCACATCCTTATCCGTGGATTGACGTGCTTTCCATGGCTTGGATGCTACGTTTGGGCGCATGCGGAAAGAAGAACAGCGCGGCGCGGCTTGTTTCCGTAAATGGGACAACTCGACTTGGTTTGTTTCTTTTCTCAGTTGGAAGGTGCAGTGCGGACGATGAGGACATCGCCGCTCACCGCCAAAACGACGCCGTTCGCGCTCGCCTGCTGCTACTCCCCGAAAGGCGACCTTGCGGACTTGCGCGCCGTCGCGTTGTCGAGGAAGAACGGCGCGTAGAAGAGTCGGTTGAGGACGCCCGCGACGACCTCCGGCTCGACATCCGGGCGCTTCTCGAGCCAGTACTGGATCACGTTGTGGTGCCCGGCGAGGACGAAGGCGAGGTAGAAGTCGCGGTAGTCGCCCGACCCCTCGACGTCGGCCAGGCGGTCGCGGAAGTGGTCGTGCATGAGGACCGTGGCCTTGTGCACGAACTGGGGGTCGCCGTGGGGGCCGTTGAGCGCGACGACTTTATCCCTGCGCTCGGCCAGAAGCTCCATGCGCCGGATCATCGTCGGGGTGGGATCGAGCTCGGACTGCCCGAATCGGCCCTTCAGCGCGTAGCTGTTGATGTCGTGCATATTGGCAAGAAGGTCGGTCTCAAAGCCCTTGACCACGTTGTCGACAGAGTCGAAGTGGCGATAGAAGGTCGAGCGCGAGATGCCCGCCGCGCGCACCACGTCGCCCACGCGGATCTCGGGGATGTCCGTCGTAGACATCAGCGAGAAAACCGCGTCCTCAATGCGCTCGTCAACAGAATCGCGCCTCTTGTCGCGTCCCCATGCCGTCATTATTCCACCACCGCTTCTGAATCGAATACCATAGAGCCGTGCGTGCGCGCTCGGGGGAGCCGCCGCGCAAAGGGGAAAGGGAACCGTCGATGCCAGAGAACTCCGCTTATGTAACCGACGCCTGCGAGCGCTTGCTCGAGGCGCTTCTTTCCGACCGCGGACTCAAGAGCCTCGTGGAGGTCGCCGCCGACGTGCTCGGAAACCCCGTGCTCGTCGCCGACCCGACCTACCGATACGCCGCCCGCGCCGGGTTCGAGCTCGAAGAAGACGACGAGTCGACGTTTGCCCAGGTGACGCGCCGTGAGCTTGCCGAGGACGACACGATCCTCGACGAGGGCGTCCGCTACATCATCGAGACAGGCGTCGACGAGGAGCTCGCGCGCTCCCGCGGGGCGGTCCTGCGTCACAACCCCGTCTACGGGCTCGACACCCTGACTCAGGCGGTCATGGTCCACGGCGTCTGCCTCGGGCGCGTGATGGCAATCGCCAGGAACCGGGCATTCACGGAAGAGGACAGTCTCGTCTTCGCGCGCCTGGCGGCCCTCCTTGGCCAGGAGCTCCAAAAAGGCGCCTTTCTTTCGGGCGGGGACGCCGCGGCGGGCCCGTACTTCCTCTCCCGCCTGCTCGACGACGAGCAGCCCAACCCGATCTCGTGCGCACGGCGCATGGAGCTCGTGGGGTTTCGCCCGCTCGGCAGCCTCTTCGTCGTCTGCGCGCACGGCATCGGCACCCCGCTCGACGCCCGGGCCGCCCACAGCGTGAAGGCCCAGCTCGCACCGCTGCTCGTCCACAGCCTGTCAACGTTTTACGACGACGAGCTCGTCGCCGTGGTGAGCCGCCGCGACGCCATCCGGCTCTCGGAGGCGGACGAGGCGGTCCTCGTGCGCGTGGCCGCGGCGAACAACCTGCGCTTCGGCGTGAGCAACGCCTTCTCCGAGATGACCGATGTGCGCGCCCACCTCAACCAGGCGCGCGCCGCCATGCGCCTGGGCTCGACCTACACGAAGATCCTCGAGGACACCCACGTCTACCGCTACTGCGAGTACACCTACATGGAGATGCTCGACATCTGCAACGACCATGTGAATCTCATCAACTACTGCCACCCGATGATCTGGGCGCTGTGGGAGCATGACCAGGCGCACGACTCCGAGCTCGTGGAGACGCTCTTCGCCTACATGCAGAACGGCTGCAACACGGCGAGGACGGCGACGCTGCTCAGCCTTCACAAGAACACGCTGCTCTACCGCCTGGGGCGCATCAAGGAGATCACCGGCAACGACCTCGCATCGGGAGAGGACCTCTTTTTGTTCCATCTCTCGATCCGCACGCTCATCTACCTCGGAATCCTCGAGCCGCGGACGAGGCCGCGGACGAGCGCCGACCTGCACTGCCCCAAATAGGCGCAGCCGGGCGGCGGCGCCGCGGCGTGCTTTTTCGGCGCAACCGCGCTAGGCTAGTCGCGCTTGATCTCCAGGGTCGGGAACTTCATCGAGACGTACTTCTCCATAAGGGGCTTGACCTCGTCGATGTGGGCGAAGAACTCGTCGCGGGTCTTGTTGATCTCGTTGAGGTGCTCGGCGCGCGCGTGATCGTCGTTGCGGTCGCGGATCAGGCCGTTCTCCGCGATTCTGAGCTTGGGGCGACCGGTCTTCTCGTCGGTGACGATGTCGCCGCCCGCGCCGCAGACCGCGCACTCCCACGGGAACTCGACGCCGTCCCAGTGCTTGTCGCCGGGATAGACGAGCGAGCTGTGGCAGTTGGGGCACACGCCGTCGTCGGGGTCCCCGAGCCAGCAGCGCTCATCGACCGGGGTCTGGATTGCCTTGACGATGTTCTCGCCCATCTTGTGCGCGCGGGCGATCTGGCCGCCCCACTCGACGTCGTCGCCCCACACGAAGGTGTTGCCCGGGCGGCCGTTGCGCTGGGCCATGTAGCGGTCCACCACGGTGATGGACATGGTGAACATGGTGGCCTGCAGGCTCTCGAGCGCGAGCGACTGCCAGTCGTGCATGGAGCCGCCGACGGAGATGAGGCCGGCCACGGTGTGCGGGTTCTCCTTGACGGCGCCGATGGCGAGGAGGAACGAGAGCTCGTAGGCGAGGAAGCGCTGCGCGAAGCGGGTGTAGACCGAGCTCGGGGTGAGGTCGTAGGTCGGGACCGAGAAGATCACGCCCTGGCAGGTCTGCAGCTCGCGGATGATGGCGTCGACGTCGTCTTTGTTCTTGAGGACGCAGCCGTGGTACTCCTTCTGAAGGCCGGCGGCCATCTTGCCCATCTGCATCGTGCAGCCCTCGCAGCCGGTGCAGGGAAGGATGTTGTAGTCAAAGAGGTTGATGAGCTCAACCTCGCCGCCAGCCTCCTGGACCGCGCAGAGAGCCTCCTTGGCGAGCGCCTCGCCGTTGCCGCCGTGCCTGCCGGCGCAGATTGCCATAACCTTGAACGACATGTTTGCTCCTCTCCAGAGCATCCGGGCGCGGGCCCCCGCCCGCGCATTCTGGAAAGAAGGGTACGGCGCCCGGCGTGGACGTTCACCGTCTGCGCAAACGAGGGATGCGCGACGAGGGGCCGTGCGCTCGTGCGAACAAACAAAGGCCCTTCTTGCTTCCCGGCATGGCGGGCAAGAAGCAAGAAGGGCCTTTTTCTGGGCAAGAGTATCCTCGCGGCGACGCATGCGTTCATTGGTCACGCGACCAGAATCCGCCGCGCATCGGACGGTCGCCTTGGCATCCGCCACAACCCGTCAAATCAGACAGGCCAAAAACGTAGGTTACCTGTGCAGGCCAACCGACGCCATGGCCTGTTGACACCCGTTGAGATTGGAAGAGAATGCGAAGAAGTAAAGAACTGATTTTCGGTTTTAATGCGAATT
>CAKUEU010000060.1 GCA_934646865.1 uncultured Collinsella sp. | reverse complement strand
CAGGAAAAGACGCACGATGCCGCAAATACGCGCAAAGCGGCCCTTGTCGACATGAGCAATCGCACAGGGCACAATAAACCCTATGGAGGCGGAGACAAAGAGCTGGACCGCAATGGTCACACCCGAAGCGACGGCATTCATTCCGCGACCCGCAAGCAGCAGTGAGAAAAAGTCTTCAAGAGCGACGAAAGCAAATGCCTGGGAACAATCCATGATGAACGCCGAGCGAAGAATGCTATTACCCGCAATAGCGGCCCTGATCATCTTCGGGTTAATTCTACGCCCGGGTATTGCAGCAGCGCCCCCGCTTCGCCCCTCAGGAATACAGGCAACAGCAACCAACGTCAACGCCATTGCAACGATATCGATCGAAAGACCGATGAGATACGCGCTGGCAGACGAGATGAAGCCGCCCACACAAGCGGAAAGGGCATATGCCGCATAGAAGACAAAACGCTCAACTACATTTAGTTCCACGAGCTGGTCCCGAGAGACGCTGTCGATGTAAATCGCTTCAATGGACCCGCTCACGCATGCAACGGCAAAACCTTTGAGAGCAAACGCGCCGATTAAAAGCAGAGGAGATCGGACGAGAAGCAAGGCGGCGTAGTACCCGAGCATTCCCATGATGCCAACGAGGCCGCTCGCCTTTCGTCCAAACCTGTCTGCAATATAGCCAGTAGGAACCTCAAGAATGAACTTGCTCACTTGGTATGCAATCATCATGCCAGAAATCGCAACCATCGAGAATCCGACGAACTCAAGGTAAACCGTCAGAAAATACAAAATGGTGCTGAAGTTCGACAGGAAAACAAACGCCATATACAGCCAAACTGTATGGTTTTTCATACTCCTCCAAAGACCGATTATCCGAACCGGGGTCTCGAAAAGCATGAAGGCAATGCCGTCAGCTATGCGTTACAAAGCGTCAATATCCATTTGACGGAACGAAGCAGTAGTCTCAAGAAGCGAGATGGCGCAATAGGTGAAGAAATACCGTCTGATGCCGATCTGTCCAGGCATTTTGCCGGTAGCAAAAGTAGATAGGCAGAGTTACGTCACGCGATCCTTCAATGGAACACTCGCTCACTTCTGATCCATCCGATGCGAGAGAAGAGCCTGCCAAGCTCAGTATCAATCCCCCCGCTTGAAGAAACTCAACCTGAGCCCTGCTTCCGTATTCAACATCACGGAAGCGGAAATTAACGAGCTGAGCTTCGGGGCATTGGTTGATTGCACTGAGACAGGGCGACAAATTAATTGGAACAGCGAGCCTGCCGCCCAGTAGCTCACGAATGGTCATAGCGTCCACAGATTGATGGCCCGCCGGGCACGAAAGAACCTTGAGCTCCTTTTCACCCAAGTATTTCGAAGAAAGGGCGCTGTCCCGTGGTTCTTCAAATGAGATGGCTGCATCCGAAATACCAAGCATGAGCGACTCAAAACATGTTGCAGTTGGCTGATGCCACACATCGAGGTGGATCTGAGGATGCAAGCGCTCAAACGAGTCATACCAGTTTTCAACAAAAAGGCGCCCCCGTCCATGAAGGCAAGGGGCGTAAAGACGAAAGTGGCCGTCGGGCGAAACGCCATCGCCCCTCGATTGAGCGTACTTTTTGAGATCGTCGACTTGCGCTAGGATCACGCGTGCACGACGCGCAAATTCTCTGCCCGCCGGAGACAAAACAGCCTCCCCCGCCGATCGGTCGAGCAAAACAATCTGATACTCAGATTCCAACTTCTTAATTGCCGACGAAACGGCCTGTGGACTCACATGGACGGCGCGAGCAGCCTTGCGCACGCCGCCATAGCTCGCTACCGCTTGAAGGTATTCGAGTTGAGAAAGCTGCATAGATTACTCCAAAGGCAGCCAAGGCGACGGGCTGCGCGCCCTCAGATGAGGTTCTCGCCCAGGTTCTTGCCGCCGAGGACGTGCATGTGGAGGTGCATGACGGTCTGGCCGGCGTTGACGCCCTTGTTGGAGATGACGCGGAAACCGTCCTCCAGACCCTTGGCCTTGGCGACCTCCTGGATGGCGTGAGCCATGGCGCCCATGGTCTCGGCGGGCACGTTGTCGGCGATGTCGCTGTAGTGCTTCTTGGGGATCACGAGCGTATGGACCGGCGCCTGGGGGTTAAGGTCGTCGAACGCGATGACCTGGTCGTCCTCATAGACAACGGTCGAGGGGATCTCGTGGTTAGCGATTTTGCAGAAGATGCAATCACACATAGCTGGTTCCTTTCTAGTGACAACGCAAAAAGTCATGTTGTTCAGTGAAACACCAAAACAGTTTAGCCCACTTCAAAGATCCCAATTGAGCGAAATCTATTCCTCGGCAATCGCAATGGCCAGAGGGTTTCATCCATCCATATGCTCTCACCTATTTTGAGCGTTTGACCTCGGGAACGATCAACACCGGAAGGACGGATAGACCGTAAAGCAGAGTAATAAGCATCATTTGTTTGTCGTAATCTGAACCGGAAATAGCCGCAATCCCAATAGGAAGCATATAAGAGCCCAAAAGGCTAACTTCGGCCATAATGCCGCCAGCGCTGCCAGCATAACGAGTGCCGATTTCAACAAATGAAACTGGCAGAGCTTGAACAACTGGACCCATCATGCTCGTAACGATGCCGCACACTGCAAGCAATACCCCCATGGACTTTAAGCCCGAGGCAAACCACGCAACCGCAATTGAAATGGAACCAAGAAGCCCGACAATCACAAGATACGGTCGCGTAAGGCGGCATTTGCCGTAAAGAATCGGAGCAATCAAGCAACCGACAATCCCAGCAGCGGTTGTCAGCGCCGCCATTTCGCCGGCCGTCGAGGCATCGGTGCCTCGCACAAGCTCAAGAGCCTGAGGCAGCACACCAGAAAAGGCGGTCGTGGCAGCAAGTGAGAAAGCGGCGCAAATCGCGCAAAGCCAAACGTTGCGCGAGCGAAATGCAGTCAAAAGTGCTTGGTCGTGCTCAATGCCATCAGGAATAAGTGAGTCATTCTGCACGTTCCTACCAAATATGCCCCAGAAGATAGTCAGAACGGCCAACAACCCTTCTGCAGCTGTATAGCCCATTAGCACGGAAGGCATAAACGCCGATGACGCCTGGGCCGCCGCGATGCCAAAGCAAGTCGCCGCATAGTAAATGCCCATCGCAACATCCGTCTTATCTGCAAACCAAAGTCCAAGCGTCTTTGCATTATTGGCAGTCAATGCCGCCATCCCCACGCCGATGCAAAACATCGAGACAAGTTGAGCAGGATAGTTCGATAGGGTGAAAATTCTGATAGCGCCGCCGACTAAAGAAACACAGAACCCGCCAAGTATCACTACTTTGGGCCCAAGTCTATCTCCAAGTGATCCGAACGGGAGACTAAAGAAAACGGCCGCAAGCATTGGCGCCAGAAAGAGAGATGAGAATCCGACAGGGTCGATATTCATCTGAGGCATGATGACCGTGGCATAGGCAGCGACCTGATACTGCATGAAGTTGCCCAAAAAACAGAGACCACACGTCAACAGCAATATTAACCAGCGGTAACCACTCGAAGCCCGCTTTTGCTCAACTTTGTGCGCAACTTCGCACGCTTCACCATCCATTGCACCAACCTCACATTAAAAATGGTCGCGACCCCCATATCAACTGGAGGTCGCGACCAGGCAAAACACCGATTAATTATAATTCAGAAGTCTCAGGCATCTCGGCTTTTGCCGCCGCACCAGTCTCGGGCAACATCGCAATAGGCAAAACGCTCGCAAGGAAAAGAATCGATTCGATCGTAAAGTTCAACGTCCAATTGTCACCAGAAATAGACGAAACAATAACGGGAACAAAATAGGAGCAGAGAAGGCCGACAGTACCGATTATTCCACCAGCGCTACCGGCATATTTCGCGCCAATCTCAGGAAGATCAGGAGTCATTGCCTGAATAATGGGGCCAGAAAGAGCGGTCATAAAACCATTGAGGACGAGAGCAACCCACATGACAGTGCCAAGCGGCAAAAACCAGTTTGCAACCATTACAACGGCGGCAATCACCGTGGTTACAATGAGAAACGGTTTATTCTTACCGAGCTTGAGGACGGCAGCCGGTCCCGCAAAACAAGCAAAGAAGCTACCAACTGTAATAATTGCTGCCATAGATCCAGCGGTGGCAGTATCAACGCCGCGAACGAGCTCAAGCGCAGACGGCAGAATTGCACAATATGCCGTGGTTGAAGCGAGGGTAAGACCATAAGCCAAGGCAATGCACCAAACGCCGCGCGACTTAGCGGCAATCTTAATGTACTTCATAACCGGCTCGGGCTCGGGCATGGGCTCGCCCTCCGGGACGTTCCTCATAAAGAAGATCCACAGCGCAGCAGTTACAGCTTCGGCAATAGCAGCGACCAGATAAGACACGTCAAGCGTAGGAAAATAAGTGCTGAATGCCTGGGCTATCACGATGGACACACATGAAGCAGCATAGAAAACTCCCACGGCAAGGGAGGTCTGCTGTTTAAACCAGGAACCCAGCACCTTTGCCAGATTGGCATTGAGCGCCGCAATGCCAAAGCCGATCATAAACATCGAAACGATCTGCACGGTAAAGTCATTAATCATGAAATAACGCAGAAAGCCGCCTACAGCAGAAAGCACCATGCCAATTGACACGACAAGCTTAACGCCGTAGCGATCAGCAAGAGATCCTGCAGGAATCGACAAAAACACAGCGGTGAGCATCGGCATCAACATGAGATTGGTAAGCCCACCGGCATCGATGCCGAGAGTCGTCATCACGACGACACCCCATGCTGAAACCTGATATTGCATGAAGTTTGCCATGAAGCAAATGAGGCAAACTACGAATAAGATCATCCACCGATAACCCGATAGCTTTTCTTCTTGAGCCATTTCTTTCTCCTTACGCAGGGATAGTTCAAGCTGAATTCAATGGGGCTAATTAGCCCACTCCATTGCGGTTTCTTTCACTAATCGTTGAGTAGTACCTCGTACATAGGACGGAACACCGAATCTTCTTTGGCATGCAGCGAATGCACCGGCTTCCACTCGTTTTCGTCAATTACCATATGAATGTGGTTCTCAGCGGTATAGGGGTCCCATGGTGCCTTGCCCTCAACAAACGGTTTGCCCGTCTTCGCAAAGCTGAACCACGCATCGTTCATTTCATCCGCGAGATGCGCTGGAGGATTGTCACCCGTAAACATCAGACCACTCGCGGTATCAAGATTCTTGAAAACGAACGGCACCTCGATTGCGTGGCAAGAACCCATTCCCTCGACACGAGATTTATAACGGAACAAATAGTTGTACACGGGCTTAAACGCCGACTGCTCTTCAGCCATAAGGTCGGTGCCGACAAAGAAACCGGTTGAGTTCATAAAATTGGTGTAATTCTCGGCAAAATCGCGCTCAGGCCATGCCTCTCGATATGCCTGCTCCCAGTAATCAATATCAATCTGATCATCAAAATGAATCGGGAATTGGCCGTGCCAGAATCCGGGAAGGTCATCGAAGTAGAAATGGAAATACGTAAACTCGTCCTCGGTACACCCAATCATAATATCGATATCCTTGGCTGCGCCCTCCGCCCAGGCCTTCATCGGCTTTTTAGGAAGGAAAGTACCGTCGCAAACCGGCGAGAAAATTAGCGACACTTCGTAAGTATGACGATCGCACCACACCTGCATGCCCTCAATGAGCTCGTCTGCCGACTTCGCCAAGAGATCTTGGGCGGTTTTGCATCCCATGATTTCGGCGAACTCCCGAGCAAAGTGCTCGCCGCGCTCACGGGTCTTATAAAGCTGGATAGGGCCGGATTCCAAAATCGCACGTTGGAAATACTTATTTGCCTCTGGCAAAATGGATAGAAGAGCCTGGCTGGAAGAACCTGCCGACTCACCGAAAAGCGTAACGCAATTGGGGTCACCGCCGAAGGCGGAAATATTCTCATGCACCCACTCGAGCGCGCGGATTTGATCAAGAATGGCAAGATAACCAGCCTCTTTGTAATCCTCCCCACCCGGCAGGCAATCGAGCAGCAGCGATCCAAACAAGTTCAGACGGTAGTTAATCGAAACAATAACGACATCCTTCGCTGCCGCAAAATTGGAGCCGTTATATAGCGGGTCGGCAGATCCGCCTGAGAAGTAGGCACCTCCATGGATATACACCATGACAGGAAGGTTCTTGCGCTCGTGTCCCCTGACCCACACGTTAAGGCTCAGGCAATCCTCCCCCTGCTCATGAAGCGAAGCGAGTTCGACTTCATCGATAAACTGCCTGG
The DNA here is from genome assembly GCA_934646865.1 of uncultured Collinsella sp. Classification (GTDB taxonomy): domain Bacteria; phylum Actinomycetota; class Coriobacteriia; order Coriobacteriales; family Coriobacteriaceae; genus Collinsella. The sequence continues at coordinate 4,621 of CAKUEU010000060.1, read as the reverse complement.
CAGAATGCCCGAATTCCACGCATTCAATTTCCTCATCGGAATCGTCAAGGCGCTCGGGGGCACGCCAGCGAAGATCACCTACCGGTTGCTTTGCATAGGGGATGCCCAAAAATGCTTCAACCCCGTTATCGAGCGTCTTGCCCGAAACTATGCCCGTCCTAGTCTTGACCTTCATTGCTTGTCCTTCCTCACAATTAAGATGCTAGATCGATATGGTTTAAGCTAGCTGGCTTGAAGCCATCTTAAAATTTGGAGAAAGTCAAAGGTCAACGACGTGTTTCAATGGAATACCAACTGGAAACCAGGCGCTTAATACCGTTCACCTCGTCAAAACGACCGCTTGCCCGACAATGACGGTGTAACAAACATTAGAATAGCTCCAAGGTTTTGAGTGGCCCTAGGGCAGTCGGAAGGTGTGACATGGAACGCGAGTTTTCCCTTAATATCAAGCAGACGGCCGGCCTCTACGGCGTAAGCGCAGACACCCTTCGCTATTACGAGTCAATTGGTCTAGTTGCCCCAAAGCGCGGAGCGAATGCCTACCGTGAATACAGGAAGGACGATTTCGGCAGGCTTAACATCATCATGTCAATGCTCAACATGAATTACACGCTTAGCGAAATCAGGTCTTTCCTAGACAACCATTCACTCGAAACAAGCTTTGAGCTGTTCAGCAACGAACTTGACAGCATCGACGCAGCCATTGCAAAGCTATCGCAACGGCGCCGAAAGATCGAGCATTGCATGCAAAATATATCCATGTCGTTAAGAGCGCGCGAGGAGAAGCAATCGAGGGTGGTTCATAAGGGACCCCGAGGATATGTCATCGTAAGCGAAGACGAGCTAAGCGGCGACATAATTCCCTACGCCACCATTAAACGCATGAAAGAACTCGGGATGGAAATCGACTCGATACACACGGTTCCATGCTTCATCCTTGACCCATCGCACATGAGCACCGATGGCTGCTTAGTGGCAAAGAAAACATTGCTTTCGCTCGGATCAAGCGAAGATAAAGGATGTGAGTTTTTTCCGGAAGGCAACTATCTCTGCAGAACAACTGCTGGCCCAGCAGAAATAACACCAGCAGTATGGAGGGAGATGAACGAGTTCATGGCCCAGAATCACCTCACAGCAGCAGGTCCACTTCTAGAGTTCTGGTATGTAAGTGAGTACATATCTGATAATCAAGATGAATACTTACATACGCTTGAAATAATGGTCAAATCCAGTGAAAACGAGCAGCAATAACATCTGAGCAATTCATCCCAAATGGACTCGGAGACAAGCCCACCCATTTGGGATGTTTCTAACAGACCAGGGTAGTCTTTTTGGGACGGGGCTTTTTTGACTACTTTTCGCGAACGCAAGCGCTCGGCGAGCCGTCGCGCAAGGGTAGTCAAAAAAGCCCCGTCACAAAAAGACTACCCCAAAGTTGGCTGTGAGGTGGTTAGAACGAGAGGTTGTCGTCGGTGTTGGCGGCTTCGCCGTCGGCGAGCACGTCGTTGCCGTCGACATCCTTAAGGAGCACCGAGACCTTCTGCTCGGCATCGGCCAGGCGGGTACGCAGGCTCTTGAGGAGCTCGACGCCGCGGGTGTAGCTCTCGAGCGACTCCTCGAGTTCCATGTCGCCCGACTCCAGGCTGCGGATAATGAGCTCCAGCTCCTGCGAGGCCTGCTTGTACGTAAGCTGCTCGACCGGGGTCTTCTCTGCCATATCTGTTTCCTTTCCTAAAGGTCTATCACCATAAAACGCGGTTTACTCAACCGTATCGACGGTTGCTGCCACGTTACCATCCGCCATACGCACGCGGATGGCGTCACCGGGCTTAAAAGTCTTAGCGCTCGTAGCCACGCCGCCATCGCTGTATGCGATGGAGTAGCCGCGGGCAAGCACCTTGAGCGGTGACAGGGCATCGAGCGAGGCCGCTGCGCGACCCAAGTCGGACGCGGGTTTGCTCAACATCGTGCGTCCCTGATGCTCCAGACGGGAACTCGCGAGCGTGAGCGCATGGCGCTTGCCATCGAGCCCCGAGGTGCTTGCGACCAAGCGCTCGGGCAGACGCTCGAAGTTGGAGCGGAAGGCACCGACCGAGCGCGCAATGGCGCCCGACAGGCGATCGGCCGTCAGGGCAAGCTCCGACTCGCGACGCTCGACCATAAACGTGGGGTCGTTGAGGCACGGGCGGCATGCAGCTGCATCGAGCGCATCGCCCAAGCGTGCCGTATAGGTATCCCAGGCACGCCGACCGCGCTGATCGAGCATCTCCAGATCGACTTGATCCGACCCGATCATCGATGACATCGCAGCGCCCAGACGCTGATGGCGCGTCTCGAGCACGTCGGCCAGCTCTGTCATGGCTGGTGCCACGGATTCTGCAGCCGCCGTTGGCGTGGAGGCACGACGGTCGCTCACCATGTCGCAGATCGAGGTATCGGGCTCATGGCCAATACCCGTCACCACAGGCACGGGACAGGCCGCCACTGCACGGGCAAGCTCCTCGTCGTTAAAGGTCATGAGGTCCTCGAAGGAACCGCCGCCACGCACGAGCAAGATGCAGTCGGGAGCCGGCGTGATGGAAGCGGCGCGACGCAAGCCCTCAATGAGCTCTGCCGGCGCACCTTCGCCTTGCACCTTGGCGCCCACGCAGACAAGCTCGACAAGCGGGTTGCGACGGCGCAGTGTGCGCTTGACGTCGTCGATCACGGCGCCCGAAAGCGAGGTGACGACCGCCACACGCGAGCAAAACACCGGAATGCGACGTTTGCGGGACTCGTCCATCAGCCCCTCGCGGCGCAGCTTTTCGGCTAACTGTGCCACCTGTTGACGCAGCAAGCCCTCCCCCGCCAGCGAGAACGAACGGGCGACAAAGCTCATACGGCCCGTGGGCTTATAGAGATTGAAGCTGCCCTTAAAGCTCACCTGCATACCGTCGCGCAAGTCGAAGGTGCGCTTAAGATAGGCACCCTTCCAGATGATGCAATCGACGGCAGCCGAGTCGTCCTTGATCTGGAAGTAGCAGTGGCCGCTTCGGGCATTGGGGCCACGAAAGCCGGTGACCTCGCCCAGGACGCTCAGCTGCGGAATGGCATCGAGCGCGCCAGCGGCGATCTCCGCCGCCTGGCTCACGCTGAGCTCCTTGCGCTCCTGCTCGTCCGATCCGTCAAACTCGGCGGAAACGCTGTTGCCGGTTAGATTCCAGCCTGCCACGCAGCCTCCTTTCGTCATCGTGCACAAGGGCTCCGGCCCTGCGCAAATTCAAGTCCCACACATAGTACAGCGCCGCAGGGACACGAATCCCCGCGGCGCCTGTCAGCCCAAGTTCTTATCGGTTGGAGTTTCTGTTGTAGCGAGCCATAAGGTAGAGCAGCTGAATAATCGAGGTGAGCGCCGCCGCCACGTAGGTAAGAGCGGCCGCCGTCAGCACCTTCTTGGCACCGTTGACCTGCTTGGAGCTCATGCCCGACTGCTCAATGTAGGCCACGGCGCGGCGGCTGGCGTCAATCTCGACCGGCAGCGTAACCAGCTGGAACAACACGCTAAACGAGAAGAAGATTAGCGCGAGGGTCGTGAGCCCTGCGATATTCATAAACAGGCCCATGAGCAGCACGATGGTCCAGGTGTTCTGGGTGAAGTTGACGACCGGGACCAGGGCAGTGCGCACCTTCATCATGGCATAGCCGCTTTGACGCTGGGCGGCGTGACCCGCCTCGTGACAGGCGACGGCAACGCTTGCGACCGATCCGCCCGAACGGTTGGCGTCCGACAGATACAGGTTGTTGTCCTGCGGGTTGTAATGGTCGGTGAGCTCGCCGGCAACGCCCTTGATACCCACGGCGTTGCAACCGTTGGCGTCGAGCATGCGGCGAGCAACCGCAGCGCCCGTATCGCCGTCCGAGCGCACCTTGGACCACGTCCTGTACGTCGAGTTGATATAGCACTGCGCGGCAAGACCAAGCACCGTGCAGATAAGGACAACCAGCAGGTACAGCGGGTCGATGCCAAAGCCGTATCCATAGTAATAAGGCATGCGAATTCCTCCGAATCGAGTTACACGTTGGAGGCATTCTACCCATTCAGCTGACCAGCAAGTCAGCATCGATGTTTCGGCATTACCGCACTAGAACGTTTGCAGCGCCTGGCAAAACCGCGTAACTATAGCAGCTCGATTTTGCCGTCTTTGACCGTCAACCCCATGTTGCCCGAAAGCAGATCGTCCAGGCGCGAGCCCACGAGCTCAAAGCGCCAACCTTCGCGCAAGGGACTCTGCTCGGGATGCTCAATATAGTCGGCAAGGTCATCGCGCGAGGCAATGACCGAGGTTGCCACGCCCGAGCGCTCGGCAACCAGACGAATGAGCGCATACATCAGGTCCGTCACGCTCTCCAGCTCCGGCGAGATCTGGCGATGCCCGCGCACCATGAGCGGCAGGCGATCGTGCGGGCAGCTCGCGCCGCGCTTGATGGCCATGAGCGCGCCGTCCACGTCGCGCTCCCCCAGCTGGTCGGTACCGCGGATACTGCGGAACTCCTCGACACGCACGGGATTGCGCTTGACGAGCGCCAGCAGCGTATCGTCGGACATGACCCACTTGCGCGGGATGTTGCGGCGCTCGGCACG
>CAKUEU010000059.1 GCA_934646865.1 uncultured Collinsella sp. | reverse complement strand
TTGCCGGCGGTTGAATCCCACTTGTGGCCGCGCCGGCCGCGTCCTGCTGTCTGAGCCCGGGCGGCAAGTCCTGTGCCATGCGGCGCTCCCTGTTTTCCTGCTTCGAGCAGGTCATCGTTGGTCGATCCGGTTATGTCGACTATCGTTAATTTGGCATCCATAACGGCTGCTACCTCCTTAATGAATAAGTGAATAACGCAATGGTGTCGAGAGACAGACACAATGTGAAGCCTTTGTCGCATTTGGACAATTTAATGTTAACACGTCAACAACGAATGAAATGCGCTATCCTCTCTTGGTCGATGTAAACACGTCAACAACTCAAAGGAGGCTAGTGATGGGTTTCACGATTCTTGGAACGGGCTCGGCGCTTCCTAAGCGCAGTGTTTCCAATGACGAGCTGTCCGAGTTCCTTGATACCTCGGATGAGTGGATTTTTACCCGCACAGGTATCAAGAGCCGCCATGTGTGCACCACCGAGTCACTCGACGACCTTGCCGTAGCGGCGAGCGAGCGGGCACTCCAGGTGTCCGGAATCGACGCGAGCCAGCTGGATCTGATCGTCTGCTCGACGACGACGGGTGACCACCTTGTTCCCGCTGAGGCATGTGCCGTTGCTGAGCGACTAGGCGCTACGTGCCCTGCCTTCGACGTTTCGGCGGCCTGCGCCGGCTTCGTATTTGCGCTCGATGTCGCCGAGGGCTATATCGCCCGGGGTCGTGCCAAGCATGTACTTGTCGTGGCTGCCGAGCAGATGACGCGTGCACTCGACTGGACCGACCGTGCGACGTGCGTGCTCTTTGGTGATGGCGCGGGCGCTGCGGTCATAGAGGCCGGGGGAGAGAACCCCCTTGCCGTTGAACTTTCGACCGCACCCGATGTCGAGACGCTGCGTGTACCGGGGCTGTCCGGCACCTCGCCGTTCAAAGCTTCCGTGGACCGCGAGAGCGTGCTCTCCATGAACGGCCGCCGCGTGTTCAAGTTTGGCGTCAATGCGATCTGCGACACGGTCAACAAGCTCGCGAGCGACGCAAGTATCGCGGTTGAGGACATCGACCATTTTGTATTCCATCAGGCCAACGAACGAATTTTGAGCCAGGCGGTCAAGCGCCTAGGCGTGCCGGACGACCGCGTGGTCCGTACGCTGCGCGAGACCGGCAACATCTCGAGCGCCTGCATTCCGCTTGCCCTCGACCGGCTGGCAGACACTGGCGCGCTTTGCCCGGGCGACACGATCGCCTTGGTTGGATTTGGCGCCGGTCTGGATATAGGTGGCTACCTGCTTCGCTGGAAGTAGTTGCACATAGGACATAAAAACGCCCCCAGGGCACAAACAAAGGAGAACTACCATGGCAGATCAGAAGACCTTCGAGCGCGTTTGCGACGTTATCCGCGAGACCGCCGGCCTTGATGATGTCGAGATGAAGCCCGAGTCCACGCTCGAGGAGATTGGCCTCGACAGCCTGGGTACCGTCGAGATCCTCGTCGCCGTCGAGGACGAGTTTGGCATTCAGCTCGATACCGAGGAGAACCCCAAGACGGTCGGCGAGTTTGTCGATACGGTCGAGGCGGCATTGGAGAAGTAGTAATGCTCAAGACTCCTCTCTGCGATCTGCTCGGTATCGAAAAGCCCGTGTTCCAGGGCGGTATGGCCTGGATTGCCGACGCCTCGCTGGCGTCCGCCGTGTCCGAGGCGGGCGGCTTGGGGATTATCGCGGCCATGAACGCCGACGCCAACTGGCTGCGTGACCAGATTCACGAGCTGCGCGCCAGGACGGATAAGCCCTTTGGCGTCAACGTCATGCTCATGAGCCCGTTTGCCGACGAGGTGGCACAGGTTGTAATCGACGAGCAGGTGCCTGTTGTCGTGACGGGTGCCGGCAATCCCACCAAGTACATGAAGGCCTGGAGTGATGCGGGCATCAAGGTCATTCCCGTCGTGGCTTCGGTGGCATTGGCGCGTCTCGTGGCGCGTCGTGGAGCCACCGCCGTGGTTGCCGAGGGTACCGAATCAGGCGGTCATATTGGCGAGACCTCGACGATGGCGCTCGTTCCGCAGGTGGTCGATGCGGTCGATATCCCCGTTGTGGCGGCAGGCGGCATCGCCGATGGTCGCGGCGTGGCAGCCTCCTTTATGCTGGGCGCCGCCGGCGTCCAGGTGGGCACGCGCTTTTTGGTTGCAAACGAGTGCACCGTATCCGAGCAGTACAAAGAGCTGGTGCTCAAGGCGGGCGACACGTCGACGCGTGCGACCGGTCGCTCGACGGGACATCCGGTGCGTGCCCTCAAGAGCCCCTTCACCAACGCCTACGCCAAGAGCGAGGCGGCGGGCGCAAGTGCCGAGGAGCTCGGGGCCATGGGCACGGGCGCCCTTCGCAAGGCCGCCAAGGACGGCAATTACGAGGAGGGTTCGTATTTGTGCGGACAGATTGCCGGCATGGTCAACGAGCGCCAGAGCGCACGCGAAATCGTCGACGACCTGGTCGATGGCGCCGAGCACGTCCTGAAGGGTGCGTCCGCATGGGTAGCGTAGCGTTTCTATTTGCTGGCCAGGGTGCCCAACATCCCGCGATGGGCGTCGACCTCATCGAAGCATCGCCGGCGGCTGCCGAGGTGTTCGCCATTGCCAACGAGGTGCGCCCAGGGACCAGCGAGCAGTGCCGGAGCGCCTCCAAGGAGGAGCTCTCGCAGACCGAGAACACGCAGCCTTGCGTGTTCGTGCACGACTTGGCTGTCGCCGTCGCCCTGCGCGAGCGCGGCGTGGTGCCTGCCGCCTGTGCGGGATTCTCACTGGGCGAGGTCGCTGCACTCACCTTTGCGGGGGCATTCGATACGCGAGCGGGTTTTGAGCTCGTATGTGAGCGCGCGGCATTGATGGCCACGGCGGCCGAGCGTCACCCCGGCGGCATGCGCGCCGTCATCAAGCTCGATGCGGCGCAGGTCGAGGACCTGGCAGCGCAGGCGGGCGAAGACTGCTGGCCGGTCAACTACAACAGCCCCCAGCAGACAGTGGTGGCCGGGGCGCCCGAGGCACTGCAGGCACTCGACGTTCTGGTAAAAGAGGCGGGCGGCCGTGCCATGAAGGTCGCGGTGTCGGGCGCATTCCATAGTCCCTATATGGCCGAGGCGACCTGTGGCCTTGCCGCATATATCGAGGCCGGTCACGCGCCGTCCCCGTTGCTGATTCCTGTTATGGCAAACATGACGGCAGCGCCCTATCCGGCCGACCCGCAGGCGGCATCGGAGGTGCTGGCCAACCAGGTGAGTCATGCCGTGCGCTGGGTCGACACGCTGCATGCCCTGCAGGATCAAGGCATCGACACGTTTATTGAGGTCGGCCCTGGCAAAACGCTGTCGGGCTTGGTCAAGCGTACGCTGAGCGACGTTCGCGTGTATTCGTGCGAAACGGCCGAGCAGGTCGCAGCTATTGCCGACGAGCTCGCATAGTCCACAGAGCTGTAACCCGAAAGGAATGACATGGGCAACTTGAACAACGGCGCGCTCGAGCGCAACGACTCACGTCGCGTGGCACTGGTCACGGGCGCCTCGCGCGGTATCGGTCGCGCTTGTGCCGTGGGCCTGGCGGAGGATGGCTACGATATCGCCGTCGTCTATGCCGGTAGCGTCGATGCGGCACGCGAGACGTGCGAAGCCTGTGAGGCGGCTGGCGCCACGGCGCGTGCATATCAATGTGACGTGGCCGACCCCGATGCCGTCAACGCGTGCGTGGAGACGGTCCTGAGTGACTTCGGCTCAATCTGGGCGCTCGTCAACAATGCCGGCATCACCCGCGACGGCCTGCTCATGCGTATGGGCGACGATGCCTTCGACCGCGTGCTCGATGTCAATCTCAAGGGCACGTTCAACACGACGCGTGCGCTCACCAAGACCTTTATGCGCCAACGCGGCGGTTGCGTCGTCAACATGAGCTCGGTCGTGGGCCTAATGGGTAATGCCGGGCAAGCCAACTACGCTGCCTCCAAGGCGGGCGTGATAGGGCTTACCAAGGCGGTGGCGCGCGAGCTTGCGCCCCGCGGCGTACGAGTGAACGCGGTCGCCCCCGGGTTTGTCGAGACCGATATGACGGCAAAGCTCTCGGAGAAGGTGCGTGCGGCAACCGAGGAGCAGATTCCCCTTAAGCGCATGGCGCGCCCCGAGGAAGTGGCTGGCGTGGCGCGCTTTTTGGCGAGCGATGCGGCTGCCTACATTACGGGTGAGGTCGTGCGCGTCGACGGCGGAATGGCGATGTAGAAACCAGGGCCGAAGAACGGCTTGAATGAGGAGACCAAGATGGAACAGAGAGTTGCAATCACCGGCATCGGTGCCGTATCGCCGCTCGGCAACACCGCGCTTGCCACCTGGGCGGCCATGTGCGCCGGGACCTGTGGCATCGGCCCGATTACGCACTTCGATACGGATGCGTTTGCCGTCAAGGTGGCGGCCGAGGTCAAAGGCTTTGACGGCAACGACTACTTTGGCAAGCACGATGCCAAGCACCTGGATCCCTGCGTTCAGTTTGCACTGGCGGCGTCGGACGAGGCCATGCACGATGCGGGCTTTGATGTCGAAGGCGCCATCGATCGCGAGCGCCTGGGCGTCTACGTGGGTTCAGGCGTGGGCGGCATGCAGACGCTCGTCGACAACGTCCACACGATCGCCGATCGTGGGCCCCGCCGCGCATCGCCATACATGATTGCGATGATGATCCCCAATATGGCTTCGGGCAATATCGCGATCCGCCACAAGGCAAAGGGGCCGACCCTGCCCGTCGTGACTGCTTGCGCGACCTCGGCCCATGCCGTGGGTGAGGCGTTCCGCGCCATCAAGCATGGCTATGCCGACGCGATCCTCGCGGGCGGAGCCGAGGCGGCCATTATCCCCGATGCCGTTGCAGGCTTTACGTCCTGCCGTGCACTCACCACTAATCCTGACCCGTCGGCGGCTTGCCGCCCGTTCGATGCAGACCGCGACGGCTTTGTGATGGGCGAGGGCGCCTGCGTGCTCGTGCTGGAGGGCATGGAACATGCGCAGGCGCGCGGTGCACACATTTATGCCGAGGTCGTGGGCTACGGCAACACCGATGACGCCTACCACATCACGAGTCCCGATCCCGAGGCTGCCGGCATTGCCCGTGCGATATCGCTGGCGGTGGCCGAGGGCGACGTTAAGCCTTCCGAGGGCCTCTACATCAACGCTCACGGAACCTCGACTAAACTCAACGATTCGTCCGAGACGGCGGGCATTAAGCGCGCGCTCGGCGAGGACGCGGCACGCGCCGCACATGTCTCGTCGACTAAGTCGATGACCGGCCACATGATCGGTGCCACGGGTGCCATCGAGGTCATGGCCTGTGCCATGGCGCTCGGGCAGGGCGTGGTGCCCCCGACCATTAACTACCACACGCCCGATCCCGCCTGCGATCTTGATTACACGCCCAATCGCGCGGTTCGCGCCGACCTTACCTGGGCGCTTTCGACCAACCTGGGCTTTGGCGGCCACAACGCCGCCATCGCGCTGCGTAGATATACGAGGAGCTAGAGCATGGATTCCAAAAGACTTGCCGAGATAGCTGATGTGATGGAGGACCGCGGCCTCACGCGCGTGCGCGTTGAGGAGCCCGATGGCACCGCGGTCGAGCTCGAGCGCGCGAGCACCGCGCAGCCGGTTGCCGTGCCCATGCCTATGCCGGGTGCCGTGACTGCCCCGGCAGTGGCTCCTGTCGCTATGCCTGCCGCCGCAACGGAACCTGCCGCGCAGGCACCTGCCGCCGCGCCGGAGCCCAAGGGCACCGAGGTGACCGCTCCCATGGTCGGCGTCTTCTACGCTGCCCCGGCGCCGGGCGACGAGCCGTTTGTACGCGTGGGCTCCAAGGTCAAGGCCGGCGAGACGCTCTGCATCATTGAGGCCATGAAGGTCCTCAACGAGGTGACGGCAGAGGCGGACGGCGAGGTGCTCGAGATCTGCGTAGCCGACGGCGACCTCGTGGAATTCGGCAGCTGCCTCATGAGGATCGGATAGGTGATATCCATGAACAAAGAAGAGCTTAAGGAACTGTTGCCGCATCGCGAGCCCATGCTCTTGCTCGATGAGGCGGAGCTGGTGGGCGACGAGGCCCACGGCAAGATCAAGATTACGGGCGACGAGTTCTTTTTGCAGGGGCATTTTCCGGGAAACCCGATCGTCCCCGGCGTGATTCAGTGCGAGATGCTCGCCCAAAACTGCTGCGTGCTGCTGATGGGCGATGAGGAGGCGCGCGGCGCGACGCCGTTCTACACGAGTCTGGACAAGGTGCGCTTTAAGCGTCCGGTGCGCCCGGGCGACACGGTGGATCTGGTGTGCTCCATCACGCGTGCACACGGGCCGTTCCGCTTTGCGACGGGTACCGCGAGCGTCAACGGTGAGGTTTGCTGCCGCGCCGATATGTCTTTTGCACTCATGCACGAAAGTTAAGGAAGGCTTCATGTTCGACAAAGTGCTCATCGCCAACCGCGGCGAAGTCGCGGTCCGTGTTATCCGCGCGTGCCGCGATATGGGCATCAAGACCGTCGCCGTTTATTCCACGGCCGATGCGGACGCGCTGCACGTGCAGCTTGCCGACGAGGCGTATTGCATCGGCGGCCCGCGTCTTGCCGAGAGCTATCTCAACGACGATGCCGTGCTCACCTGTGCCGTAAAGTCGGGAGCTAAGGCGATCCATCCTGGCTACGGTTTCTTTTCCGAGAAGGCGAGCTTCGTGCGCGACTGCGACAAGTACGGTCTGGCGTTTGTTGGTCCCTCGGCTGAGGTCATCGACAGCATGGGCGACAAGGACGCCGCACGTCGAACGGCTGCCGCGGCGGGCGTGCCCATCGTGCCGGGCTGCGATTTGCTCAAAAGCCCCGAGGAGGCGACGGCCGAGGCCGAGCGCATCGGCTGCCCCGTGCTCATCAAGGCTCGTGCGGGCGGCGGCGGTCGTGGCATTCGCAAGGTCGAGCGCGTGGAGGATGCGGCAAAGGCCTTTATTGAAGCACGTGCCGAGGGCGAGGCCGTTTTTGGCGACGGCGAGTGCTACATGGAGAAGTTCGTGGCCCCGGCGCACCATGTCGAGGTGCAGATTATGGCCGATAAACAGGGCCATGTGTTTTCGCTCGGCGAGCGCGAGTGCTCGGTGCAGCGCCGCAACCAAAAGCTGATCGAGGAGAGCCCCGCGCCGTGCCTCGATGGGCACGATGATATTCGTGCCCGTATGCACAAGGCGGCACGCGACCTAGCTCGTGCCGTCGGCTACGAAGGAGCCGGTACCATCGAGTTCCTGTATTCGGACGACGGCAATTTCTACTTTATGGAAATGAACACGCGCTTGCAGGTGGAGCATCCGGTTACGGAGTTCGTGACCGATACCGACTTGGTCAAGTGGCAACTGCGCGTGGCAGCCGGCCAGCCTCTGCCCTTTGAGCAGGAGGACATGCCGGTGCGCAACCACGCCATGGAGTGCCGCATCAATGCCGAAACGCCGGACTTTCTGCCGTCGTGCGGAACGGTCACCGCGTTGCGTGTGCCGGGTGGCCCGCGCGTGCGCTGGGATTCCGCCATGTTTACCGGAGCGAAAGTTCCGCCGTACTACGACTCCATGCTCGGCAAGCTCATCGTGTGTGCGCCCACGCGCGACGGCGCCATTCGCAAGATGCGCTCTGCCCTGGGCGAGCTCGTGATTGAGGGCGTGAGCGAAAACAGTGAGCTTCAGCTTGACGTGCTGGCAAACGACGAGTTCTTGTCGGGCATGTATCACACCGATCTGATGGGGCATCTCTATGCTGATGAATAGAAAAGCGAAGACGGTCAATGTCCTTGAGGGACCGATAACCGAGTCGTGCGCCGAGTTTCCCGCGCGCCACGTGTTTATCAAGTGTCCGGAGTGCCGCCGTGTGATAGATGAGGCACGCCTGCACGACAACCTCGAGGTGTGCCCCCGTTGCGGCAAGCATTTTCGCGTGAGCGGTCGCGCGCGCATGCGCATGACGGTCGACGCGGGTACCTTTGAGGAGTGGGATGCCGAACTGGCGTCAGAGGACTTCCTCTCGTTTCCCGGCTATGCCGACAAGCTCAAGAGCGTGAGCGAGCGTTCGGGCGAGCGCGATGCCGTCGTGTGCGGCAGGGGCAAGATCTGCGGTTGCGATACGGCGCTCTTCTTTATGGACGCCAACTTTATGATGGGCTCGATGGGCTCCGTGGTGGGCGAGAAGATCTGTCGCACATTTGAGCGTGCGACCGAGCTGGGATTGCCGGTTGTCGGTTTTACCGTTTCGGGCGGCGCGCGCATGCAAGAGGGTGTGACGTCGCTTATGCAGATGGCCAAGATTTCTGCGGCGGTTAGGCGCCACAGCGAGGCGGGCGGTCTGTATATCACGGTGCTCACGGACCCCACGACCGGAGGTGTAACCGCGAGCTTTGCCATGGAGGGCGACATTATCCTGGCCGAGCCCGATGCCCTGACGGCATTTGCCGGCCCGCGCGTGATCGAGCAGAACATGCACAAACGCCTGCCCAAGGGATTCCAGCGCTCCGAGTTTTTGCTGGAGCACGGCTTTTGCGATGCCGTTGTTCCGCGTGGCGAGATTGCGCTCACGGTAGGCGAGCTGCTGGCGCTGCACGAAGGGCACGCGCCCGTCCTGGGGGCACCGCATGAGATCGTGCATACGGGTCGCCGCGGCAAAAAGTTGGGACACTTGTTCAAGCGCTCGGCCGCACCAAAAACCGCGCTCGAGATTGTCAAGCAGACCCGCTCGGCAGATCGCGCCACGGCAGGTGAGATGATCTCGCTGGGCCTGGATGGATTTGTGGAGCTGCACGGGGACCGCTACTTTGGCGACGACGCTGCTGTGGTGGCTGGCATTGGCTGGAAAGACGGACGCCCCGTAACGGTCATCGCCATCGAGCGCGGCACCACGACCAAAGAGCGCATGCGTCACAACTTTGGTATGGCACATCCCGAGGGATACCGCAAGGCACGTCGCCTGATGCACCAAGCCGAGAAATTTGGCCGGCCGGTTCTGTGCCTGGTTGATACTTCGGGCGCGTTTTGCGGCATCGGTGCCGAGGAGCGCGGCCAGGGCGAGGCGATTGCCCAGAATCTCATGGAGATGAGCGGCCTTAAGACGCCGATTGTCTCGGTGGTGACAGGCGAGGGCGGCTCTGGTGGCGCGCTGGCGCTGTCCGTGGCCGACCGCATCCTGATGCTCTCGAGCTCGGCCTATTCGGTCGTGAGCCCCGAGGCCTGTGCGTCGATCCTGTGGAAGGATACCGAGCGCGCGAATGAGGCTGCCGAGGCGCTTAAACTCACGGCCCCCGATCTGCTGGCGCTCGGCATCATCGACGGCATCGTTGACGATAGGGGCCTGTCGCATGAGGAGATCGCCGGCGCCGTCATATCCTCGGCATTTGATGCCTTCGATACGCTTGGGCAGCTCGACGACGCGACCCTCACAAACCTCCGCTACGAAAAGTACCGCACAATCGGTCGGTACCGCACGATGTGACAAAGGGACAGTCCGCATGTCACATTGGGAAAGGCGTTCCATGTCACAAGTTTCTAACACCTCGTTTACAACGACGGTTTCATCAAACGCCATGGCCGTGGTGGACTATCTGTCCAAAAGCATGATGTCGGCGCTGCCGTTTATTGTCTGCGCGGCATTGTTCCGCACCGTCGCCGTCATTATGGGCGAAGGCATGCTGGGCCTGTGGTCTGCCGATTCCGAAATCTATCGCCTGTTCTACAGCTGGCTCTATAACGCCGGCTACTACTTTTTGCCCATTTATCTTGGTTGGGCGGCCGCCCGCCAGCTCGGTTGCTCGGAGCAGCTGGGCATGATGCTGGGCGGCGTATTGATTGCGCCCGATTTGCTTAAGCTCGTCGATGCCGCTTCGACGACGGGGGCATCGATGACTTCCGTGTATGGGCTGCTCCCCGCACCGGTCAACGATTACACGACGACTGTTATTCCGGTTCTCATTTCGGTGCCCGTGTTATGGCGAGTGGAGTGTTTCTTTCAGCGCGTTATCCCTAAGGCCGTGGCGTTTTCGTTCGTTCCGTTTGCAACCATGCTCGTCATGGTTCCGGTTGCGCTGTGTATTACGGCGCCGGCGGGCAGCTATCTAGGCATGCTGTTGGGCCAGCTTATGTTTATGCTTGGCAATTCCGGTGGCATCGTGTCGCTGCTCACGCTCATGGGGCTTGCCGCGGGCTGGGAGTTTCTTAAGATCGCCGGCGTCAGCAACGTTGTCCTATCGCTCGCCTATGCGCAGTTTATGAGTGTGGGAACGGATTCGTGCATTCTGATCGCCGCGACGATGGCAACGTTCGCCGTTTGGGGCATGCCCTTTGGCGCGTCGCTTCGCGTTGCGGATAAGGACGAGAAGGCGCTCATGCTGGGCTATTCAATCTCGGGTGTTCTTGGCGGCGTAAGCGAGCCGGCGCTGTACGGTTGCGGCTTTAAATATGGCAGGTGCCTGACGTGCATGGCCATTGGCGGCGCCGTCGGAGGCCTTGTTGCGGCCGTGGGCCACGTTACGGCCTATACCATCGGCATGACGAATGTCCTCATGGTCATTGGCTTTGCCACGGGCGGCATCTCGAACCTGCTGTGGTGCTGCGCCGCCGGCGGTGTGGCATTTGCGGTGTCTGCGGCGCTGAGCTACTGCTTTGGCGTGGTGCCGGCGAAGGGACAGGCGACAGAAGACGGGGCCGATTCGCGCGAAACCTCGAAGAGCACGGCCGAAGCAAGCGCATAAATCGATCGACAAAGGGGCAGTCCCGCATGGCACATTCCAAGGTCGTGGCCCGTGTGGGTTGCGGCCTTTTTGTATCTGTGGGGCAAAGTGGCTACACTACAATCCGTTTGAGCAATAGATATATAGGTAGTACCGTGGGGGCGGATGTAGATGGTCGAGTGGATTGTTAAGCGTGCGCAGGGCGACCGTGCGCGCGTGGGCACGCTGACGGGCATGGTGTGCATCGTTGCCAATGTGGCGCTTTGTGCTGCAAAGGGTGCCATCGGCGT
>CAKUEU010000058.1 GCA_934646865.1 uncultured Collinsella sp. | reverse complement strand
GACGCCCACTACCGAGGCGAACTCAAAGTCATCCTCATCAACCTAGATCCCACCAACAACATCCAAATCAACAAAGGCGACCGCATAGCCCAACTAGTCATCCAAGAAGTCCCTACCGTCAACCTCGTAGAAGTAGAAGAACTAGACAAAACCGACCGAGGAAACGGCGGTTTCGGCTCTAGCGGCGTCGCCTAGGGGCGCTCGTATCCCTCCCACCCGTCTCACACACATATCATTCCATGCTCAAACATTCTCGCTGCGCAGGGGCGCATGGATCCCGTTTTCGCCTGAGCCCCATATATATCATCCCGTGCTCAAACATTCTCGCTTCGCTGCGAAACTGCGCGCGGGACGATATATATGGGGCTCAGGCGAAAGGGCTACATGCTTGAAAAAATATAAATCATAGTAGTTGGCCGATGCGACAAAGGAACGATCTCTTTGCCGTATCGGCCAACTACTATGATTTATTTTGGTTTACCTTCGCAGATTCAAATGTGGAAATCGGGTTAGCCACTTGTACGTAAACGTAGCTGCCCAGCGGGGGCCGCCCTTATATCGTTCCACGCGCAGTTTCGCAGCGAAGCGAGAATGTTTGAGCATGGAATGATATAAGGGCGACCCCCGCTGGGCAGCGGACATTAAGACTCTAGCGGATATGCGCTGGTTTGCCGCCCCAGTAGAAGCGGCAGAAGGCTCGTTTTCGTTTTTGGGGTTTGCCTACGAGCTCCATGGTGGCGATGGCGATGTCTTCGGCTGCGTGGGGGCGGCGTAGTACTTCGCCGTTGATGAGCAGGGCTTTGAGTGACTCGGGGTGGTCGTGTAGGTGACGGAGCGTCACGATGAGCTCACGTGCCGTGGTGACGTGCATGCTGGCACCCATGCCGGTGAGCATGGTGGTGTTTGCCTTTTCCTGGCCGTATGATTTTCCCAGTAGGATCATCGGCAAGTGTGCGCATAGGCACTCGGTAACGGTGAGTCCGCCCGATTTGAGAATTGCCAGATCGCAGCCGTGCATGAGGGCCGCCATGTCGTCCACGTAGTCTAGCACCGTGACGTTTTCGAGCTTCATGGCATTGAAGAGTGTCTTCAGACGGGTGGCGTATTCCTTATCCTTGCCGGGCAAAAAGACAAAGTGCATGTCCTCGAAGCTGCGCAGAAAGGGGAGCGTGTGGTCCATCGCCGCACGAAAACGGACGTAGGGCTGGGGTAAACTGGCGCCGGCCATCACCAGTACGACAGTTTTGTCGGTAGGTAAATCGAACTTTTTCAGTTCTTCCTCGCGATTGTATTCGGTATCGAATCCGGCTCGAATGGGGATTCCCGTAATGCGGATCTTTGCCTCGGGAACCTTGCGCGGGCGGAGCGTTTCGGCCATAAACTCGTTGGCAACGCAGAATAAGTCGGTGTCCTTGTGGGGCCAAAAGCCCTCGACCTCGTAATCGGTTGGCACGCAGATGACCGGGAAATCGATACCCGTGATGACGCGGGCGCCCACGGCAACATTGGCTGCCGTGATATGCGTGGCGACCACGGCAATTGGTCTGCGGGTGCGGACATATTCGTTAAATGCGGGGAACATGATGCGCGACCATGCCGTGCCGCCGCCCCAGAGTAGATGTCCCGTAAACGTATAACGCCAGGTCAGATCATAAATCGGGCGCGTGGCTCCGGTAAAAGACGCCGCGGTCTTATTGCCGTCGAATTTAATACGTCCAAAATCGAGGATATCGAGTACTTCAATCTCGATATCCTCAGGAATACCTTTGGTGCCACGGATAAGATCAAATGCCTGCGCGATGGCGTTAGCGGCGGCTTTGTGGCCCGATCCAACCGATGCGTGCACAATGGTTACGAGGGGCTTTTGTGCAGGTACAACAGCCTTTTGCTGCGGTTGGGGAGTGGCTTGCATAGGCAGGGGAGCGTCATTGCTCGTCTGCGTTTGATTCATCGATAACTCCCCTTCAGCTTTGTTACGCGATTTATCATTGTAGTGCATGAGTGTCATGTTCACGTAAATTTGGGTATGAGCGCAACGAACGTCAATGTTTCGACGAGAGGACTCTTCATGACTACCGATCAGCCGATCGATGTTGCGATTATCGGCGGAGGCCCTGCAGGCTATGCTGCCGCCATTTACGCAGCGCGCGCCAACCTGACGACGACCGTGATTGAGCAGGGCATGTCGGGTGGCCAGATCGCCACATCCAACGAGATTGAGAATTACCCTGGCATTCCGCTGTTAAGTGGTGCTGAGCTTGGTGAACGTTTTCAGCAGCATGCAGAGGGCCTGGGAGCTCGGGTTGAATGGAGTATGGTGACGGGTATCGATTACGATGCCGATTCCGCGCTGTTTACCGTTCACCACGATATAGGCGACACGGCTGCAAGGAGTGTCATCGCGTGCATGGGAGCCACGCCGCGTCCGGCTGGCTTTGTTGGCGAGGATACGTATCGTGGTCGTGGCGTATCTTATTGCGCAACATGCGATGGTATGTTCTTCCGCGGCAAGCAGGTGTTTGTGATCGGTGGCGGCAATTCGGCATGCGAGGAAGCGCTGTTTCTTTCCGACATTGCCAGCAGTGTGACTATCGTGCTGCGCCGCGATCAGTTCCGTGCGCCCGAGAGTGTCGTGCAGAAGGTGCTTGCTAAGGACAACATTTCAGTTAGGTACCAAACTAGTATTGTGGAGCTTTCCGGTGATGCGATGCCCACAACGATCACGTTCAAGGACAATGCGACCGGTGAGACGCATGCCGAGGCCTTTGAGGCGGGCTCGTTTGGCATCTTTGTCTTTACCGGCACGCAGCCCCATACCGAGCTTGTCGAGCATCTGGTCGATCTGGCGCCGGACGGCGGTATTGTTACCGATGATTCCATGACTACCCGTACACCGGGCTTATTTGCTGCTGGCGACATCCGTTCCAAGCGTTTACGTCAAGTTGTGACCGCCGTTTCTGACGGAGCTATAGCGGCAACCAGAGCATACGCGTTTCTCCGTGGATAAGTACGATAATATATCTTATGTAAGGTTGTTATCTTCTAACATAATGGGGTCGATGCAAGCCCGCATCGACCCCATCTTTGTGTACGCGGCTTAGTAATACGTGGTATCCAAAACTAGATAATCTAGAATACAATATAGAAAATGAACGGAGGACCCTCATGAACCATGCAAAACACGTCATTCCGATGTCCGACACGTCGGTCAGCATTAAGCCTGAGGATATTCAGCCAACGGTGCTGCCCGATGCATTTATCCAGTCCGATATCGTTCGTAAGCTCAATACGCTCAGCTTGCCGCGCTATGATCAGCTTCCCAATGTGACGCTCTATCGCGACCAGGTTATTGAGTATGTTTCGTTGTGGATGGAGCCACTTTCTATTTGTGTTGAGCAGCCCGTTATTACGCCTTCGATGATCAATAACTATGTAAAGGTTGGCTTGCTTCCCGCCCCCGTTAAAAAGCAGTATGGTCGCGAGCAGATTGCGCGCCTGATTGCCATTTGCATTTTTAAGCAGGTGCTGCCCATTGCCGCGGTCCAGGCGCTCTTTAATATTCAGCGGCTGAGCTATGATGCACCGACGGCCTTTGATTATGTGGTTGACCAACTCGAAGCATCGATTCGTGCGGCATTTTCCATCGAGCAGACACCGGTTCCTGATACCGCCCATCAGGTCACGCGTGAGTCGTTGCTCGTTCGCAGCGCCGTCTCGTCCTTCGTTTCGAAGGCGTATCTGATGAGCTATCTTAAGTTCAACGGGTTTAGCAGCTGACGGAACTGAGGTGTGGTGGGACAAATACTACTGATATTTTTGTCCCACCAACGTTGTAGGTCTATCGACCCGAGGCTATGCCCATGCCATAGCCGATGATGAGGCCGTGCATCTCGGCGTAATAGGAATCGAGGCCATTGCAGGGCATGATGATGGCCTTGGAGCCTGGCCAATGCTCAACAATGTGATCGGCGAGCGCCTGGGCACCCGCTTCATTCTCAACATGATCGATGACGACTTCACCGCCGGTAAAACCCTCGGCCTCCATGGTGTCGACAATCTTGCCGAGCATCTTCTTTTCGCCGCGCGTGTGCCCGACGAGCTCGATCTCGCCTGCTTCGCTCGCCGTACCCAAAATGCGAATATTGAGCTTGTTGGCGATGACGCCGGCGGCCTTGGGGATACGTCCGGCCTTTGCGAGGTTCTCGTAGTTGCACAGGCTAAAGAGAATCCTGCTATTTTGCTCAAGGCTATCGAAGTAAGCGCAGGCAGCTTCAAATGAAATGTCAGGATTACTCGCGAGATAACGGTCAAACAGCAAGAAGATTAGATCCATCTTGCCGCCAGCCGCGCGTGAATTGACGAGATGAATTTGGCGGTTCGGATCCTCGGTAAGCACCATATCGCGTGCGGTGGCAGCGGCGTTAAAGCTACCCGAAACCCCCTCGGAGATGGGCATACAGATTGTCTTGTCGGCAAGCTTAAAGAGCTCAGCCCACTCCCCTACGCTGGGGCAAGCGCTCGAAGAGGCGCTCGACTCCGCTTGTACAGCGCAGTTGAGCTCATGTACATCGAGCGTCAAGTCATCGACAAGCTCGCGCTCCCCTACTCGAATTTTGAGGGGTGCAAATGCAAAAATGGTATGAGGTGCGGTTGGCTTCCAATCGCGAAGGTTGCAGCTCGAATCTGAGATAAGTGCCCAGCTCATAGAGGGTCCTTTCTAATTGTTCCTCAACAATTATAGCCAACTTACGAACAATTGGGGATTTATATCTAGTATTCAAAACTAGATAGTGCTGCCTTGCGAACAGGCGAATTGGTACAAAAACAATGGACCCTGCAGCTGAAATGCCGCAGGGTCCACATCGTTCGCTGTGATTGATACCTTAGTAGCGCACGAAGATGTAGTTGTTATTCATGCCAGCTGCAACAGAGCTGATGATAACGCCCGTGTTGTAGTCGGAGGCATGGATCATCTGACCGCCACCGATGTAAATGCCGGTGTGGTACGAGTTGACCACGACATCGCCCGGCTGAGGATCGGACACACGGGTCCAGCCCATGAAGGTGCCGGTGGTGCCAAGACGGCAGTAACGGCCAGTGAGGCAGTAGCTTACAAAGCCTGAGCAGTCAAAGCTGTTCGGTCCAATACCGCCCCAGGAATAGGCGCAACCAAGCTTGCTGTACGCACGCGAAACAACGGAACCGCCGTCAACGGACTGACTCGGCGCGGAAGGCGTCGGAGTCGGAGCAGGCGTGGAGGGCTGCTGCGTAGGGGTAGATGTTGAAGGCTGCTGCGTCTGAGTGGTTTGATTCGAGCTGCTGCCCTGGTTGGTGCCCGCGCTCTGGCCGCCACCGTTGTTGGTGTTCTCGGTCGTACCAGCGGTCTCGCTGTTCACCGTGGCCTTCTCGGCGGTGCTGGCATTGATACCAGCCTGCAGCGCGGCATTAGCCTCAGCCTCGGCGGCAAGCTCGGCCTGCAGCTGCGAGTCGAGGGAGTTTACAACACTCTGGGCCTCAGCCTGCTGAGCGTTGAGCTCGTCGACCTTCTTTTGCGTGGCGGCGACGTTCTTTTCCTGCTCGGCCTGCTTATCGGTGAGCTGCTGCTTAAGCTCCTTGACCTCCTGAATGGTCTGAGCCTGCTTATCGGACACCTTGCCGTAGTAGAACAGGCGATTGAGCATGTCGCCCAGGTCATCGACGCCCGTCAGAACCTGAAGAAGGCTCAGACCGCCGGTCTTGTACTCGCCGGCAACGTAGGTCGAGAGCTTGGCCTGACCGTCAGCAATCTCCTGCTGCTTTTGCGTGATCTCGCCAGCGGTCTGGTCGAGCGCCTGCGTCTGCGTGGCGAGCTCGTCATAAATCTGCTGGGTTTGGGTACCGATCTGCTCGAGCTTGGTACGAGCAGCGGCAAGGTCGGATGCGGTATCGGCGTAGGCAGGAGCCGCGAGGCCCAAGCCCAAAACACAAGCGAGGGTTGCCGTAGCAGCGCAGCGTGCCATGTTTTTGTGCGTGTTTGCTGTGCGCATGTAGCTTCCTTTCCAGTATCTAAGGGCGACGGCTAATCCACCGTCACCAGGCTAAAGAGCTCAACGTCATCGCCAGACGGCGTGAGCTTCTCGCGCGGGTTGAGAAACGCAAGTTCAAGGATACAACCGTAGCCTACGAGCTTTGCGCCCATATCGCGAACAAGTTTACCTGTTGCCTCGACGGTTCCGCCCGTCGCGACCAAGTCGTCCAGAATCAACACGGTATCTTTAGAGCTGATAGCGTCGGAATGAATCTCGATTGAATCGGTGCCGTATTCGAGCTCATAGCTCTGGCTAACGGTCTTGCGCGGCAGTTTGCCCGGTTTACGTGCGGGAACAAAGCCGGCGCCCAGAGCGACGGCAACCGGTACGCCAACCATAAAGCCGCGAGCCTCGGGACCAACGACCTTGGTGATGCCCATTCCGGCAAAATGCTCGGCAAGGGCATCGGTCATGGCTTTGAGCGCCTCGGGATTGCCAAAGAGCGGCGTGATGTCTTTAAAGATGACTCCGGGCTCGGGATAGTCGGGGATGTCGACGATATGAGATTCGAAGTCGTACATTGCGTGGCCTTTCATGGATTGCTGGATTGGTGACAGCGGTTATTTGCCCGCGGTAGCGGTAGCGGAATGCGAAGGGGTGACAACCTTGGACGGCTGTACGAGCGATTCGTCGTGCGATGCAGTCGAAGGGACGGTTTTCTCTTCGCTTTTGGCCTTGGTGGATTCGGAGCGAGCGATCTCCTCATCAAGGGCATCGATGTCGGCGTCCTCGACGACGGCGTTCAGCGACTCAAAAACGCGGTTCTTGAGCAACGCGGTGTGGACACCCTCGGTCAGGTCGTGCAACTTCTTAAAAGCACGCTCGAGCTTGGCATCGCGCTCGTCGTCGGAGGTATCCATGCCGAGCATGCTCACGAGTACCTGCTCAAACATCGAAGACTCACGGTTGGCCGACGACACGTACTGACGCAGGTTGCGCGGCTCGATATGGAAGCGCGACAGCTCGGAGCAGTAACGGATGATCGGAAAATCGCGGCCATCGACGAGTTCGCGGTTCTGCGGACTCTTGATAATGCGGATGAGGTCATTTTCGGCCAAGGAGCGGATAAACGAGATCTCGACGCCCAGCATATCGGGAATGGTCTCGATGGGATGCAGCTTCTGCTTGGTCTCCTTTGGTTCCGTCTTAAGCGGAACATCGGACAGCAAGCCCACCTCGTAGGCGAGCGTGGACAGGTCCGTGGCGTTTTCCAAGCGCTGCTTAATTACGTTGAGCGGCATGTAGCGGGTCTTCTGCAGGTGCAGAATAACCTCCAGGCGGTCAACGTCCTCCTTGGAGTACTGACGGTAGCCCTTAGGCGTACGATGAGGGGTAATGAGCCCCTCATCTTCTAGAAATCTAATTTTTGAGTTCGAAAGATCGGGGTATGCGCCTCGAAGTAGGTTGACGACTTGGCCGATACTCAGATAGTTGCGTTCGGCCATGCCCTACTCACCGGTTTCGATGCGCTCCGGCGTGCTCTCGTGGTAGATGAGCGTAAACGTACCGATCTGAACGGAAGAGCCGTCGTGCAGCGGGGCTGCGTTGACGATGGCGCCGTCGACCCACGTGCCATTGAGCGAGCCAAGGTCCTCGATGCGGGCACCCAGGCCCTCACGAATAATGCGCGCGTGGCTGCGCGACACCGTCATATCGTTGAGGAAAATGCCGTTTGCCGGGTCGCGGCCGATGGTGGTCGTGTCATCCTCGAGCTCAAACGCGGCGCCGGTCTGCGGACCCTTGACGATGGACAGAACGGGAGCGGTGATGCGCACGTTGGCCATAAGGTCGGGAACGGTGACATCGCTCGAAGGAACGCGGAAGACGCAGGTAGCGTCCGCAGTCTTATCGTTCTGAGGCATATTGTTAACCATGTTGTCCATGACAACCCCTAACTAAAGCGGCCACGCCGCAAAGAATGAACTGTACGTAATCATACCCCAATGAATCAGTCTTCGATTTCGGGGTTAAGAAAGTCGATGTCCTCGTCCTCGGGATGCGCGATGGCCTGTTTAATGGCCGCTCCGCCCTTAATGGAGTAGATGACAGCGGTGAGCATGGAGAAGATCACGCCGCCGTACACAAAGAAGATGCCGAGGGGCACCGAGCTTCCGTTGAGACCCGGGAAGGCCGTGAACGCGGAAGGCAGCAGGTGCCAGCCGTCCACGATAGGAAAGCCGAGCAGCATGAGCGAGAAACCGGTCATGAGCAGCGCGGTGGCAATCTTGCCAGGGAAGACGACGTCAATGGGGCGAGGGTGGTAATGGCGCACGATAAGCGTGCCGATGCCCAGATAGATGTCGCGGCCAATAATGAGCACGCAAACCCAGATGGGCAGCTCTCCGCGGACAACCAGTCCCAGCACACCGGTGAACAGCAATGCTCGGTCGCAGATGGGATCCATGATCTTGCCGAGCCACGAGACTGTCTTGGTCATGCGGGCGATCTGCCCGTCCATCCAGTCGGTGGAGGCGGCGACGGCGTAGATGACGATGGCGATAACGCGGTTGTTGTCCGTCACAAACAGGTACAGGAATACCAGGGTGAGGATCAGGCGCGTAAAGGTGATGAAATTGGAGATCGTAAAGATCTTATTCGACGGGTAATCGGAAGTGCCGATAAGCTCCTTTTTGATCTTCTTTTTGATGCCCACAGGACTCCCCCGCTGGTTAACGACAAAACTTTCGATACTATACCCGTTCCGGCGATGTCTATCCAGCGCAGCCATAGAGAGTCCAGACATGTGGAGGGCGTTTCTGGGCGGCGCGGGGCTCTACATTCGTGTACGTCAGCCTCCAAACATGTCAAAAAATGTCGGTTTTGGAGGGTGACGTACACGTTTTGTTGTGCGGTGGGCATCGATTGGGAATGTTGTTGATTAAAGCAACGAGAATCAATTGCTTTCAAAACAAAAAAGGTCAGGCACTAGGTGCCTGACCTGCAAACTTCTGGTCGGGACGACTGGATTCGAACCAGCGACCCCTTGACCCCCAGTCAAGTGCGCTACCAAGCTGCGCCACGTCCCGAAGCTTTTGTTTGTTGCTCTGCTCTCGCTCGCAACAGGGAGTATATTAACCCGAAACTTTAGCCTTGTGCAAGAACTTTTTTACAAATTTTGAAGCAAGTCCAAAATTGTATCTGCGAGCTGGGGTTTTGTTAGCACAGGAAGTTCTTGCGTGCCCGTTGTGCTCACAATCCAGGCCTTGTTGGTGTCGGTTCCAAAGCCCGAATCCGCGCGCGAGACATCGTTGGCGATAATCGCGTCGCAACCCTTGCGGACCAATTTGCGCTCAGCGTACTCCACGACGTTATCGGTCTCGGCTGCAAATCCGATCACGCGGCGCTCGCCCTTCTGGCGCGAGAGCTCGGCCAGAATGTCGACCGTCTCGACAAGCTCAATGCGGTCGAGGCGCTCGTTGACCTTTTTGAGTTTGTGGTCCGCAGGGGCTGCGGGCGTGTAGTCGGCGACGGCGGCAGCGCAGATGGCCACATCGGCCGTCTGGAAGGCACTGAGCGCGGCCTGGAGCATCTCTGCGGCGGTCTGCACGCGCACACACTCCACGCTACGGGGAACGTCGAGCGATGTCGGACCCAGTACAAGCGTGACGGCAGCGCCGCGGCGTGCGGCCTCCCCTGCCAAGGCGATGCCCATCTTGCCTGACGAACGATTGCCGATAAAGCGCACCGGATCGATCGGTTCGTGCGTAGGGCCGGCCGTGATGACGATGCGCTTACCCGCCAAGTCCTGCGGGGCGGGATTAAGCACCTCGCAGATGGCCTCGACAATGTCCTCGGGCTCGCTCATGCGCCCTGTGTCCACGTCACCGCAGGCTAGGTAGCCGCTGCCAGGACCCACCACGTGCACGCCGCGGTCGCGCAGTGTTGCCATATTGGCCTGCGTCGCTGCCGCCTTCCACATGCCGTTGTTCATGGCCGGCGCAATCACAATGGGTCGCGGCGTGGCGAGCAGCGTGGTGGAAATGAGGTCGTCGGCGATGCCGTTGGCCATCTTGGCGATGATGTTGGCCGTTGCGGGCGCCACGACCACCAGGTCGGGCTCCTGTGCGAGCGAAATGTGGTGGATGGGGTCGGACGGATCGTCGAACAGACCCAGGGCGACCGGCTCGTTGGTGAGCGCGCGGAAGGTGAGCGGCCCCACGAACTCCGTGGCATGCTCGCTCATGACGACCTTTACGCGTGCGCCGCGCTTTTGCAGTAGGCGCACGATATTGCATGACTTATAGGCGGCGATCCCGCCGGTAATGCCCAGCAGGATCGTTTTTCCCTCAAGTTGCATTGAATTGTTGGGGGCCGCCATCGTTTAAGCTTCCTTGCTCGGGAGTACCAGCAGGCGGTGGCAGTACGGGCAGTGCGTAATCTCGCTGCCATCGTGGTTAAGGTCGCTCATGGACGACGCCTGCAGCGCGGTGTGGCAGACCGTGGGGATGTTGCCCTGGATGGTCTCGACAGCCAGGCCGCGGAACTGCTTGAGCAGGCGCTCGTAGTCGGTGAGCACGTCGGTCGGCAGCGTGGCGGCAAGCGCGGTGCGCTCCTTGGTCGCGGCATCGATCTGGGCCTGCAAGTCGGCAGCCTTAGCGCGCGCGGCCTTGGTGTCGGCCTTCACGCCCTCCTCGAACTTGGCGATGATGGCCTGCGCACGTGCCTCGCGGTCGAGCGCCTCCTTATGGGCCACGACGACATCCTTGCGGGTGTGCTCGATCTTATCCAGACGCTTGGCCAGGGTGGCAAGTTCGTTCTCCAGGTCCTGCACCTCGCGGTAGTCGGAGCCGTCGACGTGGCGCTTCTTGGCGGCCTCGATGGCGTTGTTGGTCTGGATCTCGGTGGTGTTGAGGTCGTCGAGCTCAATGTCCAGGTCCTTGCGCTGGGCGTAGAGCTTGGTCATCTCGGACTTGAGCTTTACATAGGTCTTGCGCTTGGAAGCGAGCTCCTTGAGCTCCGGCATATTGGCAAGTTCGCTCTTGTTGCGGGCGAGCTCCAAATCGATCTGTTGCAGCTTGAGTAGCGTAGCGCCGGCGCTCATAAGTTCTCTCCTTTTGTCACAGTCCACCATTGGCAAGGGTTCAGTATTTTAATCGTATGACGGGGGTCGACCCCGGCGTCACT
>CAKUEU010000057.1 GCA_934646865.1 uncultured Collinsella sp. | reverse complement strand
TCGCGCCTGGTGGTACACACGAAGGCAAACGGCGCGTGGTCCGCGCCCATGCCGGTCGACTTCCCCCTGGGCTTTGGCGAGGGCGACGTGGAGCGTGGCGGCACGTTCGATTACGACTTCGACGTAATTGAATACACAGACGGCGCGGGGCGCACGGACGCCTACGTATTGCTGGTCTCGGGAGAGCGCCCCGAAGGCGACGCAACCCGGTTCGACACGGCAAGCACATCCGGCATTCTGTCCGTTGTGCGTCTGCGCATAAGCAATAGCGAAGTTCGCGTGATATCGCACACGTCGTGGCGCAGCATCTCGCGCGGCCGCCTGCAGGAGGATGGCTACCATTGCCTGCAGTGCCCACGCATCACAGTGGGCAAGACACTTGTCGACGGACGCCTGTCGGGCGCCTATCTCCACCGCCGCGGAGCCACCGCAGAAAAGGCGTTGGGCACCGAGGCAGAGGTCGCACTCGAGTGCTTTACCCTGTGGTCGGATGATTTGGGCGACAGCCTCACGTTCCGTCAGGTCCTCCGCTTTCCGCAGGCACCGTCGAGCATCGAGCTGGGCGCGCCCGAGAATATCAACGGCAAAATGGTGGTGCCCGTTGCATACGAGACTGCAAGCGGTTGTGGCTGCGCATCGTACGCTGTGATCGGCCAGTCCATCGCGGGTTGGGGCGTTATGTCGCCAGATGCCACAGTGCCCCACGCGGTGCCGTGGCCGCAGCACACGGGCTTTTTGGCTACCATCAACGAGCAGCTGCAGCATATTACTTGGACACGAGGCGCGACGGCATTTGCATCGGAGCCCGTGGGCGCCGCGGGCTGTGGCCCGGCGTCGTTCAGCGCGAGCAATAACGGTCGGTGCTTGATGTACGTAGAGAACACCGACGGCAAGGTGGGACAGACCTACGACGAAGAAGGCAACCCGGTAGCGGTGATGGGCAAGCACTTCCGCATCTTCGCCAGCACCTTGGCCAACACCTTGGAAGGAGATTTGTTCACAGAACCGTTCGTGATGTGTGAGCTCGACCACCCCGTCGATCAGATAACGACGTTTTTGACGTCGGGCGGCATGCTCTCGGCGCTCGCCACGCACATTGTGAGTGCCGAGCAGAGCAAGGCGGAACTGCACGGCATCGAAGTGCCCCTGGTAGCGTGCGCCACTCCGACGGGTGCGGTCGCTACCTCGGGCGCGGTGGTGCCCGGAGCAGCAGGCGAATCCTTCATGGTCACGGTGCGAAACGACGGCAACACCTTGCTGACCGCCGGTACGATCGATCTGTACCGAGAGGGCTCTAACCAGCCGTTCTCCAGCGCATCCATCGGGTTCGGAGCGAACGCACGCATGGCATCGATCTACGATCCAGAGCTTGCCGAGGACGCTTCGACCAACGACATGGCACACGTGAAATACGCAGTCGAGATGCTGGGCGCACGTTTTGCGACGCACCCGCTGGTTGCTGACAATGGCAACGCCGTGCTGGCTCCGGGCTGCACGGCACAGTTCCGCATGAGCTTTGCCATCCCGGAGAGCTGGAGCGACGAGGTGGGCAAACGCGTCACGCTGTATGCGAAGGCGCGTGACCTGGTGGCGCTCGACCCCGTAACGCTCGAAGAGATTCGCGCGGGCGCAAACTCCGCGCTGGGCGGCGTGCTGCACGAGCTCCACATCCCCGACGCGGCATGCGAACGCGCAGAGGTGCTGGTGGGCGTAAGTGACAATGCGGATACGACGGGGCTTCACGACGCACCGATGACCGTGGACAGCGATGGCGGCTCGAGCAGCGGCGGTTCTGGCACGGGAGGCAGCTCCGGCGGAAGCGGCTCTGGCAGCGGCAAGGGTCACGACAATAACAAGCGCTCCGGTAAATCAGGCATGCTCGCTGGCACGGGCGACAGCAACGTCCCCCTAACCGCAGCCGCAGCAGCATTCGCCGCAGCCGGAGCCGGCCTCATCGCCTACAGTGCTCGCCGCGCCACACTCGAGCGTAGTGGCAGCGATGGAGCCGGAACGGATGAGTCCCGCTAGCTCTCAGCGCTTTTGCGAGCGGCGTTGACCCCGTTCGTCGAGCACAAAAGGGGCTGGCTCTGATAACCCAGAGTCAGCCCCTTGCGCATTAGATATCGCCGGCGTCGTCGAACTCTGCCTCGAGCTTGGCACGGCGCTTTTTCGCCGTGAAGAACGATGCGCACAGAACGGCGAATGTGGCTATGAAAATCGTCGCACCGCAGAACACGCCCGTAGCCAGGTTCGCCAACCAAAAGACGCTTTCGAGCGGAACGATCTGCGCCTCGGCGATGCAGCGCATCGCGGCGACAACAAGCGCGCTCACAGCTCCACTGAGACCACTGATAAGCAGGAAATACCCGGCAGGAAGATGCTCAGTCTGTCCAAAACGGTTGGTATCGACATAGCCCTTCCGCGTTTGCAGCACCACGCAGATTAGCATCACGATAACGAGCCACGCATACATGGCAGCCTCGAACGGTGTCGCAAAGAGGTGCGGCATTTCGCTGGCATCGCTGTGAACCCACGCGACCTGTCGAGCTATAAATTGATAGAAGAGAATTGCCAGCATGCCAAACGAAAGCAGCACGAAACCAATCTTGTAGATCTTCGCGTTCTCAGCCTCCAGGCGTTCATCCTTTGGGCCGGCATATTCGCGCCACTTTTGCACGAGTTTTAAATCTTCAAATTTCATAGCGAACTCCTAAAGAGCGTTAGGGTCGACGTCGATCTCGTCTTCCCAAAACAGGTCGTTCAACGTGACGCGCAGCGCTTTGCAAATTGCCACGCACAAGTTGAGCGTGGGATTGTAGCCGCCCGCCTCGATCAGGCCGATGGTTTGACGCGTAACGCCCACGGCCTCGGCTAAGTCGGCTTGCGAAAGGCCAGCCGCCGCGCGCGCCGCCTTCATGCGTAGGTTCTTTTTGCCCGGCATGGAGTTCCTTTCGTAGTAATGGACAGATATCCGTTGCAACATGACAGAAATATATTGCATCCATCAATGCATGTCAACTATATCTGTCATTATGAAAACCATGTCTGTCATTGCGCGCACGGTGCCCAGCTGTACCCGAAACCGCGCGAGCCACTGGCCCTGCTCATCGCACTCCAAAAAGGGCTGGCCCCGATAACTCGAAGCCAGCCCTGAGTCGCCTGACGTGGGAATCGCAGCGCTACTTGAGCTTCAGTGCCTCCATCATGGGCACGGCAGCATCCCAGTCGATCTTCCAGCCGATCGACACACGGACGGTTTCGCCCGTCGCGGGAGCCGTCGCAAACAGCGTATGGCCGTTGTCGGGACCGATAAAGCGCAGCCACGTTATGCCGTTGTACTCGACCTGGTCGGTTGTCGTCTCCTTGCCTTCGTAGACCTGCTCTAGACTTGCAATCTCTTCCTCCGGCGAGCGCGGGAAGATGCTGATGTGCAGACGTCCTCCAGTCTCGTCATGGAAGAAGTCTGCCTTTTCACGCTCTTCGTTGGACGAATCCAGCGTGTACCCATCGGCGGCCTCGATACTGTACGATGCGCAATCGATGCCGGTCAGATCTGCCTTCTCGCCAGAATCAGCCACGCCACCGGCCGCCTTGAACTCCTTAGTCTCACACCCCGTGGTGTCAAAGTGCATGGCTTCATGATTCTTGGCGGGGGCGTAAGCGTCTACGAACTCGACAGTGATGGGCCCGTAGTACGCCGTCTTGGGCGCCCAGAAATACACGTACTCAACGGTCTCGCCCGGACCGATATCTTGCCTCTTGGAAAGATCGATGCCCTCGTGAAGCTCATCGGGAGCCTCGCTTGCAACGTAGTCGAGCACGGCCGCCTTGCCGGAAGTAAATAACGGGTCGCCTGCCTCAAGATCGCCCTGGGCAGCATGCACGTTAAAGGAGTTAAACGTCCTGTTCTTTGCATTATTGTTGGTGATCTTGACGTGCAGGTAAAAGCCGTCCTGCTTCTTGGCATCACCGCGATAGAACGTACCGTGAGCCACCGACTCATAGATAATGCCAGCCACCTCGACCGTCTGCGACTCATAGGCCTTGGGCTTCTCGGCCTTCTCCTGCACAGGTGCGCTCCCGCCCGAGCCACTCGGCGCATTATCGCCACAGCCGGCCACCGAACACGCCAGCACGGCCGAAAGCGTCACGGTGGGAATTCCTAACAGCAACTTTTTCGTCATGGGCTTCATCATCCTCACCGCTCCTTTCGGCTTGCAGCTCATCCGCTGCCCGAGGCTTTCGTCGGCCCCGTGGCATCGGCTTCCACTATGAGCGTATGACGAAACGCGGCACAGGCGAAGTGACCCGTGGCCCAAATAACGCCCCGTTAGACCCCCTTTCAGGCCAAAAGGGCCGTGGTTCGCATACCCTCGGCCCATAAAACGAGACGTCTGTCCCAATGTTCGATTTGAACCAACAGCCGCAAACAAGATAGGGCGCCTTCAGCCGCCTTCAAACTTACTCGGACAGAACCGACTCGGTTTTGCCCGAGTAAACGCCATTCCATCAAATTACGAACGATTGTTCGATGGATTTCGTGTTAGGTGGAATCGCCCACGGGCTGGGCTATGCTACCTTGACTATCTATACGACTTAAATGAACAAGAGGAAGCACCAAGAGAGCGAGTATGGCAAAAAACACCGCAAACTATGGTAACGACAGTATTCGCCAGCTCAAGGATGAGGAGCGCGTACGTCTGCGCCCCGCCGTCATCTTTGGCTCGGACGGACTCGACGGCTGCGCGCACGCCGCCTTCGAGATCCTGTCCAACGCCGTCGACGAGGCGCGCCAGGGATACGGCAAGCTCATCACCCTTACCGCCTTTCGCGATGGCTCCATCCAGGTAGAGGATAACGGTCGTGGCTGCCCGCTCGACTGGAACCCTTCCGAGAAGCGCTTTAACTGGGAGCTCGTTTTCTGCGAGCTCTACGCCGGCGGCAAGTACAACAACAACCAGGGCGGCGACTACGACTTCTCGCTCGGCACCAACGGCCTGGGCTCCTGCGCGACCCAGTACGCTTCCGAGTACATGGACGTTACCGTCTGGCGCGACGGCAACAAGTACTCCCTGCACTTTAAGAAGGGCAAAGTCGTCGGCGCCAAGAAGAAGGCACTCGAGATTGAGCCCAGCGACGAGAACCGCACCGGCACCACTATCAAGTGGCGCCCCGATCTTGAGGTCTTTACCTCGATCAGCATTCCCCACGATTGGTATCGCGAGACCATGCGCCGTCAGGCCGTGGTCAATGCCAACGTGACCTTCCGTCTGCGCATCGAGGGCGACGACGGCGAGTTTGCCGAAGAGGATTTTTGCTACCCCAAGGGCATCGAGGATTACGTTCTCGAGAAAGTCGGCACCGATTACCTTACCGAGCCGTTCTTTATCGAGGCCGACCGTCGCGGCCGCGATCGCGAGGACCTGCCCGACTACAACGTAAAGATCACCGCGTGCATGTGCTTCTCGCGCACCTTTATGATGCAGGAGTACTACCACAACTCATCGTGGCTCGAAAACGGCGGCTCGCCCGAGAAAGCGGCCCGCAGTGCTCTGACCAGCGCCATCGATGCCTACATTAAGCAACAGGGCAAGTACAACAAAAACGAGAGCGGCATTAAGTGGCAGGACGTTCAGGACTGCCTGGTACTCGTGACCAACTGTTTCTCCACCCAGACGTCCTACGAGAACCAGACCAAGAAGGCCATCAACAACCGCTTTATCCAGCAGGCCATGACCGCCTTCTTTAAGGAGCGCCTCTCGACCTACTTAATCGAGAACAAAGACGCCGCCAACAAGATTCTGGAGCAGGTGCTCATCAACAAGCGCTCGCGCGAGAATGCCGAGAAGACGCGCCAGAGCATCAAGACCAACCTGCAGCAGAAGACCGACATGGCCAACCGCGTGCAGAAATTCATCGACTGCCGCTCCAAGGACAAGAGCCGCCGCGAGATCTACATCGTAGAGGGCGACTCGGCAGCAGGTGCCATTCGCACCTCGCGCGATGCCGAGTTCCAGGGCGTTATGCCCGTTCGTGGCAAGATCCTCAACTGCCTGAAGGAGGACTACCCGCGCATCTTTAAGTCCGACATCATCATGGACCTCATGCGCGTACTGGGCTGCGGTGTGGAGATCAAGGACAAGCGCATTAAGAATCTTGGCGCCTTCGACCTGGACAACCTCAACTGGAACAAGGTCATCATCTGTACGGACGCCGACGTCGACGGTTATCACATCCGCACGCTTGTGCTCACCATGCTCTACCGCTTGGTGCCCACGCTTATCGATGAGGGCTACGTGTATATCGCCGAGTCGCCGCTCTACGAGATCAACTGCAAAGAGAAGACCTACTTTGCCTACACCGAGCTCGAGAAGAACGGCATCCTTAAGGAGATCGGCGACCAGAAGTGCTCGATCAACCGCTCCAAGGGTCTTGGTGAGAACGATCCGGACATGATGTGGCTCACCACCATGAACCCCGAGACGCGCCGCCTGATCAAGGTGGAGCCCGAGGACGTCACCAAGATGGAAACCATGTTCAACCTGTTGCTGGGCAACGACGAGGCGGGCCGCAAGCGCCACATCTCCGAGCACGGCAAGGAATACCTGGACCAGCTGGACCTGCAGTAGCAGCAAATCGATAACGACGGCCCATAAGAAGTTCAAGAGGAAATCGTGGCAAAGAAGAAGACGAAGAATCAGCCCAAGAAAAAGCAGGTCAACGCCGAGAACGTCATCGGCCTGCACTCCGAGGTCACCGACCAGCCGATCACGCAGACGCTCGAGGTCAACTACATGCCTTATGCCATGAGCGTTAACGTCTCGCGTGCGTTCCCCGAGATCGACGGCTTTAAGCCCTCGCACCGCAAGCTGCTCTACACCATGTACAAGATGGGTCTGCTCAAGGGCGAGCGCCAGAAGAGCGCCAACATCGTGGGCCAGACCATGAAGCTTAACCCGCACGGCGACGCCGCGATCTACGAGACGATGGTGCGTCTGGCCACCGGTAACGAGGCGCTGCTCGCCCCCTTTGTGGAGTCAAAGGGCAACTTTGGCAAATACTATTCGGGCGACCTGAGCTACGCCGCTTCGCGTTACACCGAGGCTAAGCTCTCCCCCATCAGCGCTGAGATCTTTAAGGACATCGACAAGGATCCGGTCGACTTTGTCGACAGCTACGACGGCGCCATGAAGGAGCCGCGTCTGCTGCCCACCACGTTCCCCAACATCCTCGTCTCGGCCAACAAGGGCATCGGCGTCGCCATGGCGTCCGACATCTGCGGCTTCAACCTTAACGAGGTCTGCACCGCCACGATGCACTACCTGCAGGATCCCGACTGTGACCTGCTCGAGTATATGCCTATGCCAGACTTCTCAACCGGCGGCGAGATTATCTACCGCCGCGAGGAGATGGAGAAAATCGTCGAGACTGGCCTTGGCAGTTTCCAGATCCGCTCCCGCTGGCGCTGGATCCCCGAAGAGCGCATCATCGAGGTCTACGAAATCCCCTACACCACCAAGACCGACGTCATCATCGAGCGTATCGTCAAGCTCTCCAAAGAGGGCAAAGTCAAGGAAATCGCCGACATCCGTGACGAAACCGACCTTTCGGGCCTGCGCATCGCTATCGACCTTAAGCGCGGCGTCGACCCGGACAAGCTCATGGCCAAACTCTACCGCTCGACCACGCTGCAGGATTCGTTCTCATGCAACTTTAACGTGCTGGTCGACGGCTATCCCCGCGTTATGGGCGTGCGCCAGATCCTGCATGAGTGGGTCGCGTGGCGCATTCAGTCCACACGCCGTCGCATTAACTTTGACCTGGGCAAAAAGTCCGAGCGCCTGCACCTGCTGCACGGCCTTGAGGCAATTCTGCTCGACATCGACAAGGCCATCGCCATCATCCGCGGCACCAAGCTTGAGGCCGAGGTCGTACCCAACCTTATGCGCGGCTTCGACATCGACGAGACCCAGGCCGAGTTTGTTGCCGAGCTCAAGCTCCGCAACATCAACGAGGAGTACATTCTCAACCGCACCAAGGACATCGCCAAGCTCGAGGGCGAGATTGCCGAGCTTGAGGAGATCCTCTCCAGCGAGGAGAACATCAAGAAGGTCATCAGCGACGAGCTAGCCGCGGTCAACAAGAAGTACGTGATGCCGCGCCGCACGGGCAGGATCGAGCCCCATGAGGTTATCGAGGTAAGCTTGGAGCCCGAGGTCGAGGAGTACCCCGTTACCATCATGCTCTCGCGCGATGGCTACCTCAAAAAGATGACGGACCGCGTGCTCAAGAAGGCCGCTACGCTCAAGTACAAAGACGGCGACAAGCCCTTTATTGAGTTCCCGTCCTCCAACACGCACGAGCTGCTCGTGTTTACCAACAAGAGCCAGGTGTACAAGTGCAAGGTCGCGGCGTTTGAGGACACCAAGTCCGCCCAGCTGGGCTCGTACCTGCCGACCGATCTTGAGATGGAACCCGACGAGAGCGTCATCTGGGTCATCGACCCCGAGGACTACAAGGCCGACGCGCTATTTGTCTTTGAGAACGGCCGCGTGGTGCGCGTCGCGCTTTCCGGATACGTCACCAAAACCAACCGCAAGCGCCTGAAGAACGCCATTTACGGCGACAGCAAGCTGCTGTATGCCCAGGTGCTCAAGGAAGATCGCGACATTGCCCTGGTCTCGAGCGACTACCGCCTGATGAACTTCAACACCTCGCTGCTCAAGACTAAGACAACCACCAACACGCAGGGCGTCCAGGCATTCACGGCCAAGAGGGGCCGCTCGGTCACCACCGTCGGCACGACCGAGGACATCCTCGGTGCCGGCGTCTCGGCCGAGAAGTTCACCGCGCAGAGCCTCCCCTCCGCCGGTGCCCTCATGAAAGAAAACGACATGCCGAGCCTGTTTGACTAACGCGTTCAACTGAAACCGCGATAGTCGAACCGCCACAAATCCTTAAACGATAGCCCCGAAGCGCGATTAACTGCACTCCGGGGCCTTTGTCTTTTATACTCGACAAATTAGATAGAAATCCGTCTTCTTTAGTCGACAGATATCTGTCGCGCCTCTCCATGCCATCGAGGGAATGCGTCCCCATTCATGCACTCGCGCTACAATCGATTGTGCGAAACGCCAGCGAAAGGAGCGCAATGCAGGACGACAAGAGCGGTATTACGCAGCTCACCCCGGAGCAGAATACGCTCCTCAACAGACTTATGTTCAAGATGGTTGAATTCGATGCCGGCGACCCCAAGCGCATCCAGCACTTTGTGAAAGTGGCAAGTTTCGCGCGCACTATCGGCGAGACCGAAAGCCTGCCCCAGCCCGAGTTCTTCACGCTTACCGCGGCAGCGATTGTCCACGATATCGGCATCCGCCCGGCCATCGAGAAGCACGGCTCCAGCTCGGGAAAACTGCAGGAGCAGGAAGGTCCGGCACCGGCTCGAGCCATGCTGAGCGATCTGGGCTTTGACACCCAGACCAACGAGCGCGTGGCGTTCCTGGTCGGACACCACCACACCTACGACGCTATCGACGGCGCCGACTACCGGATTCTGGTGGAGGCGGACTACCTAGTCAACCTGTACGAAAACGGCTGCTCCGAGAGCGCCGTGCTCGCAGCGCGCGAGAAGGTCTTCCGCACCCGGACAGGCACTGCACTCCTCAACGCCATGTTCGGTATGCAGAGCTAACCAAAATGGATGGAGAGTGCCGCACGCAGGCGCCCTCATGGGTAAAGCAGTAGCCCCGTTCTCGCTGCGCATGCGACCATAAAGCTGTAGAACTTCGTCTCGTCCTTCACATTCACAAGATCGCGAACATCGCATTCGAGAATCTCGCACAAACGTAAACCGGTCAAAATCGGGAACTCCCGATTTTCACTCCCAGCCTTCTGCTCAATTCTGGCCACAGCAGAATCTCAGAGGTAGCCAATCGACTAGCAGACGAGGCGCCAAAGGCCCTCAGGTAACTGACGATGAGTATCAAGGATTAGGCTGAAGACCATTGTTCGCGGACTGTTAAATATGAGAAAATTAGTTACAGCAATCTCCCTGCTCGCGTGAGCGTTCGCGTGTATGAACCTGGCCGAATCGGACGGGCGCAATATAGATCCACGGAAACCGGCCTACGAACAAGGAGCGCCTT
The DNA here is from genome assembly GCA_934646865.1 of uncultured Collinsella sp. Lineage (GTDB taxonomy): Bacteria > Actinomycetota > Coriobacteriia > Coriobacteriales > Coriobacteriaceae > Collinsella. The sequence continues at coordinate 1,212 of CAKUEU010000057.1, read as the reverse complement.
ATGTATGGACAGCATGTTGCACCGCAAACCCATAACAAACGGACCAGCCTGCCTATCCGCAACGCCATGCGTCATGCAGGCACCAGAGTCGCCGCCTTCGGAGTAAGCATTCTTGTGGCAGGGCTGCTTTTGCTACCCCGCGCAGCACTAGCGACCGAAATGCCCGAGCCCGATGTAGCAGCCCCCATTACCTGCGACGAAGCTAACGCGGAAGGCGGCCTCACAGCAGCCACCGTCGTCGATCACTACTACGACTTGGAGCTACTCCCTGCTTTCGTGTTGGTCCAGAACGAAGCTCTTGTATACGACTTCCCCGACAAACCCGAGGATTTCGTCTACGGGCTTAACGACACCGTCCATCTCTTCAAGGTCGACACCGATACCGAAAGTCTTATAAAAACCGAGAACCCAAAAGAGGCAAACGTCTCTATTGCCCTGACCATGATCGGCAATCACGTAAGAGCAACCGTAGTCTTTACAGGCGGTTATGCCGATGACCAAATCCCTTACAGACTGAACCTCATCAGCTCAACCCTCCTTGGCACACGCGTTGACCGCGATTACGACACCACGCAGGGAATTATGCGCGAGACTCGGCACGATTACTACATCCGCTACGTCTTCGTCAGCGACGTGCACTTGATTGCAACCGATACGACCGATCCCAAGCCCAACCCTGACGTCAAGCCGAACCCCGAGGTCAAGCCCAATCCAGAAACCAAGCCCGAGCCCACACCGCAACCGAAAGCGGAAAAGCCAACCGCGGTCTCCTCCCCTGCCAAGACATCAGCGGTCGTTAAGCACACCGAGACTGTCCTGCCCGCAACAGGCGACAACAGCGCAACGACAGTCGTCTTGAGCGCAGTTGGCGTAGCGATCGCAGCAGCCGGCATTTCCGCAACAAGGAGCCGCAACCGCTAGATAAAAATGAGAGTGGATAATCTCCCACTTTGAGCCTTATCTGGGACTCAAAGTGGGAGATTATCCACTCTCGTTCATTAGACGTCCGAAAATCCACGCTCGTGTGTCCATATTTCCACGCTCATGCGGCATCTATGAGGTCGCGCGCGCAGACGTGGTGTAAGAGCGTCCTGAGGTCCGTCGCTGCAAATCCCGATGTTACTCCTTCTTGAGACCGTGCTTCTCGACTATCTCGTCCACTATCTCCCTGGCGCGCCGCCCGAGCGCGCGGCGCCTCCCCTCCGTCGGGGC